>JBKEFO010000025.1:0-19318 GCA_046709585.1 Marivirga sp.
TGCAGCGAATGAAACTGAATATCCAGAAAAATCAACTTCTGCTTCTCCATCTATATCAGCACCCAACTGCTCCCAGCTTTGAGCGAAGGAAATTGGTAGGCTTATAAAAATAAAAAATAAGCACAAGAAGTAATTTTTTAATTTACTTATCATTCTATTTTTTAAAAATCCTTGATTATTGAGTATCAATTTTATCATGCTTTATTATATTTTTGAGCGTATTTTTTCAGTGTGTATTTTAAAATCCTTACTATTTATATGCTTTCAGTACTTTCTTTATAAAATTTGAGAAGCATCTTACTTCTTTAATATCAGAAGCTTTATTATTAGCCCTATTTTTTTTTTGCAGCTTAGTCTTGCTAGCAAAGAATACTTCTATTTAATGAAACCGTCCAATTAGCAAATTTCAGCCATTCCATTGATAGTGGCAATACCTATTTATGAGTAGTGATGATTTAGGTACAGATTATACTTGGTGAAATGGTAACTAGAAGAACATTAACTTAGTACTCTGTTCAGGTGGCAAGGTGGATTAATTTATCGGTTCAATACTACCTACTAATAGAATCTATCATACTACTCGTCGAAAAAATAATACAATAGCGTGTTAAGCAGTTAAATTATAGATCACCTAAAGACTAGGTGAAGAGTTCAATTGGATCACACAAACAAGTAAAAAAAACCTCTTTAATTTAGTTTAAAGAGGTTTTTTTTATTTTCTAGTGAAACAAAACTCAAAAATGTTCCCCTAATTCAGTATTCTGTTACACTTAGCATATTTTTCTGTTTGTCAATTAATGATTTCTTCAAATTTGTTTTGGACTCGATATACTTTAAAGACCTTATAACTTTATAAATACATTGCAGTCCTCTACTATTTATTAGAATACATTTAAGCCATTCACTAGCAAAACTCTCACTCCTACTATAAATACTAATACGGCAGTTATCACTTTCATCGCGCTAGGTGAAAGCTTTTTAAAACTTAACCTAACACCTACTTGCCCGCCTATTAATACAGATAAACCTAGACCTACCAGTATCGGCACAGGTGCATTAAAGGTTTCTGAAAAGAAAAGACCTCCTAATCCAGAGATTGAATTTACTAGAATAAAAAAACTTGCCAGTGCAGCTATTTTTACCGGTGTTCCCCATTTTAAATAATATAAAATAGGTGCAAGAAAAATACCACCCCCTATGCCTACCATACCAGATACAAATCCAATACTAGCACCTAGAATATAGTTTATGAAAGGCGAATACTGAGTAGTATTTTCTCCTTCAAGCCTTGAAAAGGTTTTGGTTTGCCAAATAAGAAAAATGGCAGCAATCATTAATACAATACCTAGTAAAACAAAAAACAATTGTTCATTTAGTTTAAACGAGGCTCCTAAAAACGCCATAGGTACACTACTGATTATAAAAGGTAAGAAATCAACTATTTTAAAATGTCCCTTTTTTATAAACCAATAGGTGCTTCCAATGACAACAATAATATTGCATACTAAAGCTACAGACCTCATTGTAAAAAATGAAACCGCTACTAAGGCAAGAATGGCTAGATAGCTAGAACCACCACCAAAGCCGACTGAAGCATATAAAACTGCTACTACAAAAAAAAGAATACATAAAATTATACTGCTTGTAAAACTTAACACCATTGTCTTTACTAGAAATTAATGAAGTCACTGTGAATTGAATTCGTTATATTTCAGTGAATATAACGGAAATTTTGATTACTGTAGAAAAAGCCATATCACTAGTCTTAGAAAACGTAAAATGTACTCCTAAAACGGAAAGAATCTCCGTAGAAAAAGCACATGGATATGTGCTGGCTGAAGATATCATTGCTCCTATAAACCTTCCGACCTTTAAACAATCTGCAATGGATGGCTATGCCTTGCATTTTGGTGATACGAGAACATATACAGTTAAAGGCGAAATAAAGGCTGGCGATGTGTCAAGCATTAATCTTTCTGAAGGAGAAGCTGTTCGTATTTTCACAGGAGCTCAAGTTCCAGTAACAGCAAATACAGTTGTAAAGCAAGAACTTATTTCTAGAGAAGGAAATACGATCAGTATTAAAGGAGATATTAATTTAGGAAGTAATATTCGTCCTGTAGGAGAGCAAATTAAAAAAGACACACTCGCACTTTCTAAGAATGTAACCCTCTTTCCAAGTACTTTAGGTTTCTTGGCCAGCTTAGGAATAACTCAAGTGCTTATTTACAAAAAGCCAACTGTTGCTATCGTAGTAACAGGTAATGAATTAGTAGAAATAGGTACGCCCCTTACAGAAGGTAAAGTGTATGAAAGTAATACCTTAATGCTTAAAAATGCGCTCGCCGGTTTAGGTATTCATGAAGTAAGCATTCAAAAGGTCGCAGATGATTACAATAAAACGGAAACGGTTTTAAATAAAACGCTGGACACCTACGATTTTACAATCGTCTCTGGTGGTATTTCAGTGGGTGATTATGATTTTGTTAGTGATGCCCTTACGGCTATAGGGGTCGATGAAGTCTTCTATAAAGTGAAACAAAAGCCTGGCAAACCGCTATACTTTGGTAAAAAGAATAATCGTTTTGTTTTTGCACTTCCTGGTAATCCTGCTTCAGCGCTTAGTTGTTTTTATGTATATGTGGCTTTAGCAATTGCTAGGTACTCAGGTAAAGAAAGTTCAGATGTGCGTAGTCAAAAACTTCTCAGTGTCCATAGTTTTAAGAAAAACGGAACAATAGCGCAATTTCTTAAAGCTTTCGCAACAGCGGAAACTGTAGAAATATTAGATAGTCAAGCATCGTCAATGCTTCGGTCTTTTGCCGTATCAAACGCATTGGTTTATATGCCAGAAGGCGAACAAAATATTGATACTGGAGACGAGCTTAATGTATTACTACTACCTAATTAAATTATGGGCTATCAGGTAAAATATAAAGTATGGGTAGAAGCAGATGGAGCTTCATTTCTAGGTAGTGGACGCATCAAGCTTTTAAAGGCTGTGGACGAACTTGGGTCATTGAACAAGGCTGCAAAACTATTAAATATATCTTATAAGAAAGCCTGGGATCTAATAAAAAGTGTCAACGATGCAGGACAAGAATCTATGACAACCACTACAATAGGAGGTAGTGCTGGGGGTGGAATGAGACTCACTCCTTATGCAAAAAAAATGATAACTCAGTTTGAGAATTTACACAATCATACTAGTGATTTTATAAAACATCAACGTATTGAAAGTTAGTAAAATGAAACATAAAATACACATTAAATATTTTGGTCAAATCGCAGAGATCACAACTAAATCAAGTGAGTATCTCAACATAGAAACAAGCAGTGTAGAGGCTATTATAAATCAATTAAATAACTCCTATCCTGCTTTAGCCTCTCAAGAATTTAATGTCGCTGTAGATCACAGAATTGTTGATAAAAAAACAGAAATCTCAAGAGAAGTAGAACTCGCATTATTACCACCATTTGCAGGAGGATAAAATAAAGTGAACAATAACGAGAAATACATACGACAAATCCAACTGCCTGAAATAGGGTATCAAGGTCAAGAAAAGCTGGGTGCTGCAAAAGTATTAGTAATAGGTGCTGGTGGTCTGGGTTGTCCAGCAATGCAATATCTAGTTTCGTCTGGTATAGGCACTATTGGTATTGTAGATTTTGATAGGGTAGCTGTTTCAAACCTTCATAGACAAATCTTATATTCGATAGATGACGTAGGCGCACTTAAAGTAGATATAGCGAAGCGACAATTAGAAAAACTTAATCCAAATTGTATCATCCAGAAGTATGACACGATGTTATCTACTGAAAATTCGATGGCTTTAATAAAAGATTATGACATCATAATTGATGCTACAGACATGATTTCGGCTCGTTACCTCATAAATGATACTTGCCTAGAATTACAGAAACCTTTTGTTTATGGGGCGGTGTATAAATATCAAGGTCAAGTAGCAGTATTTAACTTAGATAACGGACCTACCTACAGATGTCTTTTTCCTAATCCTCCAGTATCAAAAATTGAAGATTGTAATGAAAGTGGTATTCTTCCTGTATTGCCGGGCATTATTGGTTTAATGCAAGCGACCGAAACGATAAAAATCATTACTGGATTAGGCAACCCATTGTCGGGGGTTGTTGGCTTATTTGATATAAAAACAATGCAATGGGAACGTATTACGCTTTCGCGAAAGCAGCCCATCAAAAAACAAAAGTGAAATGAGTAAACCAAAAAATGTATTTGTTCAAGGAGCAATATCACCAGATTTTATTGCAAATTCAATTGCAAAACACCAATCTAAAACCAGTATTGGTGCTCATACTATTTTTTTAGGGCAAGTACGTGCAGATACAATAGGTGATAAGACTGTTACTGCTATTGACTACAGTGCCTATGAAGAGATGGCCAATAAAACCTTTCACGATATACGAGAAGCTATATTTGAAAAATATGATATCAGCTGTATGCATATCTACCATAGTTTAGGCATTGTAAAAGTGGGAGAAATATGCCTTTTTGTATTTGTCTCAGCTCCACATAGAAAAATTGTTTTTGAAGCTTTAGAAGAAATTGTAGAAGCTATTAAATTACAAGCTCCTGTTTTTGGAAAAGAACTATTCGATAACGACACGCATCAATGGAAAATAAATAATTAAGATGGTAGATATCACACATAAGAATAGCACACTACGTGTTGCTACTGCTCAAGCCACTGTAAAAGTGAGTAAGCAAGAAACGATTACTGCCATAAAAAACGATACTGTACCTAAGGGGAATGTTTTTGCAATGAGTAAAGCTGCTGGACTATTGGGTGTAAAGAAAACACCTGAGCTACTTCCTGATTGTCACCCTATACCCATAGAATATGCTGGGATAACCTATACAATAAACGGACTAGATATCACTATAGATTTTACAGTTAAAACCATCTATAAAACAGGCGTAGAAGTAGAAGCAATGCACGGCGCTAGTGTCGTTGCTCTTAACATGTATGATATGCTAAAGCCTATAGATAAAGGCATAGAAATACATCATATTAAATTACTTGAAAAGCGCGGCGGTAAAAGTGATTATACAAAAGACTTAGAAAATTCTATTCGTGCAGCCGTTATTGTTTGTTCTGATACTATTTCAAAAGGAAATAAAGAGGATAAAGCAGGTAAAGCAATCATTGCAAAATTAGAAGCTATGGGCGTTACCATTGCAGACTATCAAGTGATACCTGATGAAAAGGTGCTTATTCAAGAAAAGACTCATGCTTTACAAGCAAGTGGATTAGATTTAATAATATTTACTGGCGGTACCGGACTCTCTCCTAGAGATGTTACCCCAGAAGCTTTACAACCATTACTGGAACGCTCTATTCCAGGAATAGAAGAAGCCATACGCAGTTATGGACAATCACGCACACCCTATGCAATGCTTTCAAGAAGTACGGCTGGAATGATAGGTAAAACGCTAGTGCTGGCATTACCAGGATCTACAAAAGGTGCTGCGGAATCTATGGATGCAATTTTTCCTGCTGCACTACACATTTTTAAAGTAGCCCAAGGTGGTAGACACGACTAAAATAAACATATGCTAAAAGATACTTTTGGAAGGAAACACACCTATTTACGCATCTCACTAACAGAGCGATGTAATTTGCGTTGTACCTACTGTATGCCTGCACAAGGGATACAACTCGCGCCTAAAGCTCACTTAATGACAGCAGATGAGATATATACGATTGCGAGTACATTTGTAAATGCTGGCGTAACAAAAATACGCCTCACAGGTGGAGAACCATTAGTAAGAAAAGATGCTCAAAAAATACTAGAGAAATTGGCATCATTGCCCGTAGAACTTGCGATAAGCACAAATGCTATTACTACAGATCGGCATATAGAAACCTTCAAGAAATTAGGCATACGAAATATCAATGTTAGTCTTGATACCTTAATACCAGAGCGTTTTAAAAGTATTACACGTAGAGATTATTTTGACCGTGTATATGCAAACATTTTTCAGCTCGTAGCAAATGGTTTTAATGTAAAACTCAACTGCGTATTGATGAAGGGGGTTAATGAAGATGAAATTATTGACTTCATAAAGCTTTCAGAGAAGCATCTACTTCACATTCGATTTATCGAGTTTATGCCATTTGACGGAAACCGTTGGGACATGTCAAAGTTAGTTTCTTATCAAGAGATTATGGACTGCGCAGGTACTGCTTTCGCGAAAGCGGATGTTCAACGCATTACAGACCGTCCTAATGACACCTCCAGAAATTATCGAATTAGAGGTTATAAAGGCACTTTTGCTATTATCAGTACGGTTACAAATCCTTTTTGTGATTCTTGCAATCGCATTCGGCTTACAGCAAATGGTCAAATTAAAAATTGTCTATTCTCAGCAGCCGAAACAGACCTACTTACACCTTTACGAGCAGGTGAGTCTATAACCCCATTGATTGAGAGCGCAATAAAAGAAAAGTTTAAAACCCGTGGTGGGATGGATACACTAGATAAATTTAAAGATCCATCCAACTACGAGAAAAACAGAAGCATGATAGCTATCGGCGGCTAACTACCGTTGACCTTTTTTAAAGCCATAAGTGTTTTGATGCACAAAATCTTGTGGGAATTCATCAACACCAGGAAAGCCTAGCTTTATTGTACCGCTATCTTCAGGAATATAATTTGTTTTAAAAATATAATCCCATATACTCAAGCTTATACCGAAGTTTACACCATATTTTCCTTTTGGCAGATTATAAGCGTGATGGTATAGATGCATCACAGGATTGTTAATAATATATTTTAAAGGTCCCCAAGTAATTTTAACATTTGAGTGGTTCAAGTGCCCTATAGTAATTGCTATAAAGTGAACAATGTAAGCTTGCGCTGGCTCGAAGCCAAATAAAATCATTACCCCAAAGGTTTTTAAAGGCTTATAAAATAAGTTTTCCATCCAGTGGTAACGTAAATGTGCAGCGAATCCCATTTCCTTAACGCTATGATGCACCTTATGGAATTTCCAAAGAATTGGATATTTATGTAATAAGGTATGAGTAAACCATTGCACAAAATCCAGCACTACAAAAAAGACAAGAAGTTGCGCCCACATAGGCCACCCTGAAGGATCAAATAACGTAAATGAATTTTCTGAAATTCCTAGATCCTCGAAACCAAGCTGTAATAGTTTGTAAAAACCACTTATAGCAATAGAGAAGAGAAAGAAATTAAAGAACATATAAAACCCATCCAACCAGAAGTCTTTTCTAAAAATAGCCTGTTCTTTTCTCCAAGGAAAAGCAATCTCTAAACCCCATACAATAAGAGAAATAGCAATAAGTCCCCAAAAATAATTAGTGTACCAAGGCACCTCAAATAAGATAGACTTCCAAGTCCAATCTACTGTACCCACAAATGAATTTACAAATGCTTCTATATATTTATTCATAACTAGTTTATTAAAGTTATAACAGTATCTCGTTCATAGGGCAAGTCATTAAACTGACTCCATTCTGTCCAAGAACCATCATAATTTTTTACGTTTTTATATCCTAATATTTCTGTAAGTACAAATGTTGTGTGAGCTGAGCGTACACCACTATGACAGTAAACAATCACCGTATCTATTTTTGAGTCAATTAATGCGCTATACATTTTTTGCAGTTCATCTTTAGGTTTCAACTTCTTATCCCCATCAAAATTTACAGCATCTGCCCAATCTATCAACTTACTATTTGGTATTCTTCCTGCCTTTGCTGATCCTTTTTTCTGTATTTTCCCAGAATATTCATCAGTTGTTCTAGCATCTAAGATTATTGACTTATTAATAACCGCTGCTAACATCTCATCTTTAGAAACATACAACCTCATTGAAGGCGTTTTTGTTACTTTAAAAGATGTTTTATTCACTATTGGTACTTCTGTAGAAATAGCTCCTTTTTTTGCTTTCCACGCTGTTATACCTCCGTGAAATAATCTCACCTTAGTAAGGTCATAATTCTGCAATAACCACCATAATCTTGAAGCATCACATAATGCGTTATCATCATAAATAATGATACTATCATTATTACTTATACCTAAGTTACTAAACAAGGTTTCTAATTGCTCGCGCCCTGCCATCATCCCTTTGTAAGCATAAGACATATCTTCAATATCTGTACGCCAAATATTAAGAGCCCCTTTTAGGTGCCCTTCATTATAAAATTCAGGCTTTCTAAAGTCTAAAATCTTAATATTTGGATTATTAGCTATTTCTAATAGCTCGTCTACTTCTATTAAATAGTCAGTTCCTGCACTTTCAATATATTGCTCATTAGCACCTATTGTACCACTCTTTTCATCACTACAAGAAGTAATGGAAAGCACTAAAATTACCAAGCTAATTCTCCAAGTCATACCATTTAATATTAGTTAAATTCTCGCGTCGACCTTTATCTGAAACAGGATAGTTCGTAACTAAGTAATTCACAATAACTTCCTGATTATCTCCTAAATCCCATAATCCTTGTGTTTCTTGCATCCACTTTATTGTTGCATTCCAACTTTCCTCATTCATTCTGTTTTGAGTTACTAATTTGGCAGAATGGCAATTGGTGCAATTATTTACGACCAGCATCAAACCTTCAGCATCAACAAAGCCAGTACGTACGTGAATACCCTTTTCTATTAAATTTCTATCTATTTGTTCAGTAACAACAGGAATACTGGTGTCTTCTTTAAAAGCTAAAGCATTTGGATCGTTGTAATAAATTGTAAATAAAACGCCAATTATCATAAAAAGGCTAAATGCTGACAATGTTAGATGATATACTTTCGTAACTCCTTTAAATAAATCTTGGTTCTTAGACATCTATTTAACTTTTACTGCAATTCTATGACAAGCATTATTTAAATAACCCTTAGGATTCCACCCAGGTAATAGCATAGGTTGAGCTATACCCTGTGCGTCTGTCGCTCTTGCCCAAACTTCGTAGTATCCTTTTTTAGGAAATTCAACAGTAGCAGAGAAATGTTGCCATGCTAAACGATTTAATGGTTTTTCAATTGGACATTCTTTCCAAGTTGATCCAAAATCTATAGAATATTCCATTTTTGAGACCTCTAATTCTCCTGCCCAAGCATGGCCTCTAATTTCTAAAGGTTTCCCTTCATCAATGCTTGCACCAGTTTTAGGGTAAGTAATTAAAGATTTTACGGGCATAGATTCAATTATACACATATCTTCGTCCTTAACCTTTTCACCAGGCGCTACAGGTTCACAAGGTACACGATATGCTGTACCTGTCATTTTTGAGCCATCATGTATTTTGTTTCTAATGCTTATTCTATTCACCCATTTCCCTGAAACGGATGCTGGCCACCCGCCAGCAACTAAACGTAATGGATAACCATGAACCAATGGTATGTCTTTACCATTCATTTCAAAAGCTAATAATGTTTCGTCTTGAAGTGCCTTTATCATTGGTGCACCCCTAGATATAGGCTCTTTGTTAGGATTTCTACTCAAATGCCTATCTGCAGAATGATAGCCAATGTATACAGCATCATCCTTGACACCTGCGTCTTCTAAAACATCTTTTAAACGTACACCTGTCCAAGTAGCACAATGCACTGCACCAACTGTCCATTGATTTCCTTTTGCCGGAGGGTTAAATTCACTTCTTCCGTTTCCTCCACATTCTAATGCTAACTGATAAGTATGCTGTTTAAACTTAGATTTCAGCTCTGCAAGTGCGTATGTTTTTTGTTCTTTCACGGACTCACCATCAATGGTCAATGTCCAAGTCTTTGCATCAATGCTCTCAGGAATGAATCCATTATTTCTAATGAACATTTTTGACTCTGGCGTAATTTTATCGTCTAGTAAATGAGCTTGTGCTTCAATGTTCCAAGGTTTGTCGTTTAAAACAATCATCTCGTTGCTTTTATTAAACATTTTAAATGGATCACTGTCTTGAAGTGCTAATGGCTTATAACCTTCAAGCATAGTAGACCCATATACGATCTCTGCTCCTATGATTGTGGCAAACGTACTTAATGTTGCTTTTTTAACAAAATCTCTTCTTTTCAAAATCCTACTATCTATAATTTCCCAAACATAAACATCCTAATATAGCATGTTCAATATTTATGTTAAGTAACATAAGTTACATATTTCAAATTCGTTTTGCTGACAATTGAGACTAACTATCTCTAAAGAATCAATTCTAGGGTTCAGACGTATTTATTCTAATAAAGACTCTTGAACAACATTTATTGATGAATAACCTCACTACTCATTATTCAACGCGAGACCAATAATGAAAAATCATCATTGATTTTGCACACAAAATACCGTTACAACGCTCAACTTATTGAGAATCAGAATTATTCAACCAGCCTTCTAAGCAGTAGATTTCCTGTTCGAATCCTGGTTGGATCAGAGCAGGGTAATCATTTGATTAGGCTTTTTTCTTGCCCAAGAATCACTTAAATTTATGCAGAACATATTATCCTTTTATGATCATCACCAAGAATCTGAGTTTCAAACGCATTATGCAGTTTTCTGGTCACCATATTATTTGGTTGACCACCTGGATGACGGCAGTAACACTGCTATACCATTATACTAAATTACAGTGGCTAACTATTCCTTGGTTACCCCTCTCACTAATTGGTACTGCAGTCGCATTTTATGTGGGTTTTAAAAACAATAGTGCCTATGACAGAATGTGGGAAGCTAGAAAAATATGGGGTGGCATAGTCAATAGTAGCAGAAGCTGGGGCATGTACGTGAAAAGCTTTGTCAGCAATCAATTTACAGATGAGGCGACCCCTTCACATAAACTACAAGCGCACAAAAAAAGACTGATATACCGCCATATCGCATGGCTTTATGTCTTGAGAAATCAGCTACTGCAATTAACGACTTGGGAACATGCTAATCAACGAGGCTTGGTGGGTAAAGCTGGGAGGAAATACATAAGAAACTTCGGTACTGGCTTAATGGGTGATGAAATAAATAGTATTCAAATAAAAGATTTTTTGCCGTTATATGAATATGATCGCCTGATGAAGAGTAAAAATACGGCCACTCAAATTATCGATCAGCAAGCAACGGATTTAGCATCCTTGAGAGCGGAAAATCTAATTGATGATTTTAGGCACATGGAAATGCAGAAAATTTTAAGCCACTTTTATGAACACCAAGGGAAGACTGAGAGAATAAAAAAATTCCCCCTACCAAGACAGTATGGAAGCATGAGTTTCGTATTTGTCGGTATCTTCATTTTTCTACTGCCCTTTGGCATGGTGAGTGAATTCGCTAAACTAGGTGACTTTGGGATTTGGTTATCGATTCCATTTGCGGTATTAGTAGGTTGGGTATTTATTGTGATGGAAATAATTGGCGACTATACTGAAAATCCATTTCAAGGGATGGCAAATGATATTCCAATGCTCTCTCTATGCAGAACCATTGAAATAGATTTAAGAGAAATGCTAGGAGAAACTAAGCTACCAGCAGCGATACAATCAAAGAATGGGATAATGATGTGATCAAGGCATGCATAAATACCACCTAACATCTTGCTGCATCAATATCTATGGTAAACGATTACTTCCCAGACTTGGTTCAAGGAACTTGCATTGCCGTCATAAACATCTCCTTGAATCATCACTATCTGAAGCTTAATTCATTCAGCCAAATCTAGCCTTAAGATTGCAGGTAATTCTGTTGATGTCTCCGCTATAATTCCTTTGTTATTCTTAGTCCAAAAACTATTGGCTACAAAGTAAAATTGATGATCATTTATATACCCCAGCGTAGGTTCACCAAATGAAGGGTGTGCTTTTTCTAAATACTCGCAACTTAAAACATCACTTAGCGCATCATTCAAGGTGATTTTAATTACCCTATGAGGCTGCACCCCATTTTGAACGGCAATGAGGTAATCCTCATGCTGGTATAAACCGTCCATTCCTTTTAAGGATAGCCTTGTTGAATTATTGATCTGTTCAAGCGCCCCTGATGCTAAATCATACGAAAATAACCCCTTAACATAATCTGCGATAATTAAATACCTGCCCACTTGTGTAATGCCTTGAAGAGACAAAAGTTTCTCCGTATTTAATAATGGTTCTAAAGTTTCATTATTGAGCACATAAATTTCATTTTGCTTGCTATCCGAAACCTATACCACCCCCTCTCCACTTACGAATACATCACCAAATAAATGTGGTTTTTCATCCTTTACTTGGAAGCTTTTTAAAATAGATGAGGTGGTCAAATCAATTTTATATAGAAAGGCTTTATTAAGTTGCCCATCGGCAGGCGCCAAACCTTCCTCAACCACGCCCATGGCAGCAAGCCAAATATTCGCCTGAGAGTTAACAGCCATTCCTGTTGGAGACACAGGTAAAGGCAAATCCAATACAGGCAACAGGACTCCTGTTGTTTCTAGCCAGAATAGATTTCCTTTATTAATACTGCTTAACACAAACATGCGTTTAATACTATCAAAAGCAACATTTTGAATATGCATCGAAGCATCATTAATAAGCAGTGCAGTATCTGCCAGCAAATAGGGCGTCTTCAGGAATCTTTGTCGTCTTATAATTTCCTGAAATGCAGCTAACCCTTTAAGTTTTTGCAGCTCCATGGCAGACAAGTCATAATTGATCGCGTTAATCTCTATGACTTTGCTCAAATAATAACAAGAAGAGTCTAACTGCCCATCTAAAACCAAAGCAATAGCCAACTGATACATAATAGTCTGATGATCAATCCTCAATTCATTTGCATACTGTATTTTCTCTAGAAATACAGTGTCCTGACCAGCCTCATAAGCTGCCAAGCCCGCTTTATACAAGCTTTGGTATGTTTGACCATATAAATAAGCCGTCTGAAATAAAAGCAGGTACGCAATAACTATTTTTAAATAATTCACGAGGTCATCTATTCGATTAAAAATATTATTAACATAAAAAATACCGATATGCATCAACCAAATAGGCGGACATTAAAAGAATATCGTTGCCATTTTTATTTAAAATCGGGTGATATCCTTAACTTTGGAAGGCATGAGAGAATTGAATATTATATATATGGGTACGCCTGACTTTGCTGTACCACCACTAAAAAAACTAGTTGAAGAAGGTTATAAGATCAGTGCCGTAATTACTGCTCCAGACAAACCCAAAGGCAGAGGTCAGAAATTAGCCATATCTGCAGTAAAGGAGTATGCACTATCTGCCAATTTACCTATCCTACAACCAACCAACCTGAAAGATCCTTTATTTATTGAAACCCTAAAAGGCTATCAAGCTAAGCTGCAGATTGTTGTTGCTTTCCGGATGCTTCCTGAAGTAGTTTGGAATATGCCAGAGTATGGTACTTTTAATCTGCATGGCTCCCTCCTACCGCAATACAGAGGGGCTGCCCCTATTCATTGGGCAGTTATTAATGGCGAAAAGACTACTGGCCTCACTACCTTCTTTTTAAAGCATGAGATTGATACTGGAAATATTCTACTGCAGGAAAAAGAAGCGATAAGAAGAGAAGACACCACCGGCAGCTTGTACAAGAGGCTTATGGAAAAAGGTGCCGAATTAGTGCTAAAGACCGTAAAAGCGATCGAAAAAGACGATTTCAAATTGATCGAACAAGACACTTCTGTGCTTCTACGGCATGCACCAAAATTATTCAAGGAAAATACAGAAATAGACTGGTCTCATACGGCTGAAGATATTTTTAATTTTGTCAGAGGCTTGAACCCATTTCCATCGGCATGGTCGGTTTTAAATGACAAAAAGTATAAGCTTCACTTTGTTGATGTAGTTGATCAAGAAAGCACTGGAAAGGCAGGTGATATCAGTACAGATAACAAGACATATATTTACATACAGTGTGGCAAAGGAAAAGTAGCCATAAATGAATTTCAGCAAGAAGGAAAAAAACGTATGTTTGTAAAAGATTTTTTAAGAGGTAACCAATTATAATAAGCATGAAGATTTCAATGATTGTAGCAAGGGCTCAAAACGGAGCTATTGGGAAAGACAATGGTATGATCTGGCACCTGCCTGCTGATATGCAGTATTTTAAAGACCAGACCAGAAATCACCACATCCTGATGGGCAGAAAAAATTTCGATTCGCTACCAAAGGCATTTAGACCACTTAAAAATCGTGTGAATTTAGTCGTTACACGAAACAAAGAATGGCAAAATGCTGGGACGGAAGTATTTCACGATGTTCAGTCTGCCATTAATTATGCTAGAAACAACAATGAAGAAGAGTTATATGTAATCGGGGGTGGAGAAATATACAAGTTGTGCCTGCCGCTCGCAGACCAGTTGTACATTACGGAGGTGTTTGCAGAATTCCCCGATGCTGACGCCTATTTTCCTGAGGTAGATTTAAGCAATTGGAATGAAGTTAGTAGAATAAAGCACGGAATAGACGAAAAGCATAAAATTGCCTTTGACTATGTCATTTATGAAAGAGCATAACTATGACGAGCTACTTATCGGATATCGAACGCCACTAATTCTTGTGGTGTTAGCATGCGTGAGCGGATCATAAAACGAATTCCCATCGGAATTTCTAAAGAAAAGCTAGAACCCCTTCCAGGTATAACATCAACAGTTAAATGGGTGTATTTCCAATATTCATATTGGTCTTTTGACATATAAAATTCACATGCATGTATTTCGCCCAGTAGCAGATCACTTTCACCAATAATAAACTCCCCTTTTTCAAAGCACATAGGAGAAGAACCATCGCAACACCCTCCACTTTGGTGAAACATTAATGGGCCAAAGCGTTCACGAAGCTGATCGATCACATCTTTTGCTGCTGCTGTTACATCAATTCTATTCATTTTATTTGCGTTGTCTGGTAAAAACTTGTCCTGATAAAATACCAGGACAAGTAAAACATTAAAATATATTATGCTGGTAGCTCTATCGACTAAAAGAACCCTAATTTATTCTTATCGTAAGAAATCAACATATTTTTTGTCTGACGATAATGGTTCAACATCATTTTATGATTTTCTCTACCAAAACCTGACTTTTTGTAGCCACCGAATGGCGCATGTGCAGGATAAGCATGGTAATTATTCACCCATACTCTGCCTGCTTTTATAGCTCTTGGTACCATGTAGAGCTCATGAGCATCTCTACTCCAAAGTCCCGCACCTAGTCCATACAATGTATCGTTAGCGATCTCAATAGCTTCCTCTGTTGTTTTAAAGGTTGTTACCGAAGCAACGGGGCCAAATATCTCTTCCTGAAATACCCGCATCTTATTATGTCCTTTAAATATCGTTGGCTGAATATAGTACCCTCCTTCCAAGCCTGAATTTAACTTAGCTGGTTCACCGCCGCAAAGTACTTCTGCACCTTCTTGTTTACCAATATCCAAATAAGACAATATCTTCTCATACTGGTCATTAGAAGCCTGTGCGCCCATCATGGTATCTTCTGCTAATGGATGGCCCATTTTTATAGCTTTCGTCCTTTCCACCACACGTTTTAGAAACTCATCCGCAATGTCCTCATGTACCAGAATTCTAGAAGGGCAAGTACATACTTCTCCTTGGTTCAAGGCAAACATGACAGCTCCTTCAATACATTTATCGAGGAAGGCGTCATCTTCATCCATTACACTTTTCATAAATACATTTGGCGACTTACCACCTAATTCCATTGTCACTGGTATTAGGTTCTCAGAAGCATATTGCATAATTAGCCTGCCAGTTGTGGTTTCCCCTGTAAAGGCTACCTTGGCTATTTTACTTGATTGCGCTAATGGCTTTCCAGCTTCAGGGCCAAATCCTGTTACTACATTAAGTACTCCCGCTGGCACTATGTCTTGAATTAACTCCATAAGTACCATGATTGAAGTTGGCGTTTGCTCAGCAGGCTTGACCACGGTGCAACATCCAGCAGCTAATGCAGGAGCTATTTTCCAAGTGGCCATTAATAGCGGAAAATTCCAGGGTATAATTTGGCCTACAACACCTAGGGGCTCTTGTAAATTGATACTCACTGTATGCTCATCGTGCTCTGACATGGAGCTTTCATCAGCTCGTATTGCAGCAGCAAAGTACCTAAAATGATCAACACAAAGCGGTAAATCTGCCGCTCTCGTCTCTCGTAATGCTTTACCATTATCCAAGGTTTCCACCCTAGCAAGCATTTCTAAATTTTCCTCTATCACGTCAGCAATTTTTAACAGCACGGCTGATCGAGCAGCGGCAGAAGTCTTAGACCAGGTAGCAAATGCTACATGAGCAGCATCAATAGCTGCATCTACATCTTCCTTGGTACTTCTCGCCGCTTTCGATAAAAACTTGCCGTCTACCGGACTTATATTGTCAAAATACTCTCCACTTTTCGGTTTCACAAACTGCCCACCGATGAAATTCTCATACTGCGCTTTTATAAGCGGTCGATCTACTGCATTATGTTTTTTTTCTACTGTATCCATGGTTTGTTTTATTTTATAACAAGAGCAATTTGCCATATAATAAATTGACATGTTTTGCTCTTAGTACAGATTATTTTGCTCACAGTATATTTCATTATCTATCAAAAATTTGTAAATTGTTGTCAATAAACGACTTATAAATTCTATGAATCAAGGGCATATGCTGCAATCGATTGCATTAAATAACGAAAAAACGCTCCATTCCTTAGTGGAAAACCAAACAACCTATACATTTAATCAATGTGAATTACATGTGTTTGAGACGCATCAAGAAGCGCATCAGGTCGGCTTACTTTTTAATGATTTTGTCTATACCTCTATGTTAAAGGGCAAAAAGATTATGCACCTAAAAGACAAACCGTCCTTTGATTACTTACCTGGAGAATCAGTTATTGTAGGTCCAAATGAATTAATGGAAATTGACTTCCCTAATGCAAATAGTGCGTATCCTACCCAATGTCTGGCACTAGGTATTTCTGGGAGCTTGATTGAAAATACCCTAGGCTTGTTAAATGAAGATTATGCAAAAGTACTACCAGAGGAATCTTGGCTTATAAATGAAGATATTCATCATATTATTAATAATAACGACCTAAACCAGACCATTAACAGAATAATAAATATTTCATTAAATGATCGGGGAAAACATAAAGATATTTTAATAGAATTAGCCTTGAAAGAAATGATTATTAGGCTTATGCAAACACAAGCGCGTCACGTATTTGATAAATCATACGAAAGCCTCAGCAAATCCCACCCCTTGGCTTATGCAATTGCAATTATTAAGAACAGACTTGCAGAGAAAATTGATTTCAACAAACTAGCAAAAGCAAGCTGCATGAGTCGCTCTACTTTCTTCAAAAAATTTAAAGAAACTTTTGGATATACACCAAGTCAGTATGTAATAAAAGAGCGTCTTAAATTAGCAAAAAAGATTCTACTCAAGTGTAATTCTACTGTAACACAAGCCTGCTTCTCATGCGGATTTGAAAACCTCTCACATTTTACGACTGCCTTTACTAGAGAAAACCAGTTGACACCTTCCCAGTTTAAAAGAGCTAGTCAGAGCAGCCAATACAATACAAAATAGAAAGCCAAAAACCATCTTATTGTATTCACAAACTTACTCAAACTGTATCTTTATTCCCTAAAACGGAATGAATCGTAACAATATATTGTAACACTCACTACTTAATAAGGCTAATAAAGTAAACTCATTAGATCAAAAAACAATACTTACTACTTGGCATTGAATTTTATCAGGGAGGGGATAGTTTTAATCTCACCATGGCAGAGATCAGTTTTCACAAGCAGGTAGCGTTCGAAATTATCGTGTCCCTCCAATAAATAATCGCTACTTATTGGAGGTAACTTATTAGGTCATTTTCGCTTGTATCTTGCTATTGTTCGTAGTATTTTTAGAAACTGTTGATCAGATGCATTTTTTACTTCCAAAACAACATGAGCAAAAATAAAGTAACGGATCCCAACAGCCAGGTCCAACAGTTTTTTGAATTGTCCATCGACTTGATATGTGTTTTTGATGAGCACTACAAATTTGAGCATGTGAGCAGTTCGTCAAAAACTATTTTAGGTTATTCCTGTGGTGAATTAATAGGCACCACCATTTACGAACATTTACATACTGATGATGCAGCTAAAACAGACCAGCAGGGGCTTGGCATTAAAAGTGGCGAGGAAGATACTTATTTCGAGAATAGACTATACCATAAAGATGGCTCAACAGTTTATCTAGAGTGGACCTCCAAATTCAATAAACAGACAAAGCAATTTTATGCCGTTGCACGTGATTTAAGTACTGTCAAGAAAAAAGAAAAGCAGCAAAAAATACAAGATCAAATAAATGCTGCGATCATCAATAGTACGAAGGACCTGGTATGGAGTCTTGACAAAAACTATCTCTTCACAGGCTTCAATAAAGCCTTTCAAAACAGCAGAACAGAATTGTACGATGCTAAAATTGAGATAGGTATCAATACTTTTGAATCTGTGGCCTTTACAAAGGAGCATACGACACTTTGGAAAGGTTATTACAATAAGGTGTTTTCTGGCCAGCATTTTGAATTTGAATATATGGTAGATGGCACATTCGCAAAAGACGGTCAAGCCGAGTGGCATAGGATTGAAATGAGTCCTATATACGTTGGAAGCGAAGTAGTAGGCCTGGTAGGAAAGTCGAGAAACATTACTGCAGCAAAGGTAGCTGCGGAAATACTTGAAACACTAAATGAATCGCTGAGACAGAAAAATGAGGCGCTGGAACAATTTGCTTACATCGCTTCTCATGACCTACAAGAGCCGCTGCGAAACGTCATAAGTTTTATGGATCTGCTGAAGAGCCATTTTGGTCAAAACCTAGATGAAACTGCAGCGTCATACATTGATTATGCCGCAGACTCAAGCCTACGCATGAAGCAGATTATTGTCGATCTGCTTGATTATGCAAAAGCAGACGCGGCAGATGTACAGATTACTGAAATTGATTGTAATGAAATAGTCAATACATCTATTGAACTACTCAAGGATCAAATAAAGGAAACGAAAGCTATTATTACAGTAGATAAATTACCTATTATACAATTCAACCAAGGTGCATTTAGGCAGTTGATAATGAACCTAGTAGGGAATGGAATTAAGTATGTGCTGCCAGATCAAACACCCAAAATACACATTAGCTACCAAGAAGATGATACCTACTTTCATTTCGGTATTAAAGACAATGGAATAGGAATTGATCCGCAACACCAAGAGGATATATTTGTTGTTTTCAAAAGACTGCACAATAGAAATGACTACAAAGGCACTGGCCTTGGTT
>JBKEFO010000026.1:0-18598 GCA_046709585.1 Marivirga sp.
CTGGTAACTGCACAGAAACACGCAACTTTACGCTTAGGGTAAATCCAACCCCTAGCGGGCTTATTACTCTGTCAAACGGATGTGCTGGGGAAACTATTTTTGTGACTTATGGCGGTGTTGGTGCAGCTAGTATATTTGCAAACTATGATTGGGGCACAAGTTTTAACGACGCGACAAGTGTTAAAAAAGTAGCAGGACAAGAAGCCTATGAAGTGATATGGGATACGCCAGGCACTTACAATCTAGCGGTCACCGTTACGGAAGACGGTTGTTCTAATACCATCTCATTACCAACCATTGAAATTAGTGAAATACCAATAGCTGACTTTGACCTTCAAGCTACCAACTGTTCTTTAGAGCTGTTGACTATAGACGTAATAGGCTCTACAGTAGGTTATGTATATAATTGGGATTTAGATGCGGGTGGCGAAATGGTGTCAGCCAATGCAGATAGCTCATCTGTTACTGTTACCTGGCAAACACCAGGAGATAAGATTGTGACGCTATTTACTACTTTAGGTAGTTGTACGGTTTCTACCAATGAGGTAATTCGTATATTAGAAGCAGCAAACCCGGCATTTGATGTACCTTTCTTTTGCTTCGATGAAATTACAGAGGAAGCTAGCGGTACCATTATGTATACGGGTGGTGCTAACCTAAGCACTACTACTTTTGATTGGGACTTTAATTTAGATGCAGGCCTTGGTGAAACTGCAATTCAAATTGCTGGTACAGAAAATTATGATGTTGTTTATAAAACGCCAGGTTTTAAGGTCATCAGCCTAACAGTAACTAATCCACAATGTGGAGCAAGAACATTTGTTGATTCACTTGCCGTTAATAATTTAGCAGAGTTTACTTTTGATGCCCAAAACAATTCCCTGTGCCAAGGTGCTACTGCCGTATTTACTTTTACAGGTGCAATGGAGCCAGGGGCTACCTTAAGCTGGGATTTCGACTTAGGTGTGGGTGACGATAGTACTGAGGTTGTAAAAGATTCTGTTTATGAAATAGTTTATAACCTTCCTGGATTAAAAACTATTTCGCTCCAAATAAATGGGGTAAATTGTGGTAGTCCAGTATTTACGGATACTTTTAATGTAGGAGAAGCACCCACTTCAGCTTTCAGATTGGGTAGCACTGAAAATTGTTTAGGGGATACTACCTCTATCACCCATACCGGTAAATCAACAGCAACGGCTGTCTTTAATTGGGACTTTGCCGATGGAGTAGAGACGGCTATTAACGACAGTACCTATACTGTAATATGGCCTACCCCTGGGTCCAAAGATATAAGGTTATTTATTGAAGATGGGGGCTGTTTTTCTGATACTACAGTGCAGACAATAAGGGTGAATGATAATACCGCATTGGATCTTTATATCGATAACAATTTATGCATTGACTCTTTAGGACTACTTACCATAGATACCACCTTCTTAGAGCCAAATGCTACTTGGAATTGGACTTTCAATGATGATGCGCAAATTATTAGTGACGTCAATAGTTCCACACAAATAGAATTTAGATATCCTACTTCTGGCCAAAAGTCTATCAGACTACAGGTGATAGGTGATAATTGCGAAGGCTTTGATACGACCATGGTTGTTAATGTAGGAGAACGTATTCCATTTGATATTGCTGCCGACACCAAAATTTGTTCAAATGACAGTAGTAGGATTGTATTCAATCTCCCCATTGTCAACGGTAGGTCATTGACTTGGGACTTTGGTGTGGGTAGTAGTTTTACGAAAATTAGTACTAATCGTGAAGATTATTATGTGAAATGGGATGCTGCCGGCATTAAAAATATTGATGTTGCTATTAATAATGGAGGCTGTATAATCGACAGTAGTTTTCAAGTAAATGTTACGCAATTACCAGATGCTGCATTCCAGATGGCTAATTTCTTATGTCAGAATGATACCCTTTATGCTTATCCAGATTGGCCAATAAGTCCGTTTACTATATTAACATGGACCTATAATTACAATGGAGTTAACGGTTTTTCAACTAATGATGAGTTTACATTACCTATGGCAGATGAAGGTAATTTAAGTTTAACATTAAGTGTTTTAGAGAATGGTTGTATGGATACTTATACTAGTTCTGCAGTGGTGAGGCTGACACCTTTGGCTGCTATTGATGCGCCAGAACTCATCTGTTTAGAGGGTACCGCAATGGTATCATTTAGCGAAACAATAGAGCCAGGAGCCTCTTTTGATTGGGGTTTTGGGGAAGCGGATAGAGTAGTCACCTTAGGAAATGAAACTTATGAATTAGGGTGGGATGTAGGAGGTGATAAAAATTTATGGGTAGTATCTACTTTGAATGGCTGCCCTTCAGATACTGCTTTCCATAAGCTTAATGTATTTAGTGTGGATAATCTGCAGTTTTCAAATGATACCATCTGTCAACACCAAACGGTAATTGTTAATTTTATTGAGGAATCGGTAAGTGATAATATTGATAGTTGGGACTTTGATGGAGGTCAGGTAATCTCTGGGGATGTAAATTCATTAGGACCCATAGAATTATTCTATTCCAATCCAGGGAATTATACTGTGACACTCAATTTAGCAGGTTATGTTTGTGGCTTAGGAGCTTTAAGTAAAAACCTACAGGTTGATGCATCACAAATCCCTAGCTTATCTATAGAAATTCCACCGCTTGTATGTCGAAATACAGATATTACTTTAGCCTTGAATTCGACCAATGGCGGTGATTCGGCAGTATATGAATATTTCATCAATAGTGTTTCTATAGGCAATGTATTTGATAGTACCTTATTAAGAAATAGGGACATCATTAAAGTGGTGATGACCTCTTCTGCACCATGTGCCATTTTCCCCCAAGCTACCTCAAACGAGGTGGTGGCAAACATTTCTGACTATAGGTATACGGGCAATACTTATGCAAATCCTAATCCTGTATGTATTGGCGATCCTACCACCTTATCTTTAGACCCAGGAAATTATCGAATCATTGATTGGGAGAGTAGTGAGGACTTGCAAGACTGGATGAGTGAAGGGAATAATGATCCGGATTTTGTGACTACATTGAATGACAGTAGATATTTTAGAGCTGTTATTATTGATATTTCAGGTGTGTGTACCTTAACTACCCCTCCTGTTTTAGCTGAGGTAGTTCCTTATAACCCTATTAACGCAGGAGAGGATAGAAATATAAGAGAGGGTAATTCTCTTATTTTAGAGGCCACAAAAGGAATGAACTTTATCTGGAAGAACAATATTTCTATTGAAACAGACGTAAGAAATTCTAGAATTCAGGTAAAACCATTAACAACTACTATTTATACTGTGGAAGGATTAACCTTAGAAGGATGCCCTGATAATGATTCAGTAACAGTAATAGTAAGGCCTGCAATTGCACCACCTAATGTATTTTCACCCAATAGTGATGGTGTAAATGATACGTGGTTAATAGATCAAATTGGGCCATATCCTGATGCTACCGTAGCTGTTTATGACCGATGGGGTAAAAAGTTATTTAGCTCCATAGGTTATAATGAACCTTGGGGAGGCATATTCAATGGAGAAATAGTAGCGCCTGGCGTGTATTATTATGTAATTGATTTAAAGGATGGTTATAATGCGGTAACTGGAACTGTAACAGTCTTGTATTGATGCTGAGAAAAGTAAGCACTATATTCATATGCATAATAGGTGTATGCGCTAATTTATTAGCACAGCAAAGACCACAGTATACCCAATATTTTAATAATCAGTTTTTGATAAATCCTGCCATTGCAGGCTCTCAAAATATGGAGGAGATTAAAATAGGCGGGCGCATCCAATGGATTGGATTTGAAAACGCTCCTCAAACCTATTTTGCTACCTATACCACCCCTTTTAAGAAAGCACCATTTAAAACCACCATGAATTTTAAAGGCCATCATGGATTAGGCGCTACGGTGATTAAGGATATTACTGGCCCTGTAAGTCAAACAAGTTTTCATTTGAGCTATGCCTATCATCACCCTCTGACAAATAATATTTATGCCTCAGTAGGGGCTTCCTTAGGTGCTTTACAGCATACTATAGATATGGAGCAATTACAGTTCAAAAACATGAATGATCCAATTATTGATAGGCTAATCTTAAATAGGGTAATTCCTGATGGTTCAATAGGTATATGGATTTACAGCAACAGATTTTATTTCGGAGCCTCTGCCACCCAACTAATTGGCAATTCAGCCCTATTTCTACCAGTAGGTGAAAGACAAGTGGAGATTTTCGACCTAAATGCCCACTTTTTTGTGAATACGGGCTATAAAATTGATGTCGGTGACCCTAGAGAAAATTGGTTTGTAGTACCCTCCATTCTATTCAAGGCAGTGAGACCTGCTGCTGGCCATTTTGATTTTAACATTATGGTGCAAAAAGGCAATGATTATTGGACGGGCTTATCTTTTCGGCAAAATGACTCAGCGAGTGCTTTAATAGGCTTTTCCGTAAAGAAGGATTTCAGCTTCACTTACTCTTATGACTATATCATCTCCGATATTGGCCCTTATAGTGGTGGGAGTCATGAAATAGTGCTAAGCTTTAAATACAAAAGGAAGCAGAAAAAAGTAATCTGTCCTGAATCATTCTGGCACTAAAATAATAGCAGTTTATTCTTCGATTGCCTGTGCATTTTGACTAAAGTAATCATTAAGCGAAGTCAATGTTGCTTCGTTTACCATAAGGTCTTTTACGATTTGACCTTTTTCTAAGACTACAATTCTTTCCGAGACTTCAGTTACATGACTCAAGTCATGACTAGAGATAATAAAGCTTACCTGCTTTTCTTTCTTAATATGCTGAAATATATCCTTTAACCTGATCTGAGATGTAGGGTCTAGATTTTCAAATGGCTCGTCCAGTAATATTATGCTAGGGGTTCCAATCAAAGCAGCGGCTATGCCTACCTTCTTTTTATTTCCTTTAGATAAGTCTCTAATATATTTCTTATGCCCTAATACTTCGTCATTGAAAAGCTCTTTGAATAAGCTGAGATGTTGCTGAAGATCAGTAGTAGATAGTTGATATATCTTTGCCAAGAAGCTGAAATATTCTTCGGGGGTTAAATAGTCAATCAGAAATTTCTCGTCTATAAACGAGCCCACAAATGTCTTCCAATCCTCTGTCTTACTTACATCTTGGCCCTCAATTGTAACCGTTCCTTCTGTCGCTCTTATCAGGTCAAGCATAATATGAAATAAAGTAGTTTTACCTGCTCCATTATTTCCAACAAGGCCAAACGACTGCCCTGTAGGGACAGTCAATGAATCAATATTTAATACAGTTTGCTGTTTGTATTGTTTTTTTAAATTATTGATTAAAATCATGCCTTAAATGGTTAGTTGATGGATTAATTGATACTTAAGTGCCTGTAGCTTTTGTGTAGTCTTTTGGATGAAGAAGTTTCGAAATAGTAAACCAATGATACCCGCCAATCCTACAGCAGCAACACCTGCTAAATGGTTAAATAGAAGGTTTAGCGGAAGGTAAACTAATAATGGACCCAGGACTATGGGAAATCCCATGATCCATTGGGCGGCACCTGTACCTTGATAGTTCATGAAGGCACCTTTATTTAAATCTATGGGTTTAGGTCCCCATAAGGCAAGTCTCACCATTAGAGGAATATTGATTCCCAAATTATATAGACTCGCGGCGAACAGAGTAGCTAATATTTCCCATCCAAAGTAAACGTAAGGGATAGCCAGAATGGTGCTGGTGATGGTAGCAATAGAAATGAGTTGATATCTTGATTTTACCCAGTCAGAAATAGCGAATGGTTTTGTGAAAAAGAAGTCCAGCTGATTTGTATGCCAGCTCCAAATAAATTGCCCATAGTTGATAGCGAAAATACCACTGATAAAAATGCTAGCAAATAGTTCCGTGGCCTTCATAGAATCTTGGTTTTTGCCGAACAAAATAAATCCATAACCAAGAAATAGCAGAGACAAAAATAGTACGGAGCGTGTTCTTTTGTGTCTAATAATCATTCGTATTTCCTCTAGTATTAAATGGCCGATGATCCCATAATTAGATAGAAAACTGAGTTTACTGGAATAACTCTCCGAACTAGCGTTGTTAGTGTCTACTAGCTCCTCTAGATAGAAATTGTTAATAAACGCTTTGTAAACTACCGAGTTTAGGGTAAATAGGAGTGCCACAGGGACTACTAAATAATACGGATGAGCTAGAACTTCCATAAGCATCGCACCCCAATATTGAGTAAAATCTATGTTTGTAAAGATGGATGATACATAGTTTATAACGGCAATACCAATGATGATGATCCATACCCATATATTTTCTTCCAGCTTTTTCTTAAATAATATAATGATGAGGTGGATAGTTAGCGAGCAGGTGAAAATGGAAAGTACCCAACTTATAGTGGCTATCATGCCGAACTGAGGTAAAATTATATCCTTACCGAAAGGAATGACCAAAACAAGACTCAAGATATTAAGCGGATGTACAAGCGACTTGCCTAGTAGAAATTTTACTGTGGCTGACTTCCTGATAGGCAAGCTTAGGTAAGGCTGAATGTCTAAGGCAGGTGTGTTCTGTAAAAAATAGCGTAAGAATAATTCACCAATTAAATAATAGAGGAGGAAGCTGTTAAAGAAAAGGATGGGGTTCTCCGCAGCTTTGTCATTGATCTTCGGGATTATTTCAGCTAATGAGGAAGATAATGCAAAAACAGATAGCAATACAATTACCGCTATGAAGCTAAGGAAGATGGTAAACCCCAACTCCCGACCAAAACTACCGGAGCGCCGAAACTGCTTCCACTGATGTAAAACTAGTTCAATCATACTGGTTTAAAGTTATTGAGAAAATTAAGCTAAATAATCGAATGCAACTAAATGTAAACTACTACTGGCAATATACTCATTGAGGTATTAAATAATATTAAAAAATTTTAAAGAGTGATTCTCAACTTAGGAAATTAAAATAAGGAGGTACAAGAGACTCGGATATCGAATTTGGAATAACAAGCAGAATACATATGAAGGTGATATGAAAAACAAAAAGGTATTTAAACTTCAAGAAAGAAGTTTAAATACCTTTTTGAGGAGTTGTCATATTGCACCTTGTCCTCGCTGTTTATTCTGCGGTTGCGCTATTAATCACTTGTCCAAAGAATATGGCATTTAGAAATAATCTATTAGTACCATACCAAAAAGCTCTGAAGTTAGGGTTTTCACAAAAACTAATAACGCTGCCTTGTCCATTGCGGCTGATTGCTATAACTGGTGAGTCTTCCAGAAATAGCTTTTTTTCTTCTGAAATATAGCCACTTAATAAGCTATTTTTAGTATACCTAATCGGACTTGCATAGGGGTTAATAGTGGGTTCCATAAACAAGGAATTCCCCTTAAATATTGGTAAAAAACTGTCGCTATAGCCATAAAGTAGAGGGTGACTTAGGTCAACTTTTGCCTTAAAAATGGAACCTCCGATTGCTTGTGCGCCTCTTTTATTTCCATAGTCTTCGTAATTTAAAAAACCCTTTAGTTTGCTACTATCTTTTTTAAAAGTGACTTTTGACAGCTTATTATCGGATGCCCACTTTGCCGCATTTTCAATAGCAATTAAGTTACCGCCAGCACTTACCCATTCTTCGATTTTCTTTTTTGAACTGCTTAATGAGTTGGCATTATTTAAATTTGGAATAATAAGGGTGTTGTATCTACTGAGGTCGGCTCTTCTAAGATCGGATACATCTATTTTTGTTATAGGGATTTGAAAGCGTTGGTCTGCTAAATGCCATATTTCGCCAGCATCGTAAGAAGAGGTGCCTTCGCCTATTATCATCGCTATTTGAGGGGTTTCTAATGTGCTAAATGTTCTGCTGCCTAAATTAACACCACCTGTACTTCCCGTATGAAGGCTATAAATGCTTGCTCCAGTGTTTTCAATGCTTTTGCTGATGATATTATAAACTTTGTCGGCGGTAAATTGCTGTTGCTGTACAGCTATGATGATCGTTCCTCTGTTAAACATATGTCCATCGGGTCCGATGAAAGACTCATTAGCCACCTTTACCTTTAGGCCATTATCTTGTAATTTGTACAATGCTTTTGGTGCATAATAGTCAGTCCATTCTAATGCATAAGCATAGTTGCTTACTTCACCAACCATCGTTGCTTTTGGTGCGTCTTGCTCACCTATTAGGTCGCCTAGCAAGGTGGAGGAATATTCTTTGCCAGATAGAGCAGTATACTCAAGGTTAAAGGCTAGCGGAAGTGTCCATGCGGAAATGTCGTAAAATAAGCTATCTGTAAAGCTGGTTCTTTTCTCGAACACTGCATTTATGAGCCTGCTCTGGTATTGTTGAATAGGAATGATATAGCTACTCTCGGGAGAGTAGCTTTTTTTAGCTTCTTTTAATTTATAAACCTCAATTTCATGTCGTTTCAATAAGGCAGCAAATTCATATAACTTTGAGGCATCCTTGTCACTCACTATCCATGCTTGCGTGCTTGACTTTTCAGCTTCTTTTTGTGCATCTAAGTAAAAATTGCGCTGATAAGTAAGTAGTTCGATACGCATTTCGTAGGCTGCTTGAAAAGTCGATAAAGAAGTAATAAATTGGTTTTTGATGGTGAAAGGGAACTTCAGTATTCCATGTACACTCTCTTGTGCGTGACCTCTTGAGCTGGCTTGTTCAAATAAAATACCTACTGCACCTTGCACATCAGGAAAGGTTGATCCTTTACCGTAATAAAAGTCATCATAACTCTCCTTTGTAAAATATAGTGATCCAGCAGCGTCTAAGTACTTTGCGTGGTACTCTCCGATTTTAGCCGTTAGGTCTTGGTTTTTAAGGGGAGTAATAGGATGCGTTCTAGACGGTATGCCCGGCTGAAAAAAGAAGGTGCTATTGGTCCCCATCTCATGGTGGTCAGTTAATATATTAGGCTTCCAATCATGAAATTGCTTGAGCCTATTCTGTGATTCTACCAACTGGCCAGGCAGCCAGTCTCTATTAAGATCAAACCAATAGTGATTTGTTCTTCCCCCAGGCCATACCTCATTAAATTCTCGGTCATTTGGATCTGTAACTAAATAGTCGCTTTTGTGCATATTAGCCCAAGTGGCAAATCTATTTAGGCCATCAGGATTAAATGAAGGATCTAATAAAACTACCACATCCTTTAACTTATCATCAATGTCAGTACCTTGTGCCGCCGCTAAATAATAAGCTGTTAGCATAGCTGCATTGCTACCGCTAGGTTCATTTCCATGGATGCTATATCCCATCCATGTTACCACAGGCATGTTTTCAACGTCTAAAGGTTTAGAAATACTAGGCTCAGTTAGGGCCTTGTGCTGCTTTCTGATCTCCGCAAGTTGACTAATATTCTCAGGATGGGTAATCGCCAGTAAAAGCTGAGGCCTTCCTTCATAAGTTTTGCCTGTCTCTATTAAAGAAATTCTATCAGATGCTTTCGCAACTGCTCGCATATAATAGACCAACTTATCGTGGGTTACATGCCATTCTCCCACCTCATGGCCAATAATGGAGGCCGGTGTTGGTATGTCCTTATTGTAGCTAACGGAATCAGGTAAATAATAATTTAGCTGCACTTGCGCTTGGGAGATCGATAGGGTCATTAAACAAAGGAACAGGCCTTTTAGTAAGTACTTCATATGCTGATGATAATAATTTGCGAGTTTAATTTAGTCCAGAAGGTAGTCATTAGTTGAGGAAAAATAACTACTCTTTTGCAGCATATGATTTTTATGTTTTCCTTAGATATTGTTTATTGTATACATATACATAAGTTTATAAATTGAGCCTTTCTTTTACCGTGCCTAAAAGAGTATAAATATTCTTAATATAATGCTATCCAACTAATTTAGTTGGAAGGAATATAAGTTTACTAAGATTAATTGTTTTAAATTAAGTGCGCGATTAGCTTATGTTATCAAATTGTTAACAAGCTGATGTAGAGGTTTAATTAATACTTAATGTAGATAATAGACCACTAAAAGATAGTACAACTAATTTTGTGTTCAACTTAACAATTAGAAAGATGAGAAAAATTTTACTTAATGTATGTGCATCTGCATTCATTGTGCTTTTAGCTTCAATGACTGCATTTTCACAAGGTGTGACAAGCTCTTCTATGCTTGGAACAGTTTATGATGAATCTGGGGAGCCTCTTCCAGGTGCGAATGTGATCGCAAAGCATACGCCGACAGGAACGACGTATGGCGCAGCAACCGATATATCGGGTAGATTTCGATTACCGAATATGAAAGTAGGTGGTCCGTATGTGATTGATGTTAGTTTTGTAGGGTACAAAGACCAAAAGCTCGAAAGTGTTTATCTTTCATTAGGAGAGCCATTTGAATGGGACTTTTTCTTTTCTGCAGCAAGCGTTGAGCAATTATCTGAAGTGACAGTAAGAGGTTCAAGGTCTTCAGATGGGGAGAATGCTGGAGCAGCAACTCAAATTTCTCAGGAAGCAATTGATAATATGCCAACCTTGAATAGAGATTTGAATGATTTCACAAGATTGACTCCACAAGCTAAGCAAACAAATGGCGGTGGTTTTTCAATTGCAGGTATCAACAACAGATACAACGCTATTTATTTCGATGGAGCTGTTAACAATGATGTATTCGGTTTAGCCGATAATGGTACAAATGGTGGTCAAACAGGAGCTTCTCCTATTAGTGTTGATGCTATTGAGCAAATTCAAGTAGTTATTTCGCCGTACGATGTAAGTTACGGTGGTTTCGCTGGTGGTGGTATTAATGCTGTTACGAAGAGTGGTACTAACAACTTAGAAGGTGGTTTATATTTTTATAATCAAAACGAAAGTTTAGCAGGTAAAACGAATAAGACCTTAACCGATCGATCAGGTGGTGAAAGAGAGCAATTAGATGCATTTTCAACTAATTTTGTTGGTTTGAACCTCGGCGGTCCAATCATAAAAGACAAATTATTCTTATTTGTAAATGCGGAAAGGCAAAATGAGGAGACTCCATTACCTTTTGAAGAAGGTGATTATGCTGGTAATACATCAATAGCTGATTTGGCTAATTTAGGAACCTACTTACAAGATCAGTATGGTTATGATGCTGGAGGCTTTGGAAGTAAAGTTAATGCACTAGAAGCAACAAGATTATTCGCGAAATTAAACTGGAATATCAATGACAAACATCAGTTGATGGTACGTCATAATTACACTAAAATTTTACAGACGAATGTTTTTGGTTCTGGTACAAGAAGCATTAATTATGGTAACAACGGAATTAACTTTCCTTCAACCACCAATTCAACAGCAGTAGAACTTACCTCTAGGTTCAACAATAAAATGTCTAATAATTTAATTATTGGTTATACAACAGTTAATGATGATAGAGATCCTATCGGACAAGATTTTCCAAGCGTATCTATCAATGATGGAAACGGTGCGGAAATTAGCTTCGGTAGTGAGGCATTCTCTACAGCGAATGCTTTAGAGCAGACTGTTTTCACTATTACGGATAATTTTAATTATTATGCTGGAGACCACACTTTAACTTTCGGTACGCATAATGAGTTTATGGGGTTCTATAACTTATTTATCAGACAGAACTTTGGTTTCTACGACTATGATAATCTTGATGATTTCTTGAATAATGATGCGCCTGGTTTTTATACGAGATCTTATTCTTTAGTAGATGATATTACTGGTGATGGTTCTGCAGCAGCAGCAGAATTTAATGCGATGCAGTTAGGTTTCTATGTTCAAGATGAATACAAAGTGAATAATAAACTTACTGTAACAGGTGGTTTAAGATTAGATATTCCTATTATCACTACTGATCCTAAAATTGATGCTAATTTTAACAGCACAGTTTTACCAGCTATTACAGCAGCAGGTTATGACCTTCAAGGCGCGCAAGGTGGTCAATCTCCTGATGGTCAGTTGATGTGGTCTCCAAGAGTAGGTTTCAACTACGACGTTTTTGGTGATAAAAAAACAATCATTCGTGGTGGAACGGGAGTATTTACAAGTAGAGTGCCTTTTGTATGGCCTGGTGGCATGTTCACGAACAACGGTGTAACAATTGGTGGTTTTAACAATTTTGATGTTGACTTCCCAATTGAGTTTATTGGTGATGTTGATCAGCAGTATACAAACCCTACCTTAACAGTACCTCAAGGTCAAGTTGATTTATTTACCAGAGACTTCAAATTCCCACAAGTATTTAGAAGCAGTCTTGCAATAGATCAAGGATTCAATGATGGTTGGTTTGTAAGCTTAGAGGGTATTTTAACGAAAACGCTTAATAACGTACAATACACAAGTGTGAATAGTGATCCTACCGTTGATTTCAACTGGACAAATGGTGCCAATAACACAGATGACAGACCTGTGTATACTAGAAGTAATATTGATCCAAATTATTCAGCTATTTATTTAGCAAGTAATACCAATAAAGGTTATACTTATACTATAACTGGTCAGGTTCAGAAGACATTTGACTTCGGGTTATTTGTTAATGCAGCTTATACTTACGGAGACGCATATGCGATATTTGAAGGTACAAGCTCACAAAACTCTTCGCAGTGGAGAGGTGCCTTTTCAACTGACGGAAGAAACAATGCGGTCTTAGGTAGAAGTGATTTCTCAACTGGTAGCAGAGTGATTTCTAGCATTAATTATGGAAAAGATTGGTCTGGAGATGGTCTTTTTACTACTACAGTAAGTCTATTCTATTCAGGTGAGTCAGGAAGTCCTTATTCATATGTTTATGGTTTTGGAGCTGAAAACGGTTCGGATCCTAGAAACATCAACAACGAGAGAGGTAGTACTTCAAGAACAAGAAGTTTAATTTACGTTCCAGCTAATCAAAATGATATCGCTTTAGTAGATATTACTGATGGTCCAACGGCAGCAGAGCAGTGGGCTGCTTTAAATAACTTTATTGAGGAAGATGATTATTTGTCTACAAGAAGAGGTCAATATGCTGAGCAAAATGGTGGAAGAGCGCCTTTCATTAATCAATTCGATTTCAAACTTGCTCAGAATATCGGACTGAAAGTTGGAGACAAAGTACATAAACTTCAATTTACTATAGACGTATTCAATTTTGCTAACTTATTAAATAGCTCATGGGGTGCGGTTTATTCAAACCCGTTTGATTACAATCTAATTAACTTCGAAGGCTACCAAGCTGATGGTACTACGCCTCAGTTTAGTTTCGATGAAGATCGTTTAGGTCTTGAAAGATTTAATATTTCAAATAGAGTTTCTCGCTGGAGAGCTAGAGTTGGACTACGATATACTTTCAGATAGTAGTTTAAATTTTTTTTAAAAACCCTGGCTTCACCGCTAGGGTTTTTTTTTGCCCTTTAGAAAACGACAACCACCGCTTGTTACAAAGCGTGCTATAAGGTCAAACTTATTAAGTAAATTTGCGTTAAATTTAATGCATGTAACAACATGTATAAGGCGTTTAGCTAAAATCATTTTTATGAATAAAATATATATACGAATTGTGGCGCTACTTGCTGTAGCAGCTACTATTGTCTATTTACTTTTTCCGAATTTATTCTCCTCTAATGCCGCAGAAAAACAAGAAACTGCCAAGACTGCTAGCAGTGCCATAAAGGGTATTGTAATAGATGCTCAAATAGTAAATACCAGGAAGTTTAGTAACGACATAGTGTTGGCGGGCTCTTTATTGGCTAATGAGTCGGTTGATTTGGCAAGTGAAATCGCTGGGAAAATAACCAAAATTTACTTCGAGGAAGGACAGTTTGTGAAAAAGGGGCAGTTGTTATTAACGACGAATGTTGATGACTTGAAGGCCGATTTAAGAAGACTGAAATTTACAGCTGAATTGTCTAAAGAAACAGAGCAGCGCCAAAAACAATTATTAGAGAGCGAAGCGATTAGTAAGGAGGAATATGATATTGCTTATACCAATAATAAAACAAATGAAGCAGCTATCGCATCCTTAGAGGCACAAGTTAAAAGATCTCAAATAGCTGCTCCTTTCGCTGGTTTCATAGGGTTACGGTATGTGAGCGAAGGCAGTTATATTACGCCTGCGACTGAAATTGCTTCCTTGTATAATGTGAATCCAATTAAACTAGAGTTTTCGGTACCTAGTCGGTATAGTACGTTGATAAAGGCGGGTAATGCTATTACATTTAGCTCTGAAGCTGAGAATATTAACAGAAAGGCAACAGTTTATGCTGTTGAGCCTCAGATTGATCCCATAACGAGGACATTAAAAGTACGTGCTAAGTGTGATAACCCAGATAATATGCTTATCCCTGGTCAATTCGTACGTGTTCAATTGAGTATTGAAAGTAACGATGATGCGATATTAATACCTACAACGGGCATAATGCCAAATGCTGATGGACATCTTGTGTTCGTGATTAAACAAGGGGAGGCGAGAGCTCAAGTTGTTAAATTGGGTGTGAGAACAGCAAGGGAAGTGGAAATTGTGCAAGGTTTAAATAAAGGAGATACCATTGCTGTTGCTGGAGTGGCGCAATTGAAAGATAGAGCTTTGGTAAGTATTAAAAATCTAGCAGGAGGAGAACATTAAAAATGGCATCATTATCAAGAATAAGTATTGAAAGGCCTGTTCTGGCCATAGTACTTTCTTTAGTAATATTAATATTTGGTGCCATTGGGTTTAATTTTCTTGGTGTGAGAGAGTACCCTTCAATAGCACCTCCTGTCATAACCGTCACAACCGATTATGCCGGTGCAAATGCGGATGTAATTGAATCACAAATTACTGAACCGCTGGAAGAGGCGGTAAATGGTATTGCCGGAATAAGAACCATCACTTCAACTAGTGCTGAGGGAAGAAGTAGAATTACCATCGAGTTTAATTTAACAGAGAATTTAGAAGCAGCAGCGAATGACGTAAGGGATAAGGTTGCCGGTGCCCGTACGAGGCTGCCTGAGGATGCTGAGCCGCCAACTGTAAATAAGGCTGATGCAGACTCTGACCCCATTGTATTCTTGAATATCAACAGTGAACAAAGAAATTTATTGGAGCTCTCGGCTATTGCTGAAAATACCTTTAAAGAGAGGCTACAGACAATCTCCGGCGTAAGTGAGGTAAGAATATGGGGAGAGAAGCGTTATGCTATGAGGCTGTGGATGGACCCACTGAAACTAGCAGCTTATCAACTAACACCATTAGATGTATTAAACGCTGTGCAAGAGCAAAATGTAGAATTACCCTCTGGAAGTATTGAGGGTGATATGATTGAGTTGGTAGTGAGGACGCAAGGAAGGTTAAACGATGTGAAGGACTTTAATAACCTCATTGTAGCTGAAAATAATAATAGTTTTGTTCGTTTTTCAGACATCGGTTATGCTGAACTTGCTCCCTTGAATATGCGAACAGTCTTAAAAAGAGATGGTGTGCCAATGGTTGGGGTAGTCCTAATTCCACAGCCGGGTTCCAACAGTATTGATATTGCAGATGAATTCTATAGGCGTGTAGAAGATATTAAAAAAGATTTGCCCGAAGACATTAAGCTTGGTATAGGCTTTGACCAGACAGAATATATCCGCGAATCTATAAATGAAGTGCAGCAAACTATTATGATTGCCTTTTCATTAGTTATCATCATTATTTTTCTGTTTTTACGCGATTGGAGAACAACGGTTATACCCATTGTAACCATACCTGTTTCATTGATAGGAACTTTCTTTGTGATGTATTTGGCGGGCTTTAGTATCAATGTTTTAACGCTGCTGGGTATAGTGTTGGCAATTGGGTTGGTGGTAGATGATGCAATTGTCGTATTGGAAAATATTTATACTAAGGTAGAGGAAGGAATGAAGCCTATGGAAGCAGCGCTGAAAGGATCGACAGAGATTTTCTTTGCTGTAATAGCGACCACAGTTTCTTTGGTGGCAGTATTCCTTCCTGTAATATTTTTAGAGGGGATCACAGGCAGGCTCTTCAGAGAGTTTGGTGTTGTTGTAGCGACAGCTGTAATGATCTCCTCCTTCGTTGCCCTATCGCTAACCCCGATGATGAGCAGTAGGATATTAAAGAAGCGCGCTAAGCATAACTGGTTTTACAGAAAGACGGAACCTTTCTTTATTAGGCTAAATCAAGGTTACGGAAGAACTTTAGATGCTTTCATGAGGGCGCGATGGCTGGGGATTCTCATATTTGTAGGCTCGGTAGGGCTTATTTATTTCTTATTTCAAAGTCTCCCTTCTGAGCTTGCTCCTCTAGAAGATAGAGGGCAAATATCTGTAAACGCTACAGGGCCAGAAGGAGCAACATTTGAGTACATGGACGACTATGTTGATAAGATGGTGGGGCTTACGATGGACAAACTACCGACTAACGGATTGATTTCAGTGACCTCTCCTGGCTTTGGTACACAGGGGGCAAATTCTGCTTTTATGCGTGTCAAATTAGTAGATGCTAAGGATCGAGACAAAACGCAGCAGCAGCTCTATGAGGAGTATTCACCATTGTTAGCGGATTATCCAGCAGCCAAGGCCTTCGCATTTCAGCAACAAACAATTGGGGGTAGAAGAGGTGGGCTGCCTATTCAATATGTAATTCAAGCTACTTCTTTAGAAAAACTTCAGAATGTGTTGCCAGCGTTTATAGAGAAGGCGCAGCAGAATCCGACCTTCACAGTTGTTGATCAAGACCTGAAGTTTACAAAGCCTCAAATAGATATTCAAATTGATAGGGAGAAAGCGCAGTCTTTAGGAATTGCAGTAATTGACATTGCGCGTACACTTCAATTAGGTTTAAGTGGTCAACGTTTCGATTACTTCATCATGGATGGTAAGCAGTATCAAGTAATTGGTCAAGTGCAAAGAAATGATAGAAATGATCCTGTAGACCTTAAATCACTTTATGTGCGTGCCAGCAATGGGCAGATGGTACAGCTAGATAATTTAGTAGAATTAGGCGAATCATCAACCCCACCGTCTTTATACCGCTATAATAGGTATATATCAGCAACCCTCTCTGCTGGATTGGCCCCAGGAAAAACTATCGGTGATGGTGTAGCTGCCATGGATCAAGTAGCAAAAGAGGTGCTTGATGAGACATACAGCACAGCCTTATCGGGCGCTTCGTTGGATTATTTTGAAAGTTCATCAAGTTTATTGTTCGCCTTTGGGTTTGCCTTAGTATTAATATATTTAGTGTTAGCTGCTCAATTTGAGAGCTTCAGGGATCCTATTATAATTCTATTTACAGTGCCATTGGCGGTAGGAGGCTCCTTCTTATCAATTTATCTTTTTGGGGAGACACTTAATATCTTTAGCCAAATAGGAATTATAATGTTGATTGGCTTGGTGTCTAAAAATGCTATTCTCATTGTTGAATTTGCAAATCAGCGAAAAGCACAGGGTCTAACGGTTTCTGAGGCGATTAGTGAGGCTGCAAAATCAAGATTTAGACCTATATTAATGACTTCTCTTTCAACCATATTAGGGATTTTACCTATTGCTTTGGCACTAGGTGCGGGTTCTGAAAGTAGGGTGTCTATGGGGATCGCAATTATTGGTGGATTGATATTCGCTACAGGCTTAACATTATATGTGATTCCAGCTATTTACACCTATTTATCAAGCAGGCACGCACGCTTAGCCAGAGTAGATTCAAAATAACATGCTTAGACACACTTTTTTCATTTTTCTATTTTCATTTTTTGCGAGTCAGAGCTGGGCACAAGGGCAAGCTGAGAAGCTAACTATAAACGAAGCAATTCGCATTGCCCTAGAAAGTAATTTTAATATTCAGCTAGCGAAGAATATAGAAACTATTGCCACCAATAACAATTCGTTAGGTAATGCAGGGTTTCTTCCGACCGTGGATGTTAGCGGTCAATATTCGAATAATAACAACATTCGCTTTGAGGCTTCAAACCAAGAAGATTCAGTATTCGTCCTAAGAAACCTTAAGTCAAACAATTATGGGCTCGATGCTACCCTAAACTGGGTCTTGTTTGATGGCACAAAAATGTTTGTCACTTTGGATAAGTTAGCAGCTATCCAGGAGCAAGCAAAATGGGACTCAAAAGTGGTTATAGAGAATACGCTAAGCAATACAATCAGTGCTTACTATAATATTATCAATGAAAAAAGCAGACTTTTTATCTTGCAAGATGCTTTAGGCCTATCGAATCAAAGACTTCAAATCGCAAAAAGTAAATATGAATTAGGGAAGTTCTCCAAAGCAGAGTACCTGTCGGCACAAGTAGATTACAATGCGGATAAGTCGGCAGTAATTGCGCAAAAAGGATTGCTTAATGGATCCAAGGTGCGTTTGAACGTGCTTTTAGCGCGAAAGGCGGAGACTACTTTTACGGTGGCAGACTCGGTAATTACGGTGGAGAATTATTTTGAGATAAGTGCTCTCAGGTATAAAGTGGAGGCTGACAACTATCAATTGGCTGCCTCGAAAGTAGGCTTGCTGATCGCTAGTAGAGAAAAGAGAGAAATTGAAACAGAACTACTTCCAACAATAGCATTGCAGGCAAATACTGGCATAGGAGGTTCTACCAATCCAGTAGGCTTTCTAAGGACAACAAATACCACCTCGCTAAATTA
>JBKEFO010000027.1:0-18046 GCA_046709585.1 Marivirga sp.
AAAAGAAACGTCCTCAAATAAACCCTGAACAACATCGGCCTATTGTAGAAGAAAAGCCAAAAACTGCATTCGGGAAATTCTGGAAATGGTTAAATACCTAAACATGAAAAAAGGAAGTAAATTATTTAGTATTTTTAACTACAAATGTCCCAGGTGCCACGAAGGTGAATTGTTCAAATCAAAAGCTTATGATTTAAAGAATTTCCAAAAAATGAATACACAGTGTAGTCATTGCAATCTACGGTATATGTCTGAACCTTCCTTTTTTGATGGCGCCATGTACGTCAGTTACGCCATGCAAGTGGCTTTAATCATTACAGTATTTACGGCACTCAATATCCTCGGTTTTGCTAAAATATGGTTGATGATAGGTATTACTGTAGGTTTATCCTTTATCTTAATTCCTATTACTTTCAGGCTATCCAAGAGCGTTTATATCAATATATTTGTTGGCTACGATCCCGATAAAAAATCAGAATACGAATAAGGTAGATACTTTTAACTAACGACGTTATTGTAAAAGTATTGCGCAAATCGACCATTACGGCAAAAAAACATCTGCTCACTCTTATTTAAAAAGCAGCTTCCAAAACTATTTACTTAACTCATCAATTTTATTCAGCGCTGTTTGTAACTCTCTCTTTACTTTGACTTGCTTCTCATTAGCTGTTTTTCGAAGATCCTCAAGCTCTTGATCAACTCTTACCTTATCGTTCTTTGCCTGTTTGGCCGCTCTATTTGCATTAAGGAACGATATATATATAACAACCAAAATTACAAGTAATCCGACTACTATCCCCCACAAGACAAAATTGTATACCGTTTTTGTTACTGTTGAACCAAATAGCTGAATGCCATCGACTAATTTTTGAGTCTCTGTCAGTTGACTTTTTAACTTTCCAACATTTTTTACTAAACTATCATTTTGTGTCGCAACACTATTTTTTTCTCTTTTCATATTATCAATGATTAATTGATAATTGCTTAAGGTATCGGATAAAATATCCTTAAAAGAATTCATTTTCACAATTGGAATGACCTTAAACTGTTGAAAAGTCTCGCTGTTGTTGATCATATCTTCCAACTGCATTTCCATTGACTTTGGGCCTGTGCTATTTTCCTCTTGAGCGTAAGCGAAAGGAGAGGCTACAAAAATGAATAATAAGGAAGACAAGAATAATTTTCTCATGCTAGTTGCTTTATCGGTAATTAAATAATAATTGATAACAAATGTGCCCAAATATAGGTTGTATAAGCTAAAATTAATAACATCAACGGACAAAGGCTAATTAATCTACCTAGTAAACATGTCTAACCCTTAAATATTTCATTTCATCGATGAATAAGATAAAATTCTACCAGATAACACTAAAAGCGGCTGCAATATATAATATTATTTGGGGCGCATGGGTCGTTCTTTTTCCGCAACATTTCTTTGAATTCGTCGGCATGCAAGCACTAAACCATCCCATGGTATGGCAGGGTATGGGAATGGTGATTGGTGTGTATGGCTTGGGCTATTGGTGGGCTGCTGCTAACCCAATGGTGCATTGGCCTATCATTGCAGTTGGTTTTTTAGGTAAGTTATTTGGGCCTATTGGCTTTTTCTACAATTACCTAAACGGTCAAGTTCCCTTCGATTTTTTCTATACACTTATAACAAATGACTTGATTTGGTGGGTTCCATTTTTTCTAATTCTTAAAAGCGTTCATTATGATAAAAAATGGTCCCTTAGTCAGCACTAAAATCTCTTTATATGCATTCAGCTTTTTCTATGTAGGAGCTGGGGTAAATCACTTTATAAACCCTGATTTTTACCTAGGGCTAATACCAGACTACCTCCCCTATCATGAAACCATCAATTATATGAGTGGTGTCTTGGAAATTATCATTGGATTAGCAGTACTCAATCTAAAAACGAGAAAAATAGCCTCACTCTTGACGATTATAATGTTGGTAGCATTTATTCCTTCTCACATCTTCTTTATCAAAATTGGCTCCTGTGTTGATAATGGCTTGTGTGTGAGCTCATGGATCGCGTGGTTTAGACTTTTAGTGATACACCCCCTTTTAATAATCTGGGCATTGTCGGTTGGCAAGATTAGGATTAGAGGTCTGTTTTAGCAGAAAATGATACACCATTTGATTGAAATTTTTTGGTTGATCAATATTACAGATATGTCCAGCGCCCTCAATTACTTTTAAATCTACGTTTGCTCGCCTGGCGACAAAATATTTGGCGGACTGAAGAAAAACGTAGTCTTCGCTACCCATTACAACAAGTGCCGGAAATGTCAATTCTTGCTGGTAAAAGTTAGCCAATAAGTGAAAAAACTCTTTGTATAGTCCTACCCACTTCATATAGGCTTCAGATGATAATTTGGCTGCTTGTTGCTGATATATGTACCTTGACTTTTGATGGTGCCTTTTCGGCATGAGTAAGAGAGAAAACAGACTGTACATCCATTTATAGGGCAGCAGCAAGTTCAAAGCACGTGCGGCATGAACAAATAATTTAATGGATCTCCCAGGCTTAAATATTCCTCCAGCAAATATAGCTGATTGGATATACTGAGGGTACTGCATGCTTAAATGTTGCAAAATAACACTACCAAATGATAAGGTAACGAAGTGGGCTTTCTCAATTCCTTGCTGTTCTATGACCTTCACAATATCATTCGTAATCAATGAAAACGAGTAATTCTGCTTATTCTCAACATTTGACTTACCATGGTCACGTAAATCAATGAGCAGTAAATTGTAGGTTTTAGATAAAAATTGCTTCTGGTATTTCCAAGTGGCAATACTCCCCCCAGCACCGTGCAATAAAATAATCCATTCCGCCTCTAGACTATTAAAGTACTTTTCATAATTTAGGTATGCCTCCGCCATTGATGCTAAACACTTGGCGCCTGTAACTGTTATAAATCGAGGAAAATAGTTATGCTGAATTTAATTTTAACCATTATTGACTTTGGTCTATTGATACTAGCTTGGCTAGTGCAGGCCATCATATACCCTTCGTTTCAATATATCGATAGACAAAAGTTAGTCTCATGGCATAACCGCTACCAGCGATCCATAAGTTATTTTGTGTTACCTTTAATGCTGCTGCAAATCGCTATTTCGTTTCTACTAATGATAGATAACTGGAAATTTTTGAACATTATTCATTTTACGCTTATTCTTATCATCTGGCTATCCACCTTTCTACAGGCAGTTCCCTTACATGGGAGAATCGCTAATCAAGAAGAATTAAATGTTACTATTCCAAAGTTAGTGAAAGTAAATTTACTTAGAACCCTTCTGTGGACAGCCACATTCATGATTAGCCTTTTACTACTCTTAGAAAACATTAAGTTCTTATCAGCGTAAATAAAACCTAATCAAATTAAGTTCATGAGCATTTCCGATGAATTCGGCACCAAGCCAATCAATGCCCTGCTTAGAAAGCAATCTATACCAGCAGCTGTTGGGATATTAATGTTATCAATTTACGGAATTGTAGATACTATTTATGTAGGTAATTATGTAGGGCAATTGGGTATTGCAGCAATAACCGTTGTCATACCTATCACCTTCTTAATTAGCTCCATTGGAATGGGTATAGGTATCGGTGGTGCATCAATTATTAGTAGGGCCCTGGGTGCTAAAGAGCCCGGAAAAGCGAATAAAACCGTTGGCAACCAATTAACAGCCACCTTGTCGTTAGGTATACTTTTTTGCGTATTGAGCTACATTTTTCTAGAGCCTATGCTAACCATTTTTGGGGCAAAAGGTGATATTTTAGCTCCTACGGTCGATTATTTCTCTATCATATTAATTGGTATACCAGTTTTAGCATTTTCTATGATGTCTAATAACGTTATACGTGCAGTTGGTTACCCTAAAGTAGCCATGCTGGTGATGATTGTTCCAGCAATTGTCAACCTAATATTAGATCCTATCTTCATTATCAGCTTGGATATGGGCATTAAGGGTGCTGCGTGGGCTACGACTGGGTCCTACATGATGAGTGCTGCTTATGCTGCTTATTTTTTCATAAGTGGTAAATCAGGGATCAAATTAAAATGGTCTGATTTAGTGCCCGATTTAGCCATAAATAAAGAAATGTTTTCTATTGGCTCTGTAACCTTCGTAAGGCAAGGGGTGGTAAGTCTTTTATTTCTAGTCCTCAACAATTCATTATTTAGATATGGCGGTGAAACCAGTATTGCTGTCTACGGGATCATCAATAGAATGATGATGCTTGTTAATGTTCCTGCCTTGGGTATTACGCAAGGAACCATGCCTATTGTAGGCTATAACTTTGGCGCTAAGCTATGGGCTAGAGTAAGGCTAACCTTAAAGAATGCTATAATTGCTGGCACCATCATATCGTCATTCATTTACGGTGGTATTATGGTATTTACACCAGAGATCATTAGAATTTTCACTGATGATCAACCACTCATTAGTCAGACAGTACCCGCCTTAAGAATGGTGTTTTTAGCCACTCCTTTGATTGCCTTGCAATTAATAAGTGCCTCGTATTATCAAGCGATTGGCAAAGCTAAACCAGCCTTACTGTTAACATTAACTAAACAAGGCTTTTTTCTTATCCCTTTATTATTAATACTACCTTATTTCTACCAGCTAACAGGAATTTGGATGGCCTTCCCAATTGCTGACGTAGCCACGGCGATAGTATGCATGAGTTACTTATTATACGATCAGAAAAAAATATTGCTGCAGGAGAATTCATCAAAACAAATTGCCACTGCTAATTAGTACATTCCATTCATCCCACCAATCATATTAGTTATCGATTCTATAAGCCTTTTGTATAGAAATGAAAACATAAACCTCCCTATTTAGTCTTTCTAATGGTGTAAGGTAATTAAATAAACCTCTTACATAATTCTTTTTTACGTAACCGATATAACCGACATTAATATGAATAAAGCTTTACTAGCTATTTTAATGCTTTTCTCTACCATAGCTTTTGCTCAAAGACCGGGCAACTATGGTGGAGCAAGCTCCCAGATAACGGGGAAAATTATTGGAGTAATTGTAGATGAGCAGTCTAAAGAACCTATCCCTTACGCTACTGTTGTTATAAAGTCTCCACAAGACAGTAGTACCGTAAATGGTGTGATTACAGAAGCAGACGGTTCTTTCAAACTTACTAGCATAAAATTAGGTACTTATTCTCTTGAAGTTTCCTTTGTAGGTTATGGTACTTATACGCAAGTAATCGAGTTAACGCCTAAATCACCAGATGTAGATCTCAGTCAGGTTATTTTAGCCACCGATACCGATCAATTAGATGAAGTAATAGTCGCTGGACAGCGACAAACTATCGAAAACAAGATCGATAGAATTGTTTACAATGCTGAACAAGATGTCGCTAACGCGGGCGGTGATGCATCAGATGTGCTAAGAAGAACACCCCTACTATCCGTAGATCAAGATGGAAATGTTTCATTAAGGGGCAGTCAAAACATTCAAATTCTTATAAATGGTAAGCCGAGTAGTATGTTTGGTAGTAGCCCCGGTGATGCCTTAAAGTTAATCCCAGCTGATCAAATTAAAAGTGTTGAGGTTATTACTTCACCCTCTGCTAAATATGATGGTGAAGGTACAGCGGGTATCATTAACATCATTACTAAAAAACAAACACCACAAGGCTTTGCAGGTAATGTTAACGCAACAGTAGGCACTCGAATTAACAGAGAGGTTGTTGGTGTCAATGCAGGTGTTGGTAGATTTGGATTAAGCGTTAATGGTAGCTCATTCCAGAGTTGGCCACAAACAGCTATAACCGACTTCTTTCAAGAAAGTACTGATGCCGAAGGTAACACAAACACGCTAAAGCAATTTGGTGGGACAGAAAGTTATAGAATCGGTTATTTTGGAAACGCTAGTGCTTTCTACGACTTTAACGCCTTCCATAGTTTGTCTACCTCTGTTAGGTTGAGAGGATTTAACTCTTCAAACGCTGGTATAAACACTGTAGAAAACTACGAAAATGAGCTTTTGACAAATACATATGATCGTTTCACTGACACTGAGTCTCAAAATGCAGGATATGAATGGTCGTTGGACTATGTAATGAAATTTGCTGAGCAAGAGGGCCGAGAGCTTTCTGCTAGTTATAAAATTGACGGTAACATAAATGATCAGCAGTTCTTAATTAAACAAGATGAGGATGCTTTAGCAAACGCTTATGAGGTAGCCAGAAACGACAATGATGGCAACAACAGAGAAAATACCATACAGATAGATTATACCCATCCTATGGGAGAGAAATTTAAAGTTGAAACTGGCGCAAAAAGTATCTTAAGAGATATTACTAGTGATTTCGCTTACAGTTTTTTAGCAGAAGGTGGTAACACCTACCAGCAGCAAGCAAACAGAACAGACATCTTCAATTATAATCAAGATGTTTTCGCTGCATATATTTCTACGCAAACAAATATCACTAAAAAACTAGGGCTCATAGCAGGTATCAGATACGAGTTTACTGATATAAGCGGGGATTTTAATATTGACCAAGAAAATAACTTTGATGGAGACTCATTAGAATACGATAACTGGTTGCCAAGTATTATCCTAAGTCAAAGATTTGGTAAAACTTCTTCTGTAAAAATTGCTTACAACAGACGAATTAGTCGACCTAGTCTAAGAAATGTAAATCCATATATTCAAATTGGTAATGTCGGTAACATTAGCTTTGGTAATCCGAGCTTAGGTCCTGAAGTATCAGATAACTTTGAATTGGGCTATAATACTTTTGCTAAAGGTACTTCGATCAATATTTCTACATTCTACAATAGAACTACCAACGTAATACAATCAATCACACAAAGAGAGGGAGGACAGGCTGTTACCCAGTTCGACAATATTGGAACGCAAGATAATATCGGTGCAAACTTATTTGTTTCTACGACATTCTTTAAAATATGGACTATTAGAGGTGGTGTCAATGCCAACTATGTGATGGCTGAAGGGCTTATTAATGGGCAACTAAGGACGAATGATGCACTTCTTTTAAGTGGTAACATTAACTCCAATTTAACCTTACCTGGTAATATTACTGTTGATATGTTCGGTTTTGCAAGACCAAGGCAGCAAACACTACAAGGATTTAGCCCTGGATTTTCTATTTTCGGATTGGGTGCTAAGAAAGAAATCTGGGATAAAAGAGGAACAATCGGCATTTCTATGATTGAGCCCTTCAAGAAAAGAAAACCTTTTGTTTCTGAAGCACGAAACGAAAATTTTTACCAAAAGAATGTATTTGAAATACCTTTTCGTTCGTTTGGTATAAACTTCAGCTATAAGTTCGGTAAGCTAGATTATAAACAGAAACAAAGAAGAAGTAAAATTAACAACGATGATCAGCAAAGTGATGGTGATCAGGGGCAAAGTTTTTAAGGAAATTGATGACTTATTAGGTTACATGATTTAGGTTTTTGGTTATAATTTTTACGTGTGTACTGCTTAATATAGTTGTCTTTAGTGAGAAGGTGAGGTCGAAAGACTTCACTTTTTTTTGTTTAGTCTGCTTTTACTTATAATGTATAAACTGCACCTAATTACACATTTTTACTGAAACTGTATTTCAATGCATGACATAGTCATTATTAAGTACGTCTTCAGCTTTTCTTGCAGTCAGCATAATTGGACTTTAAGAGTATGTCAACAAAGGAACCTTAGCATGAAAGAAAGTACTTTTTTAATTGCTCATAATGTTCAATTTCATCATCTGGAAGCCCTTTTTCCTGCATAAGCTCCAAATAAGTATAAAAGAGGTCTTCCGTTATTTTCTCACCTAATTGTCGTTTAAGCAACAAAGAGCGTATAACACTATAGTTTAATTTCATATGTACCATCTCACCTTTAACAAGTGATAAGGCCAGCATATCACTCAACTTCTTACAATTACTAAACTCATCTAGCCAGTAAAATCCTGTATTCACAAAAAAAGACTCCATCTGCAGATAATAATGCTCTGGAGATTCCGTCACAAATAAAAAGCTCCTTCTGGGTAGGCTGTTATCGAGTGCACTAGCATATTGGTGAAAAGTAAAATTTTGAGATAAATGCATTTGCTTACCAAGCAACTCAGACAATTGATATTCTATTGTTGCATGTGATATACCTAGCATAAACTCTATCATCAAACCATCTTGGTAGTCGGCAATATTTAGGAAAATCATCTTTTTACATTCTGTGCCCTCTTGCCTAAAAACTGGTTTTGAGAAGGACTTCTCGTAATTGAAATCTTCGAAAAACCGAAGAAAGTGGCTCTCCATGGCGCTATGTAAATCCAGTTCTGCCACCTTTTAGTCAATCTGACTGTTAAAAAATTGCAACGCTCTTTCTTCTGCATACGTATACTCACTGCCGGCTTTGAGGAAACCTACATGGCCGCCGTATTTTGTCAACTCTAGGCTCAATAGCTCATTAGATTCCGCTAATTCTACCGGATAGCACTTGCCAGAAAGCATAGGGTCATTTTCTGCATTCAGTATGAAACAAGGCACCTTAATATTGGCTAAATGGGGCAGGCATTGTACCTGGTCATAAAAGTCTGTCGAGTCTTTAAAATGATATATTTTAGCACTATAGTGTGTATCAAACTCATGAAAATTCTTAAAGCTTTTCCAGGGTTTCATTTCTATCAGGCCAGGGAATTGCTCACTCTTTTGTTGTAGCTTAATAGTAAGTTTCTTCATAAAACGGTCCTGATAAAATTTATTTCCAGGTTCTGACAGTCGCTCCGAAGATTTAGATAACTCACAAGGCACACTAACAGCCATGCCTGCTTTAACTTGTGATGGCAAATGGTCTTTATGCTCACCAATATACTTCATCGTTAAACTACCGCCCATGCTAAACCCGACTAATCCAATTTGCTCGTAGCCATTGTGAACCGCATGGTCTACCACTGCTTTTACATCTACCGTAAAGCCATGGTGGTATAATTTAGCTGTCTTATTCATTTCTTGGCTACAGCTCCTGCAATTCCAAGCCAGAGCATCCCATCCATTTTTATGGAACAATTTAGCCACACCTTTAACATAAGGTCGATGGGAACTACCTTCCAAACCATGAGAGATAATGATTAAGCGTTTGTTTCCTCTTTGTAGCCAGTCCAAATCTAGAAAGTCTCCATCGGCAGTATCGATTCGTTCTCTTCGAAAGCTCACCCCTTTAACCTTCCGTAAGACACTAGGAATAATGGTTTCTAGATGCTTATTAAAAGCATAAAATGGTGGCTTGTAGGTACTGTTTCTAATAATTGGCATTTATAACTTTTTACAGCCACTAAAATCGGTATTTTATTTAAGAAAAAGGAATTAATCAGACATCACTTTTATGAGGTCGATAGTTTCGTGAAGACACCGACCGAGGCTGCCTTAATTTGGTAAGTCATTTCTATGCATCAGCGATTAAATCATCCTACTCAGCCTGCTGCCCTTAGCGCAAGACCTTATCTTTGCCACATGCATAGCCAGGCTACTTTATGTCTTTTGCTATCACCTCCTAGCAGTGATTCTTATCTTCACTAACCACCTTTGGAAAGGTCTACTAGATGGTAAGAAGCTAATCATGTTATCCTTCAATCTATGTTTTTATCGTCTCTACTGTTCTTATTTCATGAGGCAATGAAGCAATTTAGGGTTGAAATCAAATAAAACCCAAAGCATGGGTTTAGTTCAGCGAGGGATACTCGGTAGAACAATGAGCAAAAGAATTAAAATTAACAGCAAACGCTCCACACATTTTCCTTTCTAATTTGCCTACTATTGCATAATTTGAATTTGTAATAAAAAATCTACTATGAAATCATACTATTCATTTTTCCTTGGCATCGCACTCTTGATTGGTTGCCAAGTGAGTCAGCCTACTACAAACCCATTAAGCAAATGGGATCAGATTACGAAGTCTACTGAAAAGTATAGTGGTTTTATGAATTACTACCATGACACAGAAAAAGGAAAAATCTACTTAGAGATTTCTCCCTCCAATAAGGAACTACTATATGTCAATTACCTCTCTGCTGGTATCGGTTCGAATGATATTGGACTCGACAGAGGCAAAATTGGTGATACTAAAGTGATTTCATTTAAACGAATAGGCAGTAAAATGATGATGTTCCAGCCTAATTACAATTTCAGGGCAAGCACTGATAATGCTATGGAACAAAAAGCCGTTGAAGATGCATTTGCCTACGCCATAATTCATGGATTTGACATCGTGGCGGAGCAAGATTGGTCCGTATTAGTAGATGCTACGGATTTTTTCCTTCATGATCGTTTCGGTGTGGGCAAAATTTTAAGTGACCAAAAAGAAGGTACCTATAGCTTCGATTTAAGCAGGTCAGCATTGAATGCTGACGGCTCACGTAACTTCCCTGAAAATACAGAGTTAGACTTCTGGATTTCATTAAAGGGCAAAGCGACAGGGAGAGAATTACGAACTGTCTCTCCTGATACAGAATACCTTACCGTAAGACAACACCATTCATTTGTACAATTGCCTGATAACGAATATGAGGCAAGGAAATTTGATGTACGTGGTGGCTACTTTGGTACTAGCTATAGCGATTACAGTGCACCAATTGACCAAGATATCACCAAACGTTTTATCACAAGACATCGACTAAAAAAAGTAGATCCTGAAGCGGCGATGAGTGAAGTAGTAGAACCAATCATCTATTATTTAGACCCCGGCACACCCGAGCCAATACGCTCTGCCCTGATGGAGGGTGCCCAATGGTGGGACCAAGCCTTTGAAGCTGCTGGCTTCAAGGATGCCTTCCAAGTAAAAGTTTTGCCCGACGATGCTGACCCTTTAGACATCAGGTATAATGTAATACAGTGGGTACATCGCTCTACAAGGGGATGGAGCTATGGCATGAGTGTGGTAGATCCAAGAACAGGTGAAATTATTAAAGGACATGTTAGCTTAGGGTCTCTAAGGGTGAGACAAGATTTCTTGATAGCCACTGGTCTTCTCTCCCCATTTAATGGAGAAGAGGACCCAAGGATGCTAGAAATGTCCTTGGCACGACTCAGACAGCTCGCCGCTCATGAGGTAGGCCATACGATCGGCTTGGCCCATAATTACATCTCTAGCACTGAAAATGATGCTTCCGTAATGGATTACCCACACCCCAACATCCGTTTAGATGCACAGGGCGAAATTGACTTGAGCAAAGCCTATGGTACAAATATCGGAGAATGGGATAAGGTGGCCATCAGATATGGATACAGTGAATTTCTGGAAGGAGCAAATGTGGAAGCGTTATTAGATCAAATTGTAACGAAGGCCTATGCTGATGGCTTACGCTTTATTTCTGACCGAGATGCAAGAGATCCAGGAGGATCCCATGCTTACGCGCACCTATGGGATAATGGCCAAAATGCCGCAAAACAGTTAGCTGAGCTTATGAAGGTAAGAAAAGTAGCTATTAGTCAAATGGATGAAGCAGTAATACCCCATGGTACACCTTTAGCCAAAATACAAGATGTATTAGTACCCATCTACTTTTTACATCGCTACCAACTGGAAGCGGCGGTAAAAATGATTGGAGGAATGGACTATAATTATAAAGTGAGAGGCGACAACCAGGCCTATATGAATATCCTTAGTGCTGAACTACAAATGGAAGCCGTTAACAATATAATAGCGACGGTAAAGCCTGAAGTTTTGGCCCTACCTGAAGACCTACTTAATTTGATTCATCCGCGACCCATTGCTTATTACGATGGGAGAGAATTACTCAAAAATAGAACAGGTGTAAGTTTCGATGCCATTGGGGCTGCTGAGCAGCTGGCGACAGCAACCTTTGGACTTTTGCTACATCCTGCACGTTTGGCGCGACTAATTGAATTTAATGCAAGAGACGCGCAATACCCTGGAGTTGAAGCGGTACTTAATACGTTTACTAATTCATTGTATGAAGCACCGCACAATGATGCGTATTTAAATAGCATTCAACAGGCTGTCCAGTTCAGGTACTTACAAGCATTAATACAGGCATCAAAACAAAGCAGCCAGTCCCCGATGGCAATTTCTGCTGTCAATGATCAGTTAAGAAATATCCAAACCTTACTATATCAAAAAACATTTAGGAACAACAATACCAACAGTGCTTTTGCTACCTACCAACAGAAACAAATCGAATTATTCATGTCAAAGCCACATGAGTATCATGTAAAAGAAGCGTACGATTTACCTCCTGGTAGCCCCATTGGCCAAAGTTGTGAGTGGTAGTATCAAATAATACGTATTAAAAAGGAGTACCAGCTGTTACTCCTTTTTTTATGCGCTGATCAATTTCTGTCGTGAGATGCTACACCGGTTACACTTTGCATTGTTTCATGCGCGTGTAACCACGCTATCGCATCATCTACGTCATCTACGTCATCAAACAACTTCATCTTTCTACCAGTAGCTGCAATAATTCCATTCAAGATAAGTGTCGAAAACTTGTTAAATCTACAAACCACCGTGGCTTTTGACTTGGGATTATTTCTTTTAACTGTTTCTTTAATTCTGGCCAAGAGCTCTTTATTAAAGCGAGCATTAGTAGCATTTACACAAGGCCGATTTATCAGGAAACTTAGCCATAAGGGCTTGCACCTTGTCAAAAGTAGGAATAGCTTCACCACCAGAAGTCCCAGCAATATCCGTATAAACTATTTTAATTCCTTTATAATCACGTACTTCACAATAAGACATAAGAATATTACTATTTTTTGATTATATAGCATTTATTTTACCTCTCTGAGGTAAGCGAAAAAATTATAAGCTTGAAAATTTATTCTGTAAAATAGTTCATCAATAAGGTTACTTCATTTGCCTATCCATCCAAGTAATGAGTTCCTTTTTATCAACTATAGACCAAGAATGTGGATGTCTGCTACCATCAACTCTGTAACCTTTATCAGTAGTACGAATAAATTCGATCCCAAATTCACTTGTTTTCCGTGCCTCCTGATACATCAATTCTAATGGATAACTATTCGTTGCTCGATAACCTACCCCCCTATTCTGTCGCCACCAGCTCGTATCTGACTCTGTGTACAAACAGATCGCAATTCTCTTTAAAGCCTGTAAATTCTTCAATGGATTTTTAGCCACCGCATTTAAAGGACTGACCTGCTTTATGGCATACCGACTGCTATCACCACCCCCAAAGGATGCTGTAAATTGCCTATGAATCATTTGTGCTTCTAAATTGCTGCTATCTCGTTCGAGATTGAGTAGTGCAGTGCTCCACAATAAGCCTAGGTCCACAGGGGCATCTACTACATAAATACCTTTCAATGGCAATACAGATTCATTATCCTCTAAATAATTAGCTAACAAGAGGGCTATATTTCCACCGCTAGAGAAGCCACCGATAAACAAGGGTACCTTAACGAGTCCATTTTCTGTTAATACACTTTCTATTAACTCTTTTAACTGTTGCTTTTCTTTTTCCGACAACCACAAACGTTGATTAAAAGCCATACGCATAATTCCATAGCCCCTAGAGATAGCAATGCTATCAATACTAAACTCAGTAGCACTGCTTTCGATAGTACAAGGATAGCAAGGCAAAACCATTAGCATACCTTTGACTCTTTCAGGCACGATTAGTTCATATTCCGCTGTACTAATATTTAAAGCCTCTTTGTTACTATTCACTACCTTGTCGCAACTGCACACTAAATTTATTAAGACTAATATGGTAGCTAATCTTCCTATTGTGAATTTCATGATATTGGTCCATTAAATAGTGTCTGCCGAGAGGATTTCTATTGCTCGCCACAGCATGCTACCCAGCTGATTCTGCTCTGACCCGTCCATTATATTTTTATACTTGATTCCATTGCCATGGTTTGTGTTTTCATCCGCTAAGATGGAAACGGCTTTCCAAAGCATAAAAAAAGGATAGCATTACTGCTACCCTTTTACATCATAAACTAAACTAAAACTAGTTCTTCTCAATCAAATTATCTACTGGATTACCATTCTCATCCACCTTGATAACTTCACCAATATTTAGCGCTTTTACGCCTTCTAATTGAGTGGCAGCATCACCAGTAACGAAATAAGTAAGCTCATTAGGATTCATGTATATATCCATTACCTTTTTGATATCAGCAACCGTATAAGCTTTCATTTGCGCTTGGTTCTGGCGGATATAATCCTGCGGTAAGTTATAGGTAGAGATAGACTGAAGGATACCTAATTTGTCACCTAAAGTCTCATAAGCCCTTGCTTCTTGACGTATCATAGCATTTCTAGCTTTGTCCAAGTCTGCAGAATCATAGTTTGCCATATAATCCATCAACACTTCTTTAAAGGCTGATAATGACTCAGGTGTAACATTAGTTTTAACACTTGAATACATACCAAACATAGTTTTTTCATTACTAGAACCAATTCCTGAATAGGCACCATAAGTATATTGCCTCTTTTCTCTTAGCTCTTGGAATAATAAACCCCCAGAATTACCCCCTAAACCATAGTTGGCGAATGTTAATGGGAAATAATCTGGGTTATTACGCTCTACGGCCATTCTCCCAATTCTCACAACAGACTGTTTCGCATTAGTGAAATTAGAAAAATAGACCTTTACATCATCAGGGATATCACTGACAGTATATTCTGGCATTACTACCGCTACTTTAGCCCATTTTTCGTTCAGGCCACTTAAAGCTGCTTTTACGTCTTCTTCAGAAACACTACCTGCTATGTTGAACGAAGTGATGTTAGGCGCAAAATAGCTTTCATAGTAGGCTTTTAGATCGTCCATAGTAATTTTCTCTACAGACGCTAAAGTACCACTTATTGGCTTCGAGAAAATATGTCCATCACCGTACATGATCTTGTCAGATACCTGAGAAGCAATGATATTAGGATTAGAACTTCTCTGCTTGATGTTATTTATTTGACGTGTTTTGATACGCGCAAATTCATCAGCATCCCATCTAGGCTCTAATAACATCTCCTCAATTAAAGCAACAGTCTCGTCGAAGTAACGCGCTAAGCAATTCGCCGAAACAGTAATATACTCTTGGCTTGTACTCATTCTTATGCTGGCACCTATTTGACCAATAGCATCCTCTAATTCCTCAGGAGTCTTATTTTTAGTACCCTCTTGCATAATATCCGTCATCAAGTTGGCTACACCAGGAAGGTCCATTTTATCAAATAACTGACCCCCCTTAATTCTAAGACTGAAGTTTACCAAAGGCAATTCGTCAGACTGTGTACCATAAATCTTCATTCCGTTAGAAAGACTTGCTAAATAGATAGTTGGTGCGGTCACTAATGGGGTTTCACCTAATGCCGGCTCCGTTGCTCTATCAATAATACTTGCTGTCTTAACCATCTCTACAGCGGCTTCAGCTACTTCCTTCTTTGCCTCATTCGGAACGATTTCTTCCATCTTCACTGCTGCTTTTTCAGAACCATCTACCATCAGTTCTAATTGTCCCTTTGGAACAAAGCTGGTCATCACGAAAGGCTTATCTTTTATGTAGGTGTCATAAACCCGCATTACATCTTCCTTAGTAACAGCAAGAATTTTCTCTATATCTTTAGTAATAAAACCTGGGTCACCAGCGAATTCATTGTAATTACTTAACTGGAACGCTTTCCCTAGCACACTAGAAATGCCATTATAAAAATCTGTCTCTTGGCGCGCTTGAATTCTTTTTAGGTCTTTGTCAGAAAAACCGTTTTTCTCAAAGTTATCTAACGCTACCATAACAGCGGCACTTACTGAATCTAAGTCAACTCCGTCTTTGGCTCTAACGCCGATAATAAATTCCCCTGCCAATTCACTAGGGCTGTTGTAAGAGAATACGCTTGGTGCATACTCCGTTTCCTCTACTAACTTTTTATATAGTTCAGCTCTTTTACCTTGGCTTAAGATTTCACCTAAAGCACCTAAAGCATACGCATCAGGATGATATTGTTCTACTGTAGGAAATACCATTCTCAGGTCTGGTACTTTAGCATAATCATCTTCATGATACAGCTTTTTTGTACTCTCCAGTGTTACTGGCATTGGCTCTAATGGCGTATCATCACCCCTTGACTCAATTTCTCCAAAATATTTCTCTACCCATGCTTTTGCATCAGCTTTATCAAAATCACCCGCAATAACAAGTGTTCCGTTATTAGGACCATACCACTTCTCATAAAAATCTTTCACATCGTCCATCGTGGCCGCTTCTAAGTCTTCTAGCTCTCCTATTACTTCCCAGTTATAAGGGTGTCCTTCAGGATATAACGCTTTTTTAATCACATAGCTTCGGTGGCCGTACGGATTATTATCAACTCTTTGACGCTTTTCATTTTTAACGATAGGCTTCTCTCCTTCAAGATCAGTATCCGTTATTGCATTAATGAAAAAGCCCATTCTATCGGATTCCATCCAAAGGATTCTTTCCAATGCATCTTTAGGTACTACTTCATAGTAGACAGTACCATCAGACCAGGTGCCTCCATTAAAGGTTCCTCCAAGGTCATTAATATTTTTAAAGAAAGCACCTGGCTCTACATTTTCAGACTTCTGAAAAAGCATATGCTCAAAAAAGTGAGCAAAACCTGTTCTTCCTGGTGTTTCTCTGTTTGAACCCACATGCATTTGTATCGCTACTGCCACAATTGGATCAGACTTGTCTTCGTGAAGGATTACCTCAAGTCCATTTTTAAGTGTGTACTTCTCGTAATCAATAGATAGTTCGGCCTTATCTTCTGCTTTCTCTGTTTGGCAGCCAATTGCCACCACCAATAAAAGCACGAAGGACCATGCTGAAAATTTTTTCATCTTTTTTCAATTAGTTTAAAATTTTCCTATAAAGAACATTAAATTCAAGGTAAACACAATGAAAATTTCGACAAAGGGAAAAAATATTGTATAAACGGTAAGTCTAAAATAACAGAGACACTTCTGCTACTGAACTTTTGTAGTAAGGTGAATCAATAACTCTGGCTTCTCTAGCAATAGCGCTTGGGTATAATCATAACCGATATCATATATCTCTTTTGCCTTTGAGATGGAAAACACTTTGTAGTTGGCCAGCTTATCAGGCTGGATAAATAAGTCGCAATATTGCTTATGGTCCATGGTATTATAGTTAATGGCCATTAATAGCACTCTTTCTAACATACCTTTCATCCCATATTCTGCTGACTCCTTGGCTACGGGATTGCAGTTGACCCCAATTAAATAATCGACCTGATCTCGTATAATATGGGCTGGCAGATTGTTCATCACCCCTCCATCTATGTATTTATCTCCACCGATATCAATAGGGTCAAACACTACAGGTATACTAGCAGAGGCAATCATTGGTTTGATAAGTGCGCCTTTTTGAAAATGTACCACCTCCCCTTTTGAATAATTTACTGCCGCTATGGTTAAAGGTATTTCCAATGCACTAAAGTTGTCTTCTGGAAAATATTCGCGTAAAACAGCTGATATTTTCTCCAATTTTACTAGTCCACTAATAGATATGGCAGGACGGAAATATTTCAGGAAGTTAATTTCGGAGATAATCTCAAATGTTCGTTTAGGAATATAGCCTGCTGCTAAAAAAGCCCCTGCAATAGCTCCTGCACTGGTACCAGAGATCACATCAGGTCTGATGCCTCGTTCATAAAAAGCCTGTGCAACACCTAAATGTGCAAAACCACGTGCCCCTCCTCCAGAAAATGCATAGCCTATCTTCATCAACGATTAAAGTATTTCACTTAGTTTGAATGTCTTATCTAAACGCACGCCCTTCTCCGTATTTTTTACTGTGCAGCATTCATTTTCAGCATCATGCTCTAAAAAGATGATGTAGTTATTATCAGCTGCCTCCTGTAGAAACTTTCCTTTTTCATCGAGCGTCAATAATGGTCTAGTATCATAGCCCATTACATATGGTAATGGAATATGTCCTACAGAAGGCAATAAATCAGCAGCAAATACGATGGTCTTACCCTTATACTTTATTTTCGGGATCATCTGCTTATCCGTATGACCATTGGCATATAAAA
>JBKEFO010000028.1:0-17702 GCA_046709585.1 Marivirga sp.
CTTCTGAATTTACAGATTTATAGTGAGCCCTAAAGTCTTTCCAAAACTGAAAAGTAGCATCAGTATCCTCCAGCCCCTGCTCATTTTCAAAAATGTATTTTACAGCATCTAGTCGGAAGCCATCTATTTGCATGTCTGTAAGCCAGAAGCTAGCGATATCGAACATTTCTGCTTTCACGGCAGCTGTTTCATAGTTTAAATCAGGCATTCCTCCCCAGAAAATGCCGTAGTAATAGTCGCCATTGCTTTGGTGCCACACTTGTTGCCCCCATGGGCCGTTTCCTCCAGGATTGGAATCTTCCCATACATACCAATTGCGCTTGTTATTTTGATTGTTTTTTGAATCGATGAACCAAGGGTGTTCATTTGAGCTGTGGTTTAATACATAATCAATAATCACTTTGATACCTCGCTTATGCGCCTCCGCCATAAAAAGCTTAAAATCTTCATTGGTGCCATAATCGGGTTCTACTTTCCTGTAGTCGGTCACATCATAGCCATGATAGCTAGGGCTTTCCTGCATGGGCATCAGCCAAATGCCAGTAATACCTAAGTCGTTGTGGGTCGCGGGCTTGCCATCATTGAGGTAATCTAGCTTTTCTATCAGCCCAATGAAGTCGCCCTTTCCATCGCCATTTTCATCGTAGAAGCTACGGACGAATATTTCATAAAAAACGCTTTCATTCCACCAGTTTGTTGTTTTGTTGCCTATTGATATATAGTTGGTGCTGCTTTTCGTTTCGCTATTACCATCGGCATCTGTTACGGTTAAACTTATCGCATACTGTCCTTCTGAGCCAAATGTGACAAATGGGTTTTGGTCATTGCTGGTGGTGGGTATTCCTCCTTCAAATGACCATGTCCAGCTTATAGGGTTTCCAGACGATTGATCACTAAACTGGATCACTTCGCCAGGGAGTGCGTAGACTGTTGAAGCTGAGAAATCAGCTACCAACACATTACTGGAGACCTCATCATTGTACCAAAAGCTTACCGTATCGTTGGCACTTACTGTGTAGCTTCGGTTGGGGCCGCCGCCAGCAAATTCTTCTAATCCATTCCATTCGCCATTGATCCGCGCTTTAAACTCAATACTTTGACCTATATTAAGGGTAGTGTTGCCAAGGTAAATGCCATCGGCATCCTCATCTTGAAGTGTTAATCCATTAGGTGCTCCCCAGCTATTGAAAGAGCCAGCGATGTCAACAAAGTCAGTATCAGCATTAAAGACCGCTTGCTCCATTTGCTCATTCATATTTACCTCAAAAATGAGGCTAGTGCTTTGCGCGTGTACAAATTGGCAAATAAATAAACTGATAGAAAGTAAAAGTGACCTTGTCATAAGTGCTTTATTCAGCTCCGAAAGTACAAAGATTACAGCTGATTTATAAATTAATATACCTTAATTAAAGGTATATGAAGTGTACAAATCATAGTTTAACCTGTAGCGGTGAATTAAAACGAACTTGGCGGTATACTTTCTAAATTGTGGTAGATATGGAAAATAGTTTTCCCTTTTTCTCCAGTAAACTTGAATTGCTCCTTTTGAATTCTTGATTTTAAGGGGGAGTATACTTTCAGTTCAACGGCATTATCTCCTTCTGCCAGGGGAACTCTTGCGTAAGCTATGCTATAGGGCAGTGTTTGCCAATTTCTAGTGTCGGCTTTTTCTGTTACAGCATTTAGAACAGATAACAGCGCGCCTAAGTTTTCACTCGATTTACTGGTCTGGGCTTCTGCAGCTTGTTTTAGGGCAAGGCGCAGCAAGGATGTGGCCAATTCTCTATTCATACGATCTTCCAAAGTTTTAAAAGCTATTTCATTGATGTTTTCTGCCATTTCTAAAGGAAAATCTACTTTATTTATAGAGAGTTCTCCTGACTGAAAATAAGGCTTCCGTTCTATATATTTCGGAAAAGCTATACGTATGAATTTCAAATCGCCAAGTCCACCGCTACTGCTTCCCATTGCCGGTAAGGGAAAGGGGAAGTTGAGCCCGAGCTCCTCATTGACAAACATTACTACTCCTCCTTGGCCTTGGACAATGAAAAAGTTAATGCTCCATTCATCTTTTACTGGACCCAAGCCATTGTGCCAAAAGAAGACCATTTCACCTGCTTTATTTTCTTGGTGTGTATAAGACGCGCCGAACTCTTTTTCATACTTTCTTAACTCATCGGTAAAGCCATTTAGATAAGCTGTTCGAAGGAGGTCATTTTTTAACTGTTCAGGGATGGCGGTATTAAAATAAGGTTGATATTCGTTTTTATAAACATCATAAGCATTCCTATAGGCAATAAATGCATTATTGATGTCACCAGAAGCGTCATAGGTAATGCCCATCAAGTTCAAAGCAAAGGCATCCTGCTTATAGCGGTTTTTCTTTTTTTCGTATTTATCGTTGAATTGATTAAGCTTATTATTGATTCTTCTGCATTCCACCAAGGCCTCGTCATAAGCACCCACTTGCAGGTAATTCATTGCCTTAAAGTAATGCAGCAGTACCACTTCATGGTCCTCACCAATATAGGTCTTAATAGTAGCATTTATTAAAAGACTGACTGCTTCCTGGCCGTAATTCTTCTTATAGTCTTCAAGGAAGACATAAGCTTCCTCAAAGTAGGTGTTGCTTTCTTCATAGTTCCCCAGAAGTTGTAGCACCGTTCCTTTTTGTAAAAAATATAGCAGTCTATTTTGGTTCTTTGCAGCGCTTTTATTTTTATCCAGCGTATTATTTGCTTCAACAAAGTCACCTTGAACAAACTGCTCTTGAAATTGGATACTCTTTTGATAATAGGTAGCACAACCTTGACTTAAAAATAGTATAAGTATAAAAAAGAGTCCGCTTCTTGAGCTTAGGCTCGTTTCTTTTTTCTTATTGAAAGGTATCAATTATTTTATTACTTTTTTAATCTTCTTACTTCCTATCCAAACCTTTTCATTGGATTCTAAACTTGTTAGGGTTAGGTCTACCTGATAATACATTATTTTTTCTTTACTGTTGGAATCTGTAATCGAGTTAATAGTTCCCTGTAAGATGAAGTCTGCGCCTTTCTCTAAACCCCATTTTTTGGCTGTGTTTAAAGATGCGAAATCTTGCTGATCAGCCCTTTCGGTTCTTAACTCTTCTCGGGCTTCGCCACCTTGCACCATACGTACTTTACTAGAATTTATGAACTCTCTCTCAATATCATTGATGAAGGTTTCAGTGCTAATATGTTCACTTGTTTTATTCTTTACAAGACCAACAATAACTGTGGGTTTTTTGCCATTTCCTTCAACGAAATTTTGCAGCCAGACACGGCTTAAGCCATCGATGACCATCTCTTCGGATACTAATCGCGAATCTGTATCATTCCACCTACCACTAAGGTCAATTTGTTTGCTATCGTCGACTCTCAATACTTTATTAGAGGGTGCGCAACCAACGATAAAGACTACTACTAATGCTGTTAACAGCAGACGAAAATTTTTCATATTTTTTTTTGAATCAATAACGTGATCTGATAAAAATGGTGGTTAATTATTGTAATTATTTTTCTTTTTTTTTTATAGGCTTACTTAACCATAAAGCATCATCTACTCTTTAGGGTCATTCTATTTTTAATAGTCGCGTATGCAGCCTTTCATCAATGTATGTAATAATTTCTGGTTCAGCAAAGTGTGTATAACGGCACCCAAGTATTTTTAAAAGTAGTAAACGATTAGGAGCTAGAGCATTGTGGATTTATCAAGTATACTATTAGATGGCGATATGTTGTCTCCCTCCTGAACCCTAGCTTCTGCGATAATTTTATTTATTCTAACACCAGCAGCAATCACTCCATTTATATTAAAGCTTTTAACGGGGTCTATAAATACAGGGCGTTGATCGCTGCTGTTATTAATTTCCTCGGTGACTATTGCAGTTTTATTCTGTACCGCAAATCCATTAGTAAATCCTAGACTCAAAAACGCATTCACTTTGTCTCCAGGTATGTAGTACCTTAAAAAATGACTAAGATTTAGATAGGTGAAGTTTATGTCGGTGGTGAATGTGGTAGGAAATAGATAGCACCGTTCTATGATGATAGAATTTTTGGCCGTAAAAGAATTTAGAGATAATTTATTGTAGATACTCCACTTTCCTTGTGTTCTAGGTAGTATACACGCTAAGAATACACCTGCTCTGGCAGAATAAGAATTGTCGAATGCTGTTTTTTCGAGATAATAATCTTCGTACGTACTTACTTTAAGATCGAGTGTTGTAATGGAAAGTCCCACATTAGCACCGAATTTGAAACGCACTCTTTCTTCGGGCTTTTTAAATTCAAAAGACAGTTGTTGACATTCACAATATGCTAGAAATACCTTAAGTAAGTCTTTTTTATTATAGTCAGTATTTTCTAGTTTTTTTTGGATGGTATTGCAACTGCTAAAAAAGTAGGCTAACGGCCTCTATTATTGATTGTTGGCGAGTATATTGTTCGCTGAGGAAAGGTGTTTTTTATGCAACAGAAGCGTGAAGGAGTCTTCAGCTTAGATATAAAAATTTTTAATACCAAAATTGTTTTTCAGCTACAAAAGCGAACGCTCACTAATCGAGATACTTTGAAGGAATACTGTGTCTGTAATTAGATTAAATGCTGTATTAATAGTCAGCTGATCGGATTTACTAGGACTCTTTTCCGCAGAAACAATTCCGCTGACATACTGCTCATCTAGTACTTGAAACATTATTAGATCAAGCGGGCTAAAAATTTCACTAATCGAAGTTGAATCTTTCTTAAAGCTAATTTTATAGGGGTTTTTATCCCGGTTTCTATAGTCAGCTAAGCCACGTAGGGTGTCTTGGTTACTTTTTACAATATAGCCGTTAAGGAAGTTTTCTTGGCTGAAAGACACATTGTTCAGCACCATTACACAGGCGACTAGTACTAAGCACTTTTTTTTATCATCATTTTAACGTTAGAGGAACGGCAAATATATAGGTATTAAACTTCCCAGCATCCTTAAGCGGTAGTATTCATTAAGAAGAACACTTATCTCGCTATTTACAAGTCTTCCATTCTCTCTAAGTAAAAATCGGCTTGCTGCAGTAGCTTTTGCTGTTCCTCGGGGTCTTTTTTATCCCACATGCGGTACATCATGCTTATCCGTTGATTTTTTTGCAATTTATCGCGGTGTACTTGGTAGAAGTTCCAATACAAGCTATTAAAGGGGCAGGCCTTGTCGCCATGCTTTTTGCTTTGGCTATAGTGGCAGCTTTTGCAATAGTTGCTCATTTTGTTAACATAATTGGCACTTGCAATGTAGGGTTTAGTACCTATGATGCCACCATCAGCAAACTGACTCATTCCCCTGGTGTTAGTGATCTCGACCCACTCAATGGCATCAATATAAATGCCCAAATACCAGGCGTCTACAGCCTCTGGATCAGTCATATTAAGTAAGGCAAAGTTTCCTGTGATCATCAAGCGCTGAATGTGGTGTGCATAGGCCGTATCAAGGGATTGCTTGATGCTGTGCTTTAGACAGTTCATTTTAGTGTCGCCTGTCCAGTACCATTTCGGTAGCTTGCGCTCGTGTCCAAAGAAGTTCATGCTTTGATAGTCAGGCATCTTTGCCCAATAGATACCACGCATAAATTCTCTCCATCCAATAATCTGCCTGATGTAGCCCTCCACCTGTGCTATGCTGATATTCTCTTTGTCTTCCTCCCAGTACTTTAATACATATCCTACCATTTCCATGGGGCTAATCATCTTGGTGTTTAAAGCAAAGGAGACACGTGAATGAAAGAGATAATGCTCTTCCGTGTGCATGGCATCTTGATAGGTGCCGAAATGAGGCAGCATTTCTTTGCAAAAGTAGCGCGCAAACTGCAAGGCTTCACTGCGCTGAATGGGCCAGTGGAAATTATGGGGGTCAACCTCACCAATGGTCTTACATTCTGAAGCTTCAATATCTGATAGCACCTCACTTACATCGGTATGGTAGCTGTATGCAGCAGGAATAGTAGGTGCACCTTTATAAGCGTTTCTGTTTTCCCCATCATAGTTCCATTCCCCACCTGCAGGCTTACCTTCTTCCATTAGTATGTCATGCTTTTTACGCATCATGCGGTAGAAGTTCTCCATGATGAATTGCTTCTTACCGGCAAAAAAGTCTGCCACCTCTGTTCTGCTGGTCATAAAGTGCTCACTGTCCACAGCGCTAGTTTCTATATCTAACTCATTGCACAGTGCCTTCATTTGCTGGTCTAGTCGATATTCATCTGGTAATTGATATTCGAAAAACTCAAACTGATGTTGACCAATAAGGCTTTTTATATTTGCTTTAAGAGCCTGCTGATTGTCGTCTGAATTGATTTTATAGTAAATTACGCTGTGTCCATTCGTTTCTAGTTGTACTTTAAACTGCCGCATCGAAGCAAAAAAGCCAACCACTTTCTGAATATGGTGCAAGGCATAGTCAGTCTCCTGTCTCATCTCCATTAATAGGTAAGTAATGTTTTGGTCTTGCTTATTGTACCAACTATGTTGCTCGTTTAATTGGTCACCAAGGATGAGTCGAAGCGTTTTTTTCATGTTTTTAGTTTTTGTAATAACTTTGGCATCCTCTGAATGTTGTGGAAATTTTTCAGGCTTCATTATTTATACAAAATTTCTTACGCTTCCTCCGCGTTTCTTATTAGTAAGGTCTCCATAATTATTGTAAGTTTATATAAAATTAAGAACATTTAACATGAAGAAATTATTGATCGTATTGGCCAGTATTGTTGGGCTATTATTGCTTACTATTATATTAGTACCGATACTTTTTAAAGATCAGATTTACACCACTATTCAAAAAGAAATGGATAAATCGGTGAATGCCAACATTAACTTGGACCCTTCTAGTTTTGGCATTTCTTTGTTAAGCGATTTCCCGAATCTTACGCTCAGTATGAGTAATTTTTCTATTGTAGGAAAAGCACCTTTTGCCGGAGATACTTTATTTGCCACCAAAGACTTCATTATTGAGCTAGACTTACTGTCTGTTTTTAACGATGGTCCTATAGAAGTGAAAGGCTTAAGTTTGAATAAACCAACTATCAATATTCTGGTATTACAAGATGGCACAGCAAATTATGACATTACCTATCCTTCTGAGGAGGTTGCAGCAGAGGAAGATACATCTTCTGAAGAGTCGATAAAAATAGGTGTCGATCATTGGGAGATGACTGATGGAAATATTGCCTATTATGATCAGTCGGTAGCTGTAGCTATCTCTTTAAAAGGAGTAAACCACAGTGGTAGTGGAGATTTCACCCTGTCTGTTTTCGATATGATTACTACCACTACAGCGAACGCCTTTTCTTTTGCCTATGAGGATGAAGTATACATAGAAAAAAAGCAGTTGTCTGCAGAAATGACTTTAGGAATGGATTTAGATGCTATGCGTTTTACTTTTAAAGACACAGAAGCTAAACTGAATGATTTCGCCCTTGGTTTTGAAGGTTTCTTCGCGATGCCTACTGATGATTATGACATGGATATTCAATTTGTAGCCAAGGATAATACGTTTAAGAGTGTGCTTTCTTTGGTTCCTGGTATGTATGCTGCTGGTTTTAATGGGCTAGAAACGTCTGGTTCATTTGACTTCTCAGGCTTCGTGAAAGGTATTTACAATGAGGAGAAAATGCCTGCTTTTAAAGTAGATTTAAAGGTACGCGATGGATATGTGAAGTCAGCTGAAGTGCCTCTTCCAATAAAGAACATATCTTTAGAAATGTTAGTATCGTCGTCCTCTGGTGACATGAAAGATGGAAGTTTAATCGTAAATAACTTCGGCATGACAATAGACCAAGACAAGTTTACGGCAAAAGCGAAAGTCAATAATTTCGATTCACCTGTTTGGGATCTGTCGGCAAACGGTAAATTAAACCTAGACATCATCTCTAAGATTCAACCGAGCACAGATTTTACTATTGGAGGTATTATTATCGTGCAGCTAAATTCTAAAGGTAACTTACAAGTTTTAGAGGAAGAAGACTACGAAGCACTCAGTACTTCTGGCAGTTTAGAAATGAAGAATTTCAGCTATAGAAGCACCGATTACCCTGTGGTGAAAATCAGCACAGCAATGCTGGCGTTCAATAATAAGGCTATTGACCTAAGCAATACCAGTGGCACCTTTGGTAGAAGTGATTTTAAAGTGTCTGGCAAGCTAAGTAACTACCTAGTTTATGCTCTGCAAAAAGATGGAGTGTTGATGGGTAATATGTCACTCAATGCTAATTTATTAGATATAAATGAGTTCATGGGTGAAACCATAGCTGACAGCAGCTCAGCTGAAGATACCACAGCAATGGAATTGGTGATTATCCCTAAAGATATTGATTTCACCTTTGATGCCAAGGTAAACACTATTCTGTACGATAATTACGAATTGAAAAATGCCTTTGGTGTGATGAAATTAAAGGAGGGCATTCTGATAATGGATCCATTGGACTTCGAAACCTTAGGAGGTAGTATACAATTGTCGGGAGCCTACAATACGCAAGAAGAGGCAGCACCTAAGTTTGATTTCAAGCTGAATATTCTAAACTTAAGTATTCCTGAGACTTTTAAGAATGTAGTAACGGTACAGAAGTTTATGCCTATTGCAGAAAAGATGACTGGTAATTTCAGTACTAATTTTTCCCTTAATGGCTTAATGACGCAACAGATGATGCCCGATTTTGAAACGCTTTCAGGTGCAGGGCTTATCAACTTGCTTAATGCGGCTGTTCAAGAGTCTAAAGTGATGAGTGGCGTTACCAGCTTAGCAAAAATGGATAAGAAAAGTGCCATTGAAATCGGTAATGTGAAAGTGCAAGCAGCAATAGAAAACGGACGGTTCCAGGTCAAGCCATTCGATGTGGAATTTGACCAATACAAAGCAACCATTGAAGGCTATACTAGCTTTCTAGGGGCTATTGGGTACAATTTAAAGCTAAACGTGCCTACAGGAAGCTTAGGGAACGCTGCTAATCAAGCTATTTCAGGCCTTATAGGCAGCAATATGAAGCTGGTTGGTGAGTCTGTAAATATGAACTTTGCAATAGGAGGCACCTATAAAAATCCAGACGTGAAACTTGGCAAAAGCACTAGTGAAGGCGGCCAAAGTGTAGGAAGCACGGTGAAGTCTGCTGTTAGTGATAAGCTAGGTGAAGAAAAAGCGAAACTCAAAGCCGAAGCAGATGCCAGAGTGCAGGCTACCAAGGATAGTGTGAAAAGTGAAGCTGACCGATTGAAAAAGGCAGCGGAAGCGAAAGCCAAAAAAGAAGCAGAAGAGGCAGCTAAGAAGCTAAAAGACAAAGCCAAGAATAAGGTGAAAGACCTATTTGGTGGCGATGGAATTTGATCGTTTTCTAATATCATTTTCCCCGTGTTACTAAAAAGTAATAATTTAAAGGAAGTGTAGTGCTATAATTGATCAGCCCGATCAGCTGCAGCGCTAAGCTTTGTTGTTAATAGTCTGCCATTTGGCTCAGCTACCCTAGCTGTATTTTAGCCATAATGCGAGGAATTTTCTGTTTGTTGAATGCTCGTTTTTATAAGGTTTGGTATCCCTTGTTTCGCTAGCAATCTTCTCTCATCTTTTGTACCTTCATGCTTTCAAATTCAACAGACAAAATTTAAAAGATATGCCAAAAGGAATTTACCAAGTACCCTATGTAGAGAACGAACCTATTAATAGTTATGCACCAGGTACTCCAGAGCGTGAAGAACTTAAAGCGGCTTTAAAAGAGGCGCGTTCACAGAAAGTAGATGTACCTATGTATATTGGTGCAGACGAGGTAAGAACGGGTAATACCAAGCCAATGAGTCCTCCACATGATCACCAGCACATACTGGGTCACTTTCATGAAGGTGACGCTAGTCATGTAGAGCAAGCTATAGAAGCTGCTTTAGCGGCTAAACAACAGTGGGCTGATTTAGCATGGGAGCACAGAGCAGCTATCTTCTTGAAGGCAGCAGATTTGATCGCGGGACCTTATAGAATGAAAATCAATGCTGCTACTATGCTAGCGCAGTCTAAAAATGCGTACCAAGCAGAAATAGATGCAGCATGTGAATTAATAGACTTTTTAAAGTTCAATGTTCAGTTTATGACTGAAATCTATAGCGAGCAGCCGGAGTCTTCTCCAGGTGTTTGGAATAGATCTGAATACAGACCATTAGAAGGTTTCGTATTTGCCTTAACACCGTTCAACTTTACAGCCATCGCTGGTAACTTGCCTGCAAGTGCTGCAATGATGGGAAATACAGTAGTGTGGAAGCCAGCGTATACGCAAATTTACTCCGCACAAGTAATTATGGAGATCTTCAAAGAAGCAGGTTTACCAGATGGTGTAATCAACTTGATTTATGTAGATGGACCAACGACAGGTGAGGTTGTCTTTAAGCATAAAGACTTTGCAGGTATTCACTTTACAGGTAGTACAGGTGTATTTCAAGAAATATGGAAAACTATTGGAAACAATATCACTAACTATAAATCGTACCCTAGAATTGTAGGTGAAACAGGTGGTAAAGATTTTATTGTTGCACATCCTTCAACTAGACCAAAAGTATTATCTACAGCTATCACAAGAGGTGCTTTTGAATTTCAAGGACAGAAATGTTCGGCAGCTTCAAGAGTATATGCTCCCGCTAATATCTGGGAGGAGACTAAAAAGTTCTTATTGGAAGACATTAAGGATATTAAAATGGGTGGCACAGAAGATTTCAGTAACTTCTTTAATGCTGTTATCGACAAGAAATCATTTGATAAAATCAGTAACTATATTGAGCAAGCTAGAAACAGTGATGTAGCGGAAGTTATTGCTGGGGGCGAATGTGATGATTCTAAAGGATACTTTATTCAGCCAACTGTAATCTTAACAAAGGATCCACAGTTTGTAACGATGAGAGAAGAAATCTTTGGCCCAGTGGTGACTATTTATGTGTACCAGCCAGAGAATTTTGAAGATACTTTAACATTAGTGGATGAGACTTCGCCATATGCTTTGACAGGCTCTATCATAAGCCAAGACAGGTATGCTATTGAATTGGCCACTAAGAAGCTTTCAAACGCAGCGGGTAACTTCTACATCAACGATAAGCCGACTGGCGCAGTAGTTGGTCAGCAACCATTTGGTGGCGCTAGAGCTTCGGGTACCAATGATAAAGCAGGTTCTAAATTGAATATGCTTCGTTGGGTACAAGCAAGAACAATAAAAGAAACTTTTGTTCCTGCTACGGACTATAAATATCCATTTTTAGGTAAAGAGTAGACTATTCATTCCGTATTTAAAAGGATAGCTAAAGCCATTGTGATTTTTCACAATGGCTTTTTTATTTATGCTATTTTGTATCCAGGTTTGATTTAATACGTACCTTCAACTATTATACTATAGGAGGATAAAATACCATGAGGAAGCAATTTTTAATAATAGGTGCGATAGTTTTAGCGCTAACCACAGTAATGGTAATAATTAATGAGCTGCCCTTATGGACGGCTATATTGATTGGGTTTATCTATATGATAGGCATTTACAACTCCTTACAAACGAGCCATGCTATTCTTAAGAATTTTCCTGTTCTAGGCTATTTCCGCTATTTCTTTGAGTCCATCTCTCCAGAAATTCAACAGTACTTTATTGAAAAGAATACTGATGGGAAACCTTTTAGCAGAAACCATAGAGCCCTAGTTTACCGCAGAGCTAAGAACGTCAATGATACCCATCCATTTGGTACACAATTAGAACTTAATAATTCAGATTATGAGGGGCTACGTCATTCTATTTATGCCCGTAAACCTATCGAAGAGCTGCCTCGGGTAACCATTGGAGGCGCTGAATGTAGGCATCCTTATGATGCTTCTTTACTAAATGTGTCCGCCATGAGCTTTGGTTCTTTAAGTAAAAATGCCGTGCGTGCCTTAAATGCTGGTGCTAAAAAAGGAAATTTCTACCATAATACTGGTGAGGGTTCCATTTCACCTTATCATCTGGAAAATGGAGGAGATCTGGTTTGGCAAATAGGGACAGGCTATTTTGGCTGCAGAACGGAGTCAGGAAATTTTAGTCCTGATAACTTTAAGGAAAATGCTATCCGCCCAGAAGTAAAGATGATAGAGATAAAGCTTTCTCAGGGAGCAAAACCAGGGCATGGCGGAGTGCTTCCTGGTTCTAAAAATACACCTGAGATTGCTAAAATAAGAGGTGTGAAGCCTTATGAAACAGTACTTTCGCCTCCTAGTCACAGTCACTTTTCCAATGCGAAAGGGCTATTAGATTTCATAGTAGAATTGCGCACACTATCGGGCGGGAAGCCTGTAGGTTTTAAGCTATGTATTGGTAAAGCAGAAGAGTTTGTGGAACTGTGCCAGGAAATGAAAAAATCTGGCATTAAACCAGACTTCATAACGGTTGATGGTGCGGAAGGTGGAACGGGTGCTGCTCCGCTTGAATTTTCCGATAGCGTCGGTCTTCCACTAAAGCCTGCACTAATTTTTGTGACCAGTATATTAAATAAAATGGACCTGAGGAAGGACATAAAAGTGATTGCCAGCGGCAAGATTATATCTGCAGAAAATGTTATTAAGATGCGTGCTTTAGGTGCCGACATATGCAATAGTGCAAGAGGGTTTATGTTTTCGATCGGTTGCATACAAGCACTTAGATGTAATACCAATGCATGCCCTGCTGGGGTAGCCACTCAAGATGAGACCCTTCAAAAAGGCTTAGTGGTAAGCGATAAATCGGAAAGGGTGTATAATTTTCATCAAAACACACTCCGTGCTACCATGGAGCTATTGGCTGCTTGTGGCTTAAGCTCTATCCAAGAGATTTCTATAGATATGTACCTGAAAGGGGACGAATTCATTGATATTCAGAATAAATATTACCCTAATAGAATGACAGAGGAGATTTTAAATTAGGAAAGTCCGCATCCAGACGTTTTCAAATGGTCTAATTGTACTAAATAACGCTATATTTCTAACTATTTAATTGGGCATAAAAACAAAATTGATATATATTGTTTGTTAGAATATGAACGCTGAACAATCGAGATACCAAGCAGTACGTGCACACTCAGAAGCCATTTGTAAGCCCTTGCAAACAGAGGACTACGTGGCGCAGCCAGTGCAAGACGTTAGTCCGCCAAAATGGCATTTAGCACATACAAGTTGGTTTTTCGAGACCTTTATGCTTAAGCCTTACCTAAAGCAATACAAAGAATACGATAAGCAATACGCTTTCCTTTTTAATAGCTACTACGTTGGTGCCGGAGAACGAATGCTCAGACCTAGCAGAGGAAATATGACACGGCCAACGGTAGAAGATATCTACAAATACAGAGCCTATGTTGATGAATATATGTACATATTGTTGACAGAGCAACTGTCAATAACGCAACAGGAAGTGCTGGAGATTGGCTTGAACCATGAGCAGCAACACCAAGAGCTTTTACATTACGACATCAAATATATTTTAGGTCACAATCCACTCTTCCCGATATATAGCCCAGATTTTAAGGAGTATGAAAAGGAAAGCCATCACTTAGCTTTTATAGAGGTTCCTAAAGGAAACTATGGAATGGGTCACATGGGGGGAGGCTTTTCATTTGATAATGAACATGGCCAACACCAAGTATACCTAGAAGGTGCTGCTATTAGCAATAGGCTGGTGACGAATGGGGAATATCTAGCCTTTATGAATGATAAAGGTTACGCTAAGCACGACTTCTGGCATAGCGATGGCAGCGCATGGCTGGATGAGACAAGGATTAATGCGCCCATGTATTGGCATAAGATAGAAGGAGAATGGTACCATTATACCATGCAGGGCTTACAGGCCGTTGATGAGCATGCTCCGTTAATGCATATTAGCTATTACGAGGCATTTGCATTTGCAGAATGGAGTGGTATGCGCCTTCCTACTGAGTTTGAGTGGGAAAATGCAGCAGATAAACTCCAATGGGGAGCGCGATGGGAACACACTGCGAGTGCCTATTTACCTTATCCAAGGTATCAAAAACCGTCAGGAGCACTAGGAGAATATAATGGTAAATTCATGGTGAATCAAATGGTGTTGCGAGGCGCTTCTTTAGCAACGTCACCACAACATTCACGTAAGACATATAGAAATTTTTTCCATCCGCATTTGCAATGGCAATTCAATGGAATCAGGTTAGCAAAAGATTTATGAAAGCATTAGAGAAAATTAATAGTGCGGTAGCAAGAGGGGTAGTAGAAGGCTTAAGCAAGAAACATAAGAGTTTACCAAGTTGGTTGTTTTATGATGCTGAGGGAGATAAGATATTCCAAAAAATCATGGCCATGCCCGAGTATTACCTCACCAATGCAGAGCATGAAATCTTTGAAAAACAAAAAGAGTCCATTTTGAACAGCTTTTCTAGCACTTCAAAGGCCTTTAATATCATTGAATTTGGTGCGGGTGACGGACTAAAAACAGAAGTTTTGCTCAAGCACTTTAGTAATAAGGACGTTGATTTTACTTACCGACCGGTTGATATCTCTGCTAGTGTTCTGGGGCAACTGAAGGCAAGGATGCAGAGGTCTATTCCGACATTGAAAATAGATCCTATCAATGCAGAGTATTTTGATGCGCTTGCGGAGCTCAATGTCGAGCGTAAGAATCCTGTGATTGTACTTTTTATGGGTGCCAATATCGGTAATTTTCATATTTCAGATGCTGAGCTGTTTGTGAAAAAGATAGCTGATGCGCTTAAGCCAGGAGACCAGTTGATGATTGGCTTTGATCTAAAGAAGGATCCTAACCTAATCATAGATGCTTATTGCGATGCTGCAGGTATTACTACCGCTTTTAATATGAATCTGTTGGAGCGACTGAACCGAGAGCTTGGATCGGATTTTGATTTATCTCAATTTATTCATTACCCTTACTATGATCCGCAGACGGGTACAGCTAAAAGCTTCTTAGTATCACAAAAGGAGCAAGACGTACACTTTGAGGAACTAGATAAAACCTTCCATTTCAAAGCGTGGGAGCCTATTCATGTAGAGTTTTCACAGAAATTTGATGAGGAGATGATCAGAGATTTAGCTATCAAAGCTGACTTGAAGGTGGAAAAATATTTTTACGATGAGAGAGAGTACTTTGCCGACGTATTGCTGAAGAAATAAAAGTATTGTTTTAACCAAAAAAATACCCATGTTAATACTTAGAATGACCTTAATCGCTTCAGTAGCTTTAGTTTTCCAATCATGTATAGTAAGTAAAAAAGAACCTGTCAACCTAGAAGGAATGTGGAGGTTCTCAAATGAGAAAATACTGAATGGAGTAGCCTTATCAGAAGGTACATTAGTTGAAAATCAACATTTATTCATCATTGATTCCGTACACTTCAATGATCAACAATATATGCTCTATGGAGTAAATGGGTTCGTAGAGCAAGGGGAATATCATTTGAATTATGAGCAACAACTTCATTTGACAAATCGAGAAGGTACTACTGCTACAGATTCATCTGAAGTTTTAGAAGATCTCTTTATTGATCTATTAACATTGAAATCTAAGAAAATAAGCTTTAGCCTACCTATGAATATTAAGTACCCTGATTCAAAGGAATATCGGATTGAATTAGAAGGTATATTTAAGAAATGAAACTAAATTGTCGTTTTTCAGCATTTTCCTATCGAAGAGATCAATTTCTGCGCAGAGTTTTTTTTGAATTTTTCATAAGAGATTTGGTGTTTGTACTTCATGTCTTATAGACAATCTACGCTCCACTTTACCTTAATTTGGCTATTTGCAGGAATTACACTATTGATTTTTTGATACATTAAATAAGTTAATGAGATGCATTATAAATATAAATAAAAATTTATGTTTATAATTAATGATATTTGCATCATTAGTTACGAATTGCACATCGCCATCCGTAATTCAACTTTTTTTTAAATCAATTAGTAGCCTGATGAATTTGTCTTTATTTATCGAGAACCTTACAAATCCTGCCTTATTATTTTTTCTTCTAGGTATAATAGCTGTTCAATTAAAGAGTGATTTAGAGATACCACCTAATTCCTCAAAGTTTATTTCACTGTATCTTTTGTTTTCTATAGGCTTTAAAGGGGGACAAGAATTGTCGCATAATGTATTTAGCACTGATATAGCTTGGGCGATTGTGATTGGAGTATCAACAGCGATATTAATCCCACTGTATACTTTTTTTGTACTAAAAAGAAAGTTAAGTATTGCCAATGCCGGTGCAGTCGCTGCGGCCTATGGTTCTGTTAGTGCGGTAACTTTTATCACGGCTATCGCCTTCTTAGATATGCAGCAAATCTCATATGGCCCTCATATGGTGGCTGTCATGGCTTTTATGGAAGCACCTGCCATTATAGTAGGAGTAGCGCTCATCAGTTTATACGGCAAACAAGAGAAGAAGGTATCTCTTAAAAATATCATAGGTCATGCCTTTACCAATGGTAGTGTGCTATTGATTTTAGGAAGTTTAATAATCGGTTTTGTTGCTAGCGAAGAGCAGGCTAGGGGGATAGAACCCTTCACAACGGATATATTCAAAGGCTTTCTCGCAATATTTCTACTAGATATGGGACTCACAAGTGGTAAGAAGCTAAAGTCTTTCATAGAAAAGGGCTGGTTTAACCTGATCTTTGCAATCATTGTTCCATTGATTAATGGGGTGCTAATCGCTTATCTATCGGGTTTCTTTATTGACAGTGAAGGGAGTCGATTGCTACTGGCGATACTGGCGTCAAGCGCCTCCTATATTGCTGTTCCTGCAGCAATGAAAATGGCTGTTCCTGAAGCTAACCCAGGAATTTACTTGCCAATGGCTCTAGCAGTGACTTTCCCTTTTAATATTACGATAGGGCTTCCAGTCTATCTTATGGTAATTCAATACTAAGGTTCGTTTGCTAACCTCGCTTTACAGCTCCACCGCTAGCAGTGGGGTGCTTTTTTACCTTCTATTATCATCATCAGCAAGCATACTTAGGTAGTTTTCGTATCGTGAGGGAGCTATCTCACCAGTTTCCATGGCGGCCCTGAAAGCACAATTAGGTTCGTGTATATGGGTGCAGTTGTTAAATCGACACTGCCCTATATATTTTCGCATCTCAGGGAAATAATGGCTTAATTCTTCATCGCCTATATCCCACAATCCCAATTCTTTGATGCCAGGGGTATCGATAACATAGGTGTCAGCGGCCACCTCAAACATCTCTGCAAAAGTGGTGGTATGTGTTCCCTTACCAACCGCCTCCGAGACTTCACTTGTCTTCTGATCAATGCCAGGTGCTAGTAAGTTTAATAAGGTAGATTTCCCTACCCCAGAATGACCAGATAATAAGGTGGTTTTTCCTTTTAATAGACCTTGAAAAATCTCCATGCCTTCTTCAGTTTCAGCAGACACCATTATCACTTGATAGCCTAGTTGCTCATAGTCGAACTTTAATTCCTTATAGTATGCTCTAGCAGCATCATCTAGTAAGTCAGCTTTGTTAAATACTAGGATTGCGGGAATTCTAAATGATTCACAAGCGACCAGAAATCGGTCTATGAAGCCTAGGCTTGTACGGGGGAAGGCTAAGGTAATAATTACAGCTGCTTGGTCTATATTGGCAGCTAGCCGATGGCTGTGTTTTTTCTTTCGGGTAGATTTACGAATGATATAGTTACTTCTGTCAACTACCTT
>JBKEFO010000029.1:0-17113 GCA_046709585.1 Marivirga sp.
GAAGTGCCACCGGATCTTCATTCTCGGCACTTGGCGGTGTACCTTTCCCATCAAATTCATGGCAAGAAGAACATGATCTGGCATTGAAGAGAGGCCCCAAGCCATCTAAATCAGCTGTAGAAGATGGGCTTGTAACCCAATTCCGCTTAAAAAAAGCGTTACCCGTCACAAATTCCATTTCCTTGCCATCCTTTAAATTAGGAGCCACATGGCCAAAGGCATTCATAGAAAAGTCATCCGTAGTAGCTGCACCGCCAGGATACTGCTCACCTACCTCTAAGCTAGCCAAATAGACGTCCCTTCTAGGACTACAAGCTACTAAGAAGATAAATAACAAAGGGTAGCACAGGTTCTTCATGGGTAAGCTATGAGTTATTTCAGCCGTAAATAAATATCAATTTAAAACAGGAAATTAACTATTAAATATCCTCTGGATTGAACTTAAATCCAAATACTTTGGACGCCTCCGCTAATTTGTCACCTTGTTTTCTTAGTAAGCTGATAGCCTTACTAATTCGAACACGACCATCAGCGGTATTGAACTCTTGGTCAAAAGGGGGCTGAATAGCTGCGCAAGCGGCGACGCTTTCTGCTATCAAGACCTTAATTTCATCTGCCAACACCTCGTTTTCACTTTGTAATAAATCGTAAATGCTTCTGCCTCTGATCAGCGTTCCGTCGATTCGCTGGTAGTTACCCAAAAACACATTTTCAATTCCCAAAGCATTAGTATAGATGTCTCTATGGGTATTGTCACTAAAACATGAATGCTCATCTTCTTTAGACTGTAAATCGTAGGCTACAAAAATTCTTTCCCCTGCTAGTTCTCCCTTGCTGAGCTTTCCCAACCCAGCAATAATGTCTGACAAAGATTGTTCAGGAGTAGCAATAAATTGTTTTCTATAATTATTTTGATCAAGACTCCATGCTTTCACGAGACTACCCAAATCTGATACTAGTAGCTTAGTCACCTCCTTTAAATAAGTGGCACGCCTCACTTGATGATCCGCTGTACCGTTTTCACCTGCAACAAAATCAGTAAAAGGACGCTCTCCTCCACCAGGGCCGTCTGTTAAATCTTGACCCCATAGCAGGAATTCTATAGCGTGATAACCTGAGCTTACATTGGTCTCACTACCGTTCTCGTTCAGTGAAGCTATAAGCTCGAATGTTATTTCAGGATAACTAATTGGGCTGTTAATAATGTTCGCATTAGTCGTTTCTCCTCCATTTGCTACATAGTCGATGTACGCCTCGTCTAGTGGCCATGCATTTATTTGCCCTTCCGGACCATTTTCATCATCAATTGGACCACCGTAAAAACGGAAAGCTTCCGTTTGGCCATATGACTCTCTCGCCTGCAACCAAGCTTTCTTTGACTGCGCTAATCCGCTGGCAGTAGGAGAAAGTAAAAAATCGTGTATCGTCTCTTGCATTTGCAAAGCCCCTTCATAAGTGTCTTCGTAGTTTGCTAAAACTATTTGTGCATAATTCTCTACTGTTTCAGTATCCTGAGCTTGATTCCTCTCTTTATCTCCACAACCCACTAAAGTGCATCCTAGGATGAACAGCGTCGAATATATTTCAGTCTTCATGTTTATATTAAGATTGATTATAAATAATGGTACAAATATAAATCTCGTTTGATTAGATACAAAGCAAAGGTGCATTTTATCAAGGTCAATTCTTCTTAAGACTAGTCGCAAGAAGGATTTATCACTATTTTAAAGTCTTCTTTTAGCAAAAAAATAACCTTCATGTAACACAAATAATTTTTGAAAGTTTTAAATAATCGCCAATTTAGTGTCGATGAAATATATAATCTTTTTACTAAGCATCCTTCTGCTAAGTTGCGAATCTAAAACGCCAGAGCAACAATATGTTATCTTAATCTCTTTCGATGGCTTCAGGCATGATTACGTTGAGCAGTTCGACACACCAAATTTTGATAAATTTATCGAAACTGGTGTAGCAAGCAAGCACTTAGTTCCCTCCTTCCCCACGAAAACATTCCCCAACCATTATACTATCGTAACAGGTCTATATCCAGCACATCATGGATTAGTAGATAATAATTTTTATGACCCGAGCAGGAAAACAATCTATGGAATCAAAGACAGAGAAAAAGTAAACGATGTCTATTACTACGGTGGTAATCCTATCTGGTCCTACGTGCATCAGTACAACCTTAAGTCTGCCTCATACTTTTGGGTAGGCTCCGAAGTCAACGACAAGACCATGAAACCAGATTATAGCGTTTCTTATGATGGTAGTATCCCTAATACTGATCGTGTTGATCAAGTAATTAAGTGGTTGAAGTTACCTGAACAGGATCGCCCACAGTTTATATGTCTTTATTTTTCTGTAATAGACAGTAACGGTCATCAATATGGCCCCCTATCAAAAGAAAATGAAGCAGCCGTACAGGAGGCCGACTCATTGGTGGGGAGATTAAAGAAGCAGCTTGAAAACATTGACCTGCCTGTGAATGTGATCATTACCGCTGATCATGGCATGAAAGCCATCGATTATTTACCTGCCAATTTCATTAAATTAAACGACTACATTAGTTTAGATAATCAGGCATTTATCACTGCTAGTAGTGGCACCCATGCACAACTATATTTTGATGATAAGTCTCTAATTGATTCTGTATACAATTCACTTAAATTATTTAGTGATACTTTTGATGTGTACAAAAAAGGTCAATTCCCTACTCATTGGCACTATAATGAAGCCAATGACCGCATTGGAGATCTAATTGTTTCAGCGCCCTATGGGAAAAATTTTATCACTAAGGACCTAAAAGACAATGCTTCTTCTACAATTGGTGCCCACGGCTACGACCCTATAAATCCAGATATGCATACCATTTTCTATGCTAATGGGCCCAGTATAAAAAATGGTCTACTAATAAACTCTTTTGAAAATATAGATATTTACCCTTTTATCTGTGATATATTAAACCTCCCTATTCCAGAAGATATTGATGGCAAACTTAATACCATCGGTGAGGCAATAAAAAAGCCTTGATGTAAACATCAAAGCTTTTATAAAATGGGTGAAAGACCGGACTCGAACCGGCGACCTCCTGGACCACAACCAGGCATTCTAACCAACTGAACTACAATCACCATTTTGTGGCTTTCTAATATCTCTACAATTATTAAAGACAACCAGAATAACCATTTTAGGATCACAAAGGTAAATCTAAATTATGAAATGAAAAACATTTGAAAGATTATTTTATTAGTTTTTCAAAAAAGATATCCTCGAACCTGCGCCTGCCTCAATTATCTGCTCGCCATTGTAAACTAATTGACCATTTACGTAAGTAGAAACCACTTTTGCCTTGAAGCTATGGCCTTCAAAAGGAGACCACCCACACTTGGACAAAATGTTACTTTGTTTTACCGTATACCCTCCATTCAGGTCTACTAAGCTAAAATCAGCATAATATCCCTCTCTGATATAGCCTCTCTCCTTCACTCTGAAAAGAATAGCTGGGTTATGCGCTGCTTTTTGTGCTATAAACGGCAAGCTCATCTTCCCTTGATGGTAGAAATCTAATAGCGCTAATAAGCTATGCTGTATTAAAGGCCCTCCTGAAGGAGCCTTGAAATATGTATTGGATTTTTCTTCTTTGGTGTGCGGCGCATGGTCCGTAGCTATTACATCTATCCGGCCATCAATAACCGCTCGCATAATTTCATCCCTGTCATGGGCAGTCTTTACTGCCGGATTCCATTTAATATAGGTTCCTTTTCCTTCATAATCAGCGTCAGAGAACCACAAATGATGTATACAGGCTTCAGCAGTAATCTTCTTTTTCTCTAATGGCAAAGTATTCTCAAACAAATTGGTCTCTTTCCCAGTGGAAATGTGCAAAACATGTAACCGTGAACCATGTTTCTTTGCTAGTCCTACCGCCAAAGAAGAAGACAAATAACAGGCCTCCTCATTACGAATAATTGGATGCATGCGCATCGGCACCTCCTCTCCATACTTTTCCTTTGCTTGGGCAGTGTTTCTTCTGATGGTTGCTTCATCTTCACAGTGGGTGGCAATAAGCATAGGCACCTTAGAAAAAATATTATTTAAAGTTTCTTCATTATCCACTAGCATATTACCCGTCGAGCTACCCATAAAAACCTTTACCCCGCAAACTTTTTCAGGGTCCGTTTTAAGCACATCCTCAATGTTATCATTACTTGCACCCATGAAGAAGGAATAATTAGCAATTGAATTCTTTGCTGCAATCTGATACTTATCTTCTAACAAATCTTGCGTCAATGCATTCGGCACAGTATTAGGCATCTCCATAAATGTGGTTACACCGCCTGCCACTGCCGCTCGCGACTCCATGAAAATGTTGGCTTTGTGCGTTAAGCCGGGCTCTCTGAAGTGCACTTGATCATCAATTAAGCCTGGAAAGAGATGCTTACCTGCGGCATCTACTACTCGATCTGCCTCAGACGCCTCAATCTTATCGGCGATCTTTTCAAAGCGCCCATTCTTTATTAACACATCTTTCGGCTCAATCTTGCCTTCATTTACTATATTTGCATTTGTAATTAGTAGCTTTTCCATTTCCTCATCAAATAATAGGTTTATGTCGCAAGATATCTCATCATTTCAGGATTTTAAACTAAATAAACAATTATTCAATGCAATTGATGATTTAGGTTATCAAAACCCTAGTGACATACAAAAGAAAGCCATACCCTTGATCTTAGATGGACATGACGTGATTGGCATTGCTCAAACAGGCACTGGTAAAACGGCGGCCTTTGTGCTGCCTATCTTAATGAAGGTAAAATATGCCCAAGGTGCAAGCCCTCGCGCCCTTATTGTAGCCCCTACTAGAGAGTTGGTCATGCAGGTATATGAGAATATACTATCCCTAGGGAAATATACTGACATTAGAACGGTCTGTCTTTACGGTGGTATTGGACCAAAAAAGCAAGCTGCTGAGGTGGACGCTGGCTGCGATATTATTGTTTCAACCCCAGGCAGATTGTTGGATATTTATAAAGAAGGGGTCTTAAATCCGAAAACAATTAAGACATTCGTCTTAGATGAGGCAGATAAAATGATGGATATGGGATTTATGCCTCAGATTAGGAACATCTTAGAAATTCTACCCATGAAGAAGCAGAACTTATTTTTCTCTGCCACATTTCCAGAGAGAGTAGAAAAATATGCATTTGAGTTTACGGACTTTCCTGAAAAAATAGAAGTTACGCCACAGGCTTCTACTACGGCACTTATTGACCAGTATTTGTACCACGTACCTAATTTCTTAACTAAGATCAACCTGATAGGGCACCTATTAAAAGATCCAAGCTTAGACCGTGTTATCATCTTTACAAAAACAAAGAAAAATGCTGATAATGTATACCATTTCATTGACAGAAAAATAACCGACAGTGTAAGGGTAATACATGCAAATAAAGGACAAACCACACGAATAAACTCTATTGATGCATTCAAAAAAGGCGAGATTCGCGTTTTAGTTAGTACTGATGTTACCGCGAGGGGTATAGATATACACGAGGTGAGCCATGTTATCAATTTTGATGTGCCCGATAAAGATGAGGAGTACGTTCATAGGGTTGGCCGAACTGGGCGTATCCAGCATAAAGGCATAGCCATTAGCCTCGTAAACAAAGCTGAGCTTTTTGACATTGAAAATATTGAGGAATTAATTGGTAAGAAAATACCTGTTGTGCCGCTCCCTGATACAATTGAGCTTGCCAAAACCTTACCCGATGAGGAAAGGGAAATGGGCTTACAAATTGATAGGCATAAAAGGCTTAGAGATCCTGAATTCAAAGGTGCCTTCCATGAAAAAAAGCTGAAAAATCAAAAGATAAATGGAAAGCAACCAGACTTTAAACGAAAGTCTAATGACCGCAGAAGAAAGAAAAGACGATAAGTTAACTATTTATCTCAGGAACAATAAAATCAAAAGTAGTCCCTTTATTCACCTCACTTTTAAAAGTTATCTCACCACCGAGTATCACGACTAATTGCTTAACAATAGACAAGCCTAATCCCGAACTGGTCTCTTTTCCTGTGGGTTTTGTAGATATTTTCTGAAACTTCTTAAAGATTTTACCATGTTCTTTTTCCGGTATTCCTTGCCCTTGATCACTTATAGTAACTTGGAGATTAGCTGCTTTAGTTAGTTGATATGACAAACTCACCTCCGTTTCAGGATAAGAATATTTCAATGCATTACTTAATAGGTTATCAATAATCCTTGACAACATATCTGAATCAGTATAGAAAACAGCACTTTTTTCAATCTCTTCTGCTTGGCTCACAGAAAAAGCAATCGACTTTTTTTGCGCTTTCTGTTGAAACTTCTGATTCACCTTTTCAAAGAAGTCATTTAAATTTAGGGACTCGGCCGATGGCTTATATGCATCTTCAAATTGGTAGAGGACCAATAAATCATTTATAAATTTAATCCCCTGTTTATTTACATCCTCCATTAAATCAAGGTATTTAAGGTGCTCTTCATTCTTAATTTCCCCTGATATGCGAATCACCTGACTTAATCCAATAGTGCTATTGAGTGGTGATTTAAGGTCATGCGCTACAACATGTAGAATGTCATCTTTTTCAGCATTCAGCTGCTGTAGGTTTTCATTGGCTTTTTCAAGCTCTACATTTCTTTTATCTAGTTGGTATGTTCTGCTTTGCACCTTTTGCTCAAGTTCGCTATTTAAAGTTTGCAAAGCATTTGACAAAGTCTCCTTCTCTATGTAATCTTTATTGGACCGGTAGGCAATTATAATTACATGCGAAAACAAATACAAAAAGATACCTGTGGCAAAAACCACGTCTCCAGTAAGCTTCGTGTGATGCATTAATATTTCAAAAACACTGGCGCTAAATAAAATAGTGAGCCCTACAAAGGCTGCAATTGCTTCCACATTCTTTTTTATTGCCTCCCTAGCAATAGTCCAAATGTAATATAAACCTGTAAGTATAGTAAGAACCTGAGCAACAGGGATAATATGAGAGGAATAGTACAGCGAAGCAAAAACCGTAATAACAGCCGCTACAATACCAAAATAAAATGGAATGGCACTTATGCGTTTATCAATGACTTTAGGAAATAGATGGTATATAAAACGTGACATGAAAGATAAAAGCAAGAAAAAGCTTATGAACTCAATTCTAGTGACCACCCACCATGACCAATCAAAATACTGTACTAAAACAAACTCTCCTACGCTGGCAGAACGGATAGCTGTTAAAAAGCAAACGAGGGCAAAAGCTAAGGCCAGCTTATTTTTCCTTCTGAAAATATTAAGCGCCAAATGGTAAATCCCCATGAAAACTATGGCACCCATAAGAAAGAAGTCAATAATGAGCTTCTTCTCTTTTTCCGCTATTAAAACCTCCTCACTTCCCAAGACTGGCGCTCGCCACAGCCCTCCTTTTCTATAATGAAAATTAGAAACGTGATAAATCAACTTTAAGGTATCAGCACCGCTAGGCAATTTGTAAATGATATTCTGATACTTTGGCAACGACGTCTCGGGGCTATTGCCTACCTTTCCTAGCTCACCTATAAAATGGTCATTTGCATATAAACGATAATTGAGTCCAGCAATCCTTGCATTTAGTGCCAGTGGCTCCTCCGGATTATCAACTACTACCTTAAGGTAATACGTTGCTATTCCAAACTTCGAATAACCTGCTTCATATTGGTCCCAAGTGCTTGGGACATCAACATAAACTGGCTTTTGTATGGCATCCATCTGAGAGGCAGAAAGAAGGTCGCCATAATGAAACTGCCAGCCACCCTTTAGTATTGCCATAACCTCTAGCGCTTCCTGAGGTACATACTTCACATTCTGCTGCCCAATAAGTGAACTACTGAACACTAATTGTATGCAGCATAAATAAATAAAAGATATAGATCGACTTGTTCTCAAAAAATACTACTCTAAGTGTTTAATGTAAGTAAAAATAGCATGACTTTAAGACCGAAATCACAAGTCGACCTATATTAAGGAGTTATTTTTTATCAATAATCAACCTTTCAGGCCTGAATGCCAACTCCCACGCGGTAAAGAAAACGAGGTCACTACGTTTTTTCAATAAATCAAACTGAATCTTATCTACAGTATCGGTTTCTTTGTGATACTCTTTATGAGTACCGTTAAAATAAAATATAATTGGGACCCCATTTTTAGCGAAGTTCCAATGATCTGATCGGTAGTAAATCCTGTCAGGGTGATCTTCAGCGTTGTAAGTGTAATCTAGGTCTAGCATAGTGTATTGATTATTTATGCTTTCACTTATTTCATGTAACTCCTTCGATATCCTGTCAGAGCCAATCAAATAAACGAATTCTCTGTTATTGCTGTGTATTGAGTCTACTCTACCAATCATATCAATGTTTAAATCCACCACCGTGTTTTCAAGGGGGAAAACTGGATTTTCTGCATAATAGGCCGATCCTAATAGTCCTTTTTCTTCACCTGTAACAGGCATGAAGAGGATGCTCCTAGTTGGCACATAACCATCAGCCTTAGCCTTTGCAAAGGCCTCTGCTATTTCTAGAACAGCGGTTGTACCAGAGGCATCATCGTCCGCCCCATTAAATATTTTGTCCCCTTGTATTCCCAGATGGTCATAGTGAGCAGTAATCACCACTAATTCATCTTTCTTTTCTCCACCTTCCAAATAGCCAAGCACATTTTCGGTCCCCATGATTTCGATATTCACTTCACCATACATCTCAGCGGAAAAGGTGTCGCCTAATTCTAGGTCTTCAACAGACTTACCATAAAGTTTCTCTACTACCTTTTTATAGGTTACCATAGATGATAATCCCCCCGTTTCAGGCTTTTTTCTAGAGAGTGTACCTTGCGTAACATAATATTCACCATAACGGGTAATTAAGGCCATTTTGGCGCTATCTTCTGCCATTACTAATGCACCACTAGCCCCTGCTTCTTCTAATCGCGTTAATACTGGCGTAAATTGTCCACTTGCCTTAAAGCATACAAACTTTCCCTTTACATCAATTTCTTGAAGCTGCTTTTTTGTTGCCTCACCCACATATATGAAAGAAGCTTGTGTGCGTTCAATAGGGTTATCCGACCAATAAACAATCTCTTTTAAGTTCCGGAGCGTATCACCACCTGCAATAAGTTCTGCCTCTCCTCTTTTGGTAATGTATAAGTTAAATTTCTGAAGATATCCGCCATCTGGCATAGGTCCAGCTAAACCAATTTTCTCAAAATGGTTTTTTATGTAATCGGCGGCCATCTTCTGACCTCTTTTCCCTGTTTCCCGACCTTCTAAAGAATCCGATGCGAGCAAGCTTAAATGTCTTTGCAAGTCTTCGTATTTAATAGTCGCAGCATATTTTCGAGCAACCTCTTCTTGGTGTTGCCCATGACTCTGATGGAAGGTACCTATCAGTGACAAAAGGATAATCAAATATTTATTCATAATTTTTTATTAAAAGGTAAATCATTTTTAAACTTTTACTGTTACTACATTCAAATTTCAATACTTATTATTGTACTTTTGTGCGAAAGTTGTAAGGCTGAATATCTTAAAAATTTATTAAAGTTTATATTTTAATATTATGAAATTAAACCCTCGCTACCAAGAAAGATTTGATGTAAGGCATAACGCACCGGACGAAGAGCAGATAAAAGAAATGCTTAAGACGGTAAAAGCAGACTCCCTAGATCAACTTATAGAAGAAACCATTCCTAATTCCATCCGACTTAAGAGAGACTTAAATCTCCCTGAAGCAGAGACAGAATTCGAGTTTTTAGAATCTTTTAAAGCAATAGCAAAAAAGAATGAAATTTTCAGGTCTTACATCGGCTTAGGATACTATAACACCCATGTTCCTGGTGTTATACTTCGTAACATCATGGAAAACCCCGGTTGGTACACTGCTTATACTCCCTACCAGGCTGAGATTGCTCAAGGTAGACTAGAGGCCTTAATTAACTTCCAAACCATGGTAATTGACCTAACAGGTATGGAGTTAGCTAATGCGTCCTTATTAGATGAGGGCACAGCAGCGGCAGAGGCTATGAGCATGTTTTATGGTGTCCGTAAAGGACCAAAAAAGTCTGCAAATGTTTTTTATGTAGATGAAAATATTTTCCCTCAAACATTAGCCGTACTGACAACTAGGGCAATACCTATGGGTATTGAATTAAAAGTGGGTAATATCAATGACATTGATGTAAATGATGAAAATATCTTTGGATTCTACGCCCAGCAAATTAATGTAAGTGGTGAGATTCTAGAACTGAAGGCCATTGTTGAAGCTGCAGCGGAAAAAAGTATTTTTAGCACCATAGGAGCCGACTTGCTTTCTTTAACGTTGTTAACACCGCCAGGTGAATACGGAGCGGATTGTGTAGTAGGTACCTCTCAACGATTTGGTATTCCACTAGGGTATGGTGGACCACATGCAGCATTTTTTGCTACCAAAGAAGCCTTCAAAAGACATATACCAGGAAGAATAATTGGTGTCTCAATTGATAAAGACGGTAATAACGCATACCGTATGGCTTTACAAACACGTGAGCAACATATTAAAAGAGAGAAAGCAACCTCCAACATCTGTACAGCACAGGTACTATTAGCCGTGATGGCAGGTATGTATGCCGTTTATCATGGCCCTAAAGGGTTAAGACAAATTGCAGAAAGAACACACTCACTGACGCAACTTTTAGTAAAAGCAGTTGCTTCTCTGGGCTATAAAACCCTTACTAACAATTATTTTGACACCATTACTGTTGAAGTAGAGTCAGAAAAAATAAGAGAAAAAATACACTCTCTTACATTGGACTATGGAATCAATTTAAACTTCAGTGGCACCCATACAATCTCTATTGCATTAAACGAAACTACTAGGATAGCAGATATCAAAGACCTGCACGCCATTTTTGCCTTGGCATTAGATGAAGATCCAAATGAGTTTTCTATGGAAAACGAAGCTGATAACATCAACACTAATTGGCCAGCTTATTTTATAAGGGAAAGTAAATATTTGACACACCCTGTTTTCAACAGCTTCCATGCAGAACACGAAATGTTACGTTATCTCAAGCGATTGGAAAATAAAGATCTTTCATTGGTTCATTCTATGATTGCCTTAGGTTCATGTACCATGAAACTTAATGCTACCACTGAAATGATTCCTGTAACATGGCCTGAGCTTAGCAACATACACCCATATGCACCTAAGGAACAAGCTTTAGGTTACAGAGAGATGTTTATAAAGCTTGAAAACTGGCTGACAGAAATCACAGGATTCGCGGCTACCTCTTTACAGCCTAACTCTGGAGCACAAGGTGAATATGCAGGCTTAATGGTTATTAGGGCATATCACCATAGCAGAAGCGATCATAACAGAAATGTAACTATTATCCCTTCTTCAGCCCACGGCACCAATCCTGCAAGCGCAGTAATGGCAGGAATGAATGTAGTGATTGTACAATGCGATGAAAAAGGTAACATTGACCTTAACGATTTAAGAGAAAAAGCAGTACTACATAAAGAAAATCTTTCCGCTTTAATGGTTACTTATCCGTCTACACACGGTGTGTTTGAAGAAGAAATTATGGACATCTGTCAGATAATTCATGACAATGGTGGACTTGTATACATGGACGGTGCTAACATGAATGCACAAGTAGGACTAACATCTCCGGCCAATATAGGAGCAGATGTTTGCCATCTAAACCTGCATAAAACATTCTGTATACCTCACGGCGGCGGTGGTCCCGGAATGGGGCCAATCTGCGTGACAGAGCAACTAAAAGAGTTTTTACCTGGCAATCCGTTGATTTTAACAGGTGGAGACAAGTCAATAACATCTATTTCTTCTGCTCCGTGGGGTAGTGCTAGCATATTAGCTATTAGCTATGCTTACATTGCACTTATGGGTCCTAAAGGATTAAAGAGAGCCACTGAGCTAGCCATCTTAAATGCTAATTATATTAAAGCTAGGCTTGACGGCCATTACCCTGTTTTATATGCTAATATAAAAGGTAGAGCCGCTCATGAAATGATTATTGATTGCCGAGACTTTAAAGAGTTTGGAGTAGAAGTAGAAGACATTGCTAAAAGGCTAATGGACTATGGTTACCACTCTCCTACAGTATCTTTTCCTGTTGCTGGAACAATGATGATTGAACCTACGGAGAGCGAAACTAAGCCTGAGCTTGACCAGTTCTGTGAGGCTATGATTTCCATAAGAAAAGAGGTACAAGAAATAGCAGATGGAATAGCGGACAAAACAAATAACGTCTTGAAAAATTCTCCCCACACAATGAAAACTGCACTTGCAGAGTCGTGGGAGCTGCCCTACAGTAGAGAAAAAGCTGTATTCCCTTTGCCATATGTAAGAGCCAATAAATTCTGGCCATCAGTAAGCAGAATTGACAGTGCCTACGGTGACAGAAACCTCATGTGTAGCTGCATCCCTGTTTCGGAATATATTGAAGAAGAGACTTTAGCTTAGACGAAAATTTCTACTAAATTAAAAAGGTTATTGAAATTCAATAACCTTTTTTTATGCCTACTGAAAGTGACCAACTACACTTAATACTTTATTAGTTAAGCCAAAGTTCAAAAATTTACCGCCTTCATTATACTGAGCTGTAGCGTACTGTTAAGTATATAATTCGACACCATTTCTCGCTTTCTTAATTGATTTACTCCAAACCGCTAATTCCCTCTTGAAAATCATTACAAAAAAAGGCGAGAGCAATAAGCAATTCATTCGTAGCTGCGCCATCATTTATAGTAGCTATCAAATACCCTCCTTCAATACTGACTAACTCAACCCATTGAGGGTGGCTACTTTTTAAGGCTCAACATTCCATCAGCCTCAAGATAATTTCTCATTGTATAAAGACCGGTTTTCCAATAATTTGCTTACCAAGGAGCATATATTCATCCTAATAAATATTCTTCTCTTAATTTGAAAAACCATCGTGCTTACTACGCCAACAAGATGCTGTAGAGCAGTAATGACAAAAAGCATACGATCATTTTTTTTCATCTAATACAGGTAATACAGGGTTTGGTTTGATAAAAATATAAATGTCTACTTTCAAATACGCTCCCTCAATAAATATAAATAGTATCTTCGTACTGTTTATATTTAAAAGACAAGAATGCTAACCGAAACACTACCTACCATAAAAAAGGAGCTGCAGCATAAATCATCTGAAGAACTATTGGAGCTATGCTTGAGGCTTTCAAAATTTAAAAAGGAGAATAAAGAATTGATGAGTTATCTACTCTTTATGGAGGCGGACATCCCCGAGTATATTATTGAGGTGAAGAAGCAGATCAATAAGGATTTTGCGCAAATCAACAACAACAATTATTACTTGATTAAAAAAAGTGTGCGGAAAATATTGAGATATGCTAAAAAACAGATTCGCTTTACTTTGAAAAAAGAGGTTGCCGTGGAAGTCCTCATCCATTTTTGCCTGAAAATGAAAACAATAAGACCTTCAATCAGCAACAATAAAATGTTAAGTAACATCTACGACAGACAAATAGCGGCTATTCAAAAGGACATAAGCACGCTGCACGAGGACTTGCAGTATGATTATCAACAAAAATTGGATGCTTTGTAAAATGGTAAAATTATACTAAACCACCTTTACTTCAGCATATTCCTGTGAGAAATATTTTTTACTTATAGTCAATATTTCGTTGGATGATATACCACGAATACTTTCTACATAGGCGGTAAAGTATTCTTTATAATCTATGCCCTCAACAAGTTTTGATTTATAATTGTCAGCTTGACTAAAGATGTTATCTAAGTGAGAAGCCAAATTACCTAACATATAATTTTTCACTGTCGCTAACTCGTGGTCAGATACAAGATCTGTCTGCATAGACAGCAACTCTTTTTTGCACTCGCTAATCGCGTCATCAACATTCTCTAGTTGTACATCTGCACCTATCACATGGTAATTCACTGCCTGATAATTACTGATACTAGAGTAAATTCCGTAGGTATATCCTTTATCCTCTCTGATATTTTTCATCAAACGAGAACCAAAGTATCCTCCTAAAATCTCATTGGCAATAGCTAACTTATAGTAATCAGGATGTGACTTGCCAATGCTTAAAGTACCAAGCCTTATTGAAGCCTGAACCGACCCAGCTCTTTTAATTACTGTTGGTTTGTAACTGGATTTAAGCTGGAACTCACCTGCTTTCTTCCTGTTAGCAAAACTTAATATGCCAAACTGATTATTTAATTCCGCCAGCAAGGCATCATCTACCTGTCCTGCAATGACTATCTGTGGTGCCATTGTTAAATTCTGTTGAAAATATGCCTTGATATCCTCTAGACTGATCTTGCTTATGCTCTCTTCGGAAGCAAACTGACCATATGGGCTGCCTGCTAGCAATTGTGACCTAATGGCTTTGGTCGCCAGCACATTATTCTTGCCATTGTTGATCTTAATACGCTGGCTTAATTGGTACTTTATCTTCTCGTACTCTTTTTGATCAAATAAAGGCTCTGTAATGATACTCTTAACTAAAGGCAATAATATACTTGAATGCTCCTTTAGGCAGAGTAAGCTTACATTGGTATCATCGTAATCCACCACAACATCTAGGTGTGCACCATAATGATCTAGCGTCTCTTGTAGTACATCAGAAGAATAGCTAGAGGTAGCCTCTGTTAATAGCTTACCGCAAATAGTCCCTATTCCTGAAATAGCCTCATTACGCTTGCCCGTTGGAAAAATAAAATCCGCCTTTACAACAGGGTTGGTGTCGTCCGCAAATACATGGATTTTAATTTCATTATCTAAATGGTAAATTTTTACATCCGCAAGTGATAAGTCATCTAACAAATAAGCCTTGGGCGCTTGAGTTCTGTCTAACATAAATTAGTCCTTCACTGTTGATTTGGAGCTTGACAATTGTTCTAAATTAAAGCTAGCTGTAAACCTTAATGTTTCCCCTAAAGGATTTTGTTTTTCAACAGGTATGAGATATGAAAAATCGAGGCCTAGGACCTGATATCGAAATCCCAATCCAGCCGTAAAATATTTCCTTCCGCCCTTAAATTCATGTTCATAAAAATAACCTGTCCTCACGGCGAACACATTGTTATACCAATATTCTAAACCAGCAGAAATAGTGATCTCTTTTAGCTCCTCAGAAAAGCCATTCGGAGCATCGTTAAAAGAGCCAAACATACCCTCTAACAAGGTTGGTGCTACAGAATCTCCAAGGTTAGGAGTAGGAACCATTAATTTATTAAAGTCTAAGGCAAAAGTGATGGTGTTGTAGGCATCAATTGATGTAGTAAACGCAGAGCCAATTTTTAAATTAATCGGTAAGAATTGCTCTTGATCATTACTAGAATAAGTGACTTTATTTGAAATATTACCCAGCTGCAGACCTGCAGAGAATTCAGAATCCTTACCATTAAACAGTAACCCTTTAGTATAAAACATACCTAAATCTACAATTAGTGCTGTCGCAGGTTTACTTTCATCAGCGTTGCCACCAGAATAGTTTCCAAAGAGATTAGACCTTGCAAAGCCACCTGTTAAAGAAGCCGCGAATACGTCACTCAACTTTCTAGAGTAGGAAACCGAGATAGAGTAATCTTTTGGGTTTGCCTCAGTTCCATCAACACCAGTATCTGTAAAAGTGATACTCCCTAAATCAAAGTACTTCAATGCAAAACCTATCACCTGGTTTTGGCTTATTTTATAATAAGCACTTAGATAGGAAATAGACATATCATTCACATTTAAGTTGGCCAACCATGGCGAATAAGATAGTGATGCACCAATTTCATTTTCCGTAAATGCCAGTCTAGCGGCATTCCATTGGATAGCATTTGCATCTGGACTTAGCGCCACGCCAACATCGCCCATACCTGCTGAACGAGAATCAGGTGAAATTAATAAAAATGGCATCGCGGTAGTGATCACATTTCGCTCATCTCCACCTTGTTGCCCAGTACCTGTTACAGGAGGGTTTGTTACCTGTGCATAGATGCTTTCCGGTGCAAAAAATAGAGCGGCTAGCGATAAAATTAAATACTTTGCTTTATACATTTTCTGGAAATTTGAGTCAAATATAATCAATTGATGATAATTAGTTTTTTAATTTGTTGGGTTTTTGATCCATCATCTATAGAACGTACCATTAAGTTGATAAAATACATCCCTGCTGAAACTTTTTCTCCGCTTGTACGCCTAAGGTCCCAACTTACCTTGTTTAGGTACTCGTTAGTTTCAAATTGTTGGCTATATACAAGTCTGCCTTGATGATCAATCACAGAAAGATCAACAAGCATCTCTTCGTCCCTTCTGCTATGTGTGAACTGTAAATTTGTGCTTTCTTTAGCTGGGTTGGGATAAATTTTGAAATCTAAAATAGCTACAGAGGCATTGTTGATGACGAAAAACTCTATTTTATTTTGACTTAAATTATTGGCGATATCCCTAGCATACACTTTTATAATATGCTTGCCCTCACTAATTTCTGGGAGACTTAAACGGACAGCCCCTTGCTGATAAGAATCTGTATCGTAATAAAAATAATCATTTAAATTCTCTTGAAATTCATCATCTAACTGGTAATAGATTCCTGGATTTAGGCTGCTATTACTAATGCTAATTCCAAATTCATCCGCTAGATAAACCAACAAATCATTCTTACTACCCACCCTCTCTCCGTTAACAAAAGAGCTGTCATTCAAAAACAAACTTATATCCGGTCCATTATTGTCATTTATAGCATCGCTGATACTTCCTCCTATTATAATGTCATTATCATAGCCGCCCGCATCATCCATCGATTCTTTCTGGTAGGCGTATAATTTCAGCTCTCCTTTTCCTAATTGATAGTTCATTTCCTTGGGAACATAAAATGAAATATCAAACTGACCATCAACTACGGAAGCTTTACCTCGAAATAAAATATTATCAGTGGCAGCATACACGTAGGGTTCTTCACCTTCTACTATCGTTTTTCTGCTTGTGGGCTTGTCAAATAACTCAGCTATTAAGGTGCCGTTGAAGCCTGCGAGCATAGTGCCATTATT
>JBKEFO010000030.1:0-17051 GCA_046709585.1 Marivirga sp.
TGATACCATGCTCTTTTCTAAGCATAGGGTCCTTAAGTAATTGAACCAAACAGCTTACCCACTCTTCCTCGGTGGTGACGAGAAATCCTCCATTTGGAATAATCCTTTTATTTACGCCTACAGCAGAGCCGACCACGGGTTTTTCCAAGGCCATGTATTGCAATGCTTTGAAACCGCATTTACCATTGCTCCATTGGTCGTCTGATAGGGGCATAATACCTATGTCAATTTTATTTAAGTCGGCTATTTCGGTAGCTTTGTTCCATTCAATAAATTCCATATTCGGAAAATGAAAATCCGGTACTTTATTGGCAATTATTAACAGTTTAAATGGAGTGTTTTGGTAGGCTAAATGTAAAGCCTTCCTAATCCTCTGTAGATATTGAAGCGTACTATGGGTGCCTGTCCACCCCACAACCAACGGATTAGTAACAATTTGCTGCTTTTTGGGTAGATGCAACAACTCTGTATCTATTGTGGTAGGGTTTACGATTACCTCTTTATTGTACTTTAGCGCAAAATCAGCTAGATACGGATTGCCACAACTGATTTTATCACTCCATTTACAAATGCTAGCTACTTTTGACTTCCATTTAACAATGGATCTGAGACTTCCTTTTTCCTCCGCATCTTTTAGCCAAATTGCATCATCAAAGTCATAGATAATGTGTTTTTTCCAAATAAACTTAATAATCCATTCGAAGAAAGGAGGGCCAATAGGGGTGGCCTCTCTGTGTATAAATATATAGTCGTAAGGCTTGAGTTTTAATAAGAGCCATTTTCGCTTTCCAAAGCCTATAATTAAAGACCATATTTTTTGCGTTAGCCTACCTTTTTTATAAAGTACTCTCCAAGCACTTAGTGACAGGAAAGGAGCGATGGTATAGCTGTACCCAGCTTCAGATAGTTGGCCAAGATATTGCTCATACCGAAAACGTTGGCTAGGAGCCTCACCAAAAGGGTAGGGGCATACAAATAATATTTTCTTATTTTTAGGCACTGTGGTATAAAGTTCCTTTACCCATGATCACACTTTTTCCTCCGACCAATACTTTTTGGATCTTACCGCCTTCTTCTATTATCTGAATATTGATATAGCTTGGCCTGCCCATTTCAAAACCTTGTTCACACCTACTTACTTGTTTAACTGGAGCTAGTTGATAATTATGTAAATAAGCTGCCAACGGTCCATGAGCGCTGCCTGTTGCCGGGTCTTCGATGATACCTAATTGAGGGGCGAACATTCTGCTATGGGTTATATTATTCTTACCTTCAGTTTCTAAAGTGAATGCGAGAACCCCCGTAATCTCAATTTCTTCGCAGATGTCATGGTATATTTCGTTCTTAAGCTGAATGTTTTTAACTGCTGTTAAACTATTAATTGGAACAATTAGGAAGGGGTTTCCACAGTTCACTATTCTGCAAGGATAATCTTGGTATAAGTCTATGGCATTAAGGCCTAGTAAGGCGCCCATTAATTCCTTATTTCTGAAGGTAGCTTCAAATTTTGGGAGAGGTTGCTCCATCATTAATTCAGTGACCTCATTGGCTTCAATCTTATAATGAATTGTAATATTTCCAATCTCTTGTTCTAATACGACCTTATTAGGTTGCTTTGGTGTGATTAATTTTAGTGATAGTAGCAAGAATGCTGTTCCGATACTGGGGTGGCCGGCTGTTGGTAATTCCTTCCCGGGAGTAAATATCCTCATACTTACATCACCATCGCTAGTTTGTGCACCGTTAAGAAACACTGTCTCAGACAAATTGAGCTCTTTGGTGATCTTATGCATTTGTTCGGTACTTAAAGTATCTGACTGCGTGAAAACTGCTAAGGGATTGCCACCAAAGGGTGTTTCAGTAAAAACGTCGAGTAAGAAGTAGTCTAGTTGTTCTTGCATAAGGTCTTCTTTTGTTCAAAAATAGGCAAATAGTAATCAAAAAAAATGGCTTATCGTTCTGATAAGCCATTTTTTACATTTCATAAAAGGCTAATTAATCATCTTTCTTTTTGTCACCACCGGATTTTTTATTCGAACTAGTTCCTTTATCGTTCCCTGATATAGATTCTCTCATATCTGTATCAGCTTGAATGTTCTGCATTCTGTAATAATCCATAACACCTAAATTTCCATTTCTAAAGGACTCAGCAATAGCTTGCGGGACTTGTGCTTCCGCCTCAATTACTTTAGCTCGAGCTTCTTGTGCTTTTGCACGCATTTCTTGCTCTTCGGCAACGGCCATTGCTCTTCTTTCCTCTGCTTTAGCTTCTGCAACTTTTAAATCTGCTGAAGCTTGATCAGTTTGTAGTTTAGCACCAATATTAGCGCCTACATCGATGTCCGCTATATCAATAGACAATATTTCAAAGGCTGTTCCCGCATCTAACCCTCTTTCCAAAACAAGCTTAGATATTTTATCAGGGTTTTCTAAAACGTTTTTGTGGCTTTTTGCTGAACCGATAGACGTTACTATGCCTTCACCAACTCTTGCTAAAATAGTATCTTCTCCAGCGCCACCTACCAATTGCTGGATGTTAGCTCTTACGGTTACTCTAGCAATAGCGATTAATTGAATACCATCTGCAGCGACAGCAGCTACTTTGGGTGTTGTAATTACTTTTGGGTTAACAGATATTTGAACGGCCTCAAAAACATCTCTGCCTGCTAAATCAATAGCCGTGGCCTGCTTGAAGCCTAAGGTTATGTTAGCCTTATCTGCTGATATCAGTGCTTTAATAACCGTTGGCACATTGCCTCCAGCAAGGAAGTGAGTTTCTAATTCATTCGTCGTTACCTCTAACCCAGCTTTTGTTGCTGTAATCATTGATTCAACGATTATGCGTGGGGGCACTTTTCTGATACGCATAAATACAAGCTCAAATAATCCAACTTTTACGCCAGAAAAAATTGCTGTAATCCAGAGATTTACAGGTACGAAATACATGAAAACGAAGAACAGTACGATCGCCGCTATGATTATAAAAATTAAAGATACTTCCATATTTATTTGATTGATTCTACAAAAATTCTTTTATGTTCTATTTTGGTAATCTGAATTCTTTGGTTCGTCCCTATCCAGTTCCCTTTACTGTTTACTTCGTAAATTTTACCATTAAATTCTGCCTTTCCAACAGGTTTAAGATCAGATACTGTTTTACCCCTCTCTCCAACTTGGAAATTGTAAATGTTGTCGTCATTAACCCTACTTTGACTTGTAGCCTTTAAGGAAAATCGATCCCATGATTTTGATTGAAAGCTATAGACTATTGAGAGTACGGTAACGACCAAAGTACCCCCCGTCGTCCAGTAACCAGCAATATCCCCATAGTCTTCAAAAACCAAAAAAATACCTACGATTGTTAATAACAACCCAATTACTCCCACAAAAGTAGTACCTGGTACAAATATTACTTCAGCAATGATAAGTAATAGCCCAATAAGGATTAAGATAATTATTCCAACCATAGTTGCTTTGAAGGTAAATCAAATATATAGAAAATCAATAGGCTTTTGCAAAAAGCACTCTTTTATTTGAGGGCTTTCCTGAATAGATGCACAGTCCACTTTCTTCTTCTGCACCAAGAGGAATACATCTAATAGTGGCTTTGGTTTCTTGTTTAATTTTTTCTTCCGTTTCAGCTGTGCCATCCCAGTGAGCAGCTATAAAACCTCCATTATTATTTAATATTTGCTTGAAGTCCTCATAATTATCCGCTTTCACGGTGTTCTCTGCTTTAAATTTGAAAGCTTTCTGGTAAATATTATTCTGAATAGCCTCTAAGGTTTCTTCTATGGTACTTTCTATACCTTCCAGATTTACTGTATTTTTTTCCTTCGTATCTCTTCTAGCTAATTCTACCGTTCCGTTTTCTAGGTCTCTAGGTCCAATTGCTAGCCTTAGCGGCACTCCTTTCATTTCCCATTCGGCAAATTTAAAACCGGGCTTGTGGGTGTCTCTGTCGTCAAATTTTACACTGATGTGTCTTTGCTTTAACGATTTCTTTAGAGCAGTAGCTACTGATGCTATTTTCTCTTGTTCTTCATTAGTTTTGTATATGGGTACAATTACCACTTGGATTGGCGCTAACTTTGGAGGTAAAACAAGTCCTTCATCATCTGAGTGGGCCATTACTAAGGCGCCCATTAAACGGGTGCTTACACCCCAAGAAGTGCCCCATACGAATTCTAGCTTTCCCTCTTTAGAAGTAAATTTCACATCAAAAGCTTTTGCGAAATTTTGTCCTAAAAAATGAGAAGTACCCGCTTGTAGCGCTTTACCATCTTGCATTAGCCCCTCTATACAATACGTTTCGACAGCGCCAGCAAAGCGCTCACTTTCTGTTTTAAGTCCCTTTATCACAGGTAGCGCCATATATTCTTCAGCAAAATCAGCATAGATATTAATCATCTGTTCAGTCTCTTCAATGGCTTCTTGCTTGGTAGCATGTGCTGTATGACCCTCTTGCCATAAAAATTCAGCCGTTCTTAGGAATAAACGGGTGCGCATTTCCCAACGCACAACATTTGCCCATTGGTTTACCAGTAAAGGAAGATCTCTGTACGATTGAACCCAATTTTTGTAAGTATGCCAAATGATAGTCTCTGAAGTAGGTCTTACAATAAGCTCTTCTTCAAGCTTTGCTTCTGGGTCAACAATTACCCCTTTACCATTTTCATCGTTTTTCAGTCTGTAATGTGTTACCACAGCGCATTCTTTTGCAAATCCTTCTACATGGGCTGCTTCCTTACTGAGATAAGATTTAGGTATAAATAAAGGGAAATAGGCATTTTGATGACCTGTTTCTTTAAACATATCATCTAATTGACGCTGCATCTTTTCCCAGATGGAATAGCCATAAGGTTTAATTATCATGCACCCTCTCACATCAGAATTTTCTGCTAGATCCGCTTTTTTTACTAGTTCGTTGTACCATAGTGAGTAATCTTCACTTCTTTTTGGTAAACCTTTCCCCATTTTGCTATTTTTGGTATGATAATTGTAACTTTCTTTTCTGAAATTAATTTGTAAAATTGGTGTCGCTTTGAAATCAATTCTATCAAATAATTGTTGTAAAATTATAAACTTAAAACTAAGTAGCCATGAAATCTCTCAGCTTTATCTTATTATTTGTTTTTTTTACCTTAAATGCCGTAACAGGTTTTTCACAAAATGAGCAGCAAGTAGAATACGACGATATGTATTTTACAGCTGTAGATAGAAAAGTCTTAGAGGAGAAGAAGGAAGAAGAAAAGCAATTGCTTCAAGAAGAACTTGCTAACTCAGGTTATGCATATAACCAGACAGAAGCGACCTCATTTAACCCGAGCGACAATTTAAATAGTGCTATAGCTGATACGCTTAGTATTGTTGATGGGTGGTATTATGATGAGACAAGTGCTAGAAATAATGGTCAAGGTAATAATGGTCAAAGAGTAGTAAACAATTATTTTGGATCTTCGCCCAACGGTTTTAATTCATTTAATAATTTTGGAAACCCTTATGGAATCGATCCTTTCTGGGGCGGGGATAGATCTTTTGCTGTAAATTCTTGGTATAATACAGGGGGTGGGTCGTATTTTTCAGTTGGCTTAGGTAGAGGTTTTTATGATCCTTTTTGGAGTATGAATACAGGCTTTTTTAACCCTTTCTGGGGATACAATTATGGTTTTGGCGGACGGTACGCTTGGGGTTATATGAATGGCTTTAATGATGGTTTTTATAATTCTAACTTCTATCATAATGATTTCAACCAAAATAGAAATAGAAGATATGTGAGCACCGCTCGTATTCAAGGAAATACTAGAAATACAAGATATACTAGCGCTTCCAACAATAGCGATCGTTATGTGACAAGAAATAGAAATGTAGGAAATGAGCGAGCTGTATCTGCAACACGGAATAGTGGTAGTAGGTACGCAAGTGGTTCTGATAGAGCTAGCTCGAGAACGGCTTATGCTAGTAGGAGTGCGGTTTATGCAGGTAACAGATTAAGTAGAACAGCCTCAAACAGTGGCGCTGTTAACACCAGAGACGTTTCTGCAAGAAGTACTGCAGCAAATCCGTCTAATAGTAGAGCTGGTAGCAACGCTAGCGCAAATAGAAATTATTATAATAGTAGTAGAAGTTCACGTAGTAATAGTGGAGCATATTCTAGACCAAGTGGAAACGGCTATAGTAGTAGAGGTACATCCTCCATTTATGGAAGTAGTGGAAACGATAGGAGTTCTTCTTATGGTAGATCTAGCAGCAGCTCAAGAAGCAGCAGCTCCGTGGGAAGGTCTTCTTCTTCAAGTAGAAATTCTGGCTCCGTTAATAGGTCTTCTGGCTCTAGTAGAAGCTCAGGCTCCTCTAGCAGAAGTTCTGGCAGTAGATCCTCTTCTTCTAGTTCAAGAGGCTCAAGAGGAGGTCGTTAACAGACTAGTTGTCCCGTCTAAAAGCGGGACTTTTTTTATCTCCAAATATATCATTTCACAAAAATTTTAGCTATGAAAATGTTTAAACTCATTTTTACGAGTGTCTTCTGTGCTTTTTATAGTGCATCATATGCCCAGTCTTATACCTATTCATCCTATTCAACAGAGGCGATCCTATTTAGCCAACCAACTCTCAATGGAACGGCGCGAATAACAGGCTTGGGCGGAACGAATGTGTCTTTAGGTGGCGACATTAGCAGCATAGGTAATAATCCAGCAGGCTTAGGCTTTTTTAATAGATCATCTTGGTCTGTAAGTTCTGCTATGCGATTGGGCCTGTATGAATCTGCTCCTGTAAACGGTGAAAATAAGCGTAATGCTTCAGGCTTTAATTGGCAATTACCCAATATGGGACTGGCCTTTCATCAAGCTTTCGATGACAATAGTGGATGGGTATCAGGTACTTTTGGTGTAGGCTATAACCAGCAGAGTTACTTTTTTAATGGGATAAACTATCAGTCGACAATTGCAGCGGGGGATGGTGTTGTACAAGATTTTGTCGAGTATGCCTTGGCTCCATTTTTAGATCAGAATGGTGATTTTCTAGCTTATGGAACTGAGTCAGCTGCTGAAGACGCTATATTTAATGATTATTATGCTGATCTAGCCTTCAATGCAGGCCTATTGAATATATATGAGAATACTACTACTGGTAACTATGAGATAGATAGATATGATTACGATCCAAATGGTTATCTGACAACAGAGGTATCTAGAAGAGAGATAATTGTTACTTCTGGTGGCTTAACAACGGTCGATTTAGCTTATGGTGCTAATTATAAAGATAAGCTATATGTTGGTGGTGCTTTAAATATTAATTTTCTTAATTATGAAGTTAACAGGGATCTCAGAGAAATCCCAAATAATGCATTAATCAACAGCTATACAATAGAAGACAATCGGATACTTTCAGGAGCCGGAGCTGGTTTAACAATTGGCGCTATTTATAAACCAATAAGTATGTTGAATTTAGGCTTAAGCTATACTACACCAAGCTTTATGATTATTGAAGAGAGGCAAACACTCACCATTACGCCTTCAGGCAATCGGTTTAGGGAGCGAGAAATCATTAATGAAGTGCCATCTTACGCTTTTATTAAACCTCAAAAAGTGAGCTTAGGAGCGACAGTGTTTCTTTCGAAATACGGCTTCTTAACTACTGATATTACCTATGTTGATTATACCACTGCTAGATATAGAAGTTCACAGGGCGCATTTGCTTCTGACGAAATCACTGTAGATCAAGAGCTTAAGCCAGCAATAAATGCCAACATTGGTGCAGAAGCTAGGCTTGGTGTTTTTAGATTACGTGCTGGGTATGCTTATTTTCAGAGTCCTTTTGATAATGAATTCATTGAGGACCAATATATTTCTGATGGAAATACCTCAAACGACAACGAATCATATACTTTTCAGCAAGATAGATCAGTTATCAGTGCAGGTGTGGGTATCATTAAGAATGGTTTTGCTTTTGATGCAGCAGTTAATATTCAAAATAGGAATAATGCACCGATCGACGCTTATAGCTCTGGAGTTTTAATTAACTCGTCTTCCAATATTAGTACTTTGAGAGTATCTATAGGTAAATCATTTTAATTAAGGGTAATCATTTTTAGTTGATTTAGGATATCTACCTCTTTAAGCCGATCTATTGTTATGATATGATCGGCTTTTTCGTAAAATGCTTTCCTCTCGCTGAGCAAATCTTCACTTTTCTTTTTTAGGTCATGCCCTTTTTGTTGAAATAACGGACGTTTGGAAACTTCATTTTGACGCTGTAAATTATGCACCACAAAACCTACATCACATTGTAAATAGATCGAGCGGCCCTGAAACTTGATAATATCCATATTGTCAAGAAAGCAGGGGGTACCACCCCCACATGCTAAAATAAAAGAGTTTCTTTCACAGATTTTTATAAGTATTTTATTTTCTAGGTCCCTAAAAGCTGTTTCTCCTTCCTGCTGGAAAATCTCGTTAATGGTCTTACCCGCATGTTTTTCTATTTCGGTATCTAAATCTAGTACGGGAAGCATTGTAGCTTGGCCAAGCAGCTTTGCCCAGTGACTTTTTCCAGATCCTGGTAGGCCAATTAAAAAAAATCTCATGTTATAAGAGGAGTGCAGAAATTGACTCCATATCAGGGACATCATTATAATGCCACTTGCCTAATACCTTACCATCTTTTAGCAGCACAAGCCCTGGATTTGATCTTATGATGGTTTTAAGTACAGTAGCATCACCATAATAGAAGTCTGGCTTAAGTCCTCTGCGAGCCTTTACTTTTAGTACATCTTCAGCACCACTTGCCGTTAGTATAATAGGTTTGATATTGGCAGGTAAACTGTTAACTAAGTTATTGATATCTATTAATCCTTCTTCATCAGCCTCTTCTATGTAGTAGCCTATTATCAATAATTTTTGTCCAGAAAGTACCGCATTTGTTTTGTCTCCCGATTCATTCCACAATGCGAAGTCAGTAATTTTTGGCGTAGATGCTTCCTCATTGGTAATTTCATACCCTTCTAATTCGTAGCCATCTTCTTTGGTCAAGTATTGGTAAGACTTTATTTCTTTTCCGTCTTTAACAAAAGTATATTGAAATTTTGGAGTCTCTTTGGCTTTCATCGCGTCTTGTATGGTAGTCCCTATTTTATAGGCTCTGAAATCAATAAAAGGCAGATGCTTTATGGCGTAGATGCATAAGAGTATGCTAAGGATAGCTGTAAATCCGACAACAATGTTTTTGGTGGCAAAAGTACTTTCTTTTATTTTTTTAATATTAAAGTATAAAAAGCCTATCATGACCACCAGAATCATATCTTTTGTAAATGATTGCCAAGGGGTCAACTTTATAGCATCACCAAAACAACCACAATCTGTCACCTTGTTGAAATATGCAGTATAGAAAGTTAAAAAAGTGAAGAATAGAATCATTGCAGTCAACAGATTCATGGTAAACTTTACCTTCCAGCGCATGATTAAAGCTAGGCCAAAAACCACTTCTAATACATTCATAATTATAGCAATGACGAGTGCATATGGTTCAAAAAAAGAGAAGAAAGAGGAGATGTCACCTGCGAAAACTGAAAAGTATTCCTCCATTTTAATAGCAGTTCCTATAGGGTCATTGACCTTAATAAGTCCGCTAAAAATGAACAATCCTCCAACTAAATACCTAACGATAGTGATGAGATACTTCATAATAAATTATATTTCTAGTTTGATCATACAAAATACAGCGTAATTGATCATGTCCTGATAATTCGCCTTGATTGGCTCTGATATAATAGTTTTACCGTCGTTGTCTTCAATTTGCTTCACACGGTACAACTTCATGAGAATTAAATCCGTCATGGAGCTTATGCGCATGTCCCGCCAAGCTTCTCCATAATCGTGATTTTTATCCATCAGTAGGGAAAGTGTTTCTTGCACCGCCTTATCGTACAATGGTTCAAGCGTTTCATAAGGGATTTCAGAAGGGTCCTTATTTGTTAGCGTTTGTTGAATAATGGCAATGACGGAATAGTTAATAATGCCAATAAATTCTCCTCTTATGTCATCCTCTATTTTTTGTACTCCCTTCTCTTGGATAGAACGAATGCGCTGTGCCTTGATAAATAGTTGGTCTGTAATAGAGGGTAATCTTAAAATTCTCCATGCGGTGCCATAATCTTTCGTTTTCTTTTCGAAAACGTCCTTACAGAGCGCAATAACTTGCTTATATTCGCTTTCAGTTTGTTTACTCATTAATCTGTTAGCTAAAAATTTTTGAATCCGAAAGATACAGCATTTTATCCTAAAAAAACATTGCAACTCAAGGGAAGCTTGATGGATTTATCGCGCCCTAAAGTAATGGGTATTTTAAATATCACTCCAGACTCTTTTTTCGATGGGGGCGTAAATAATTCTGCAGCGCTTGCTTTAAAAAAAGTAAATCAAATGTTGATTGATGGGGTAGATATTATTGACGTAGGAGGCTATTCTACCAAACCGAATGCCGCAGAAGTTAGTGTAGAAGAGGAATTAGTCAGGGTAATTCCTGTAATTGATTGCTTGAAAAGAGAGCATCCTGATGTGATCGTCTCTGTTGATACTTTTCGAAGTAAAGTGGCTTATCGAGCGATTAATGCTGGAGCATCAATCGTGAATGATGTGAGTGGAGGAAATTTAGACAGTCAAATGTTTGCGACAGTTGCTGGATTGCAGGTGCCATACGTGCTTATGCACATGCGCGGCACACCTGCTACGATGCAAAAGTTAACAAATTATCAACATGTAGTAGTCGATGTGGCAAAGGAGCTCGCTATGAAGTTAAATCTGTTGAGACAATTAGGTGTTAATGACGTTATAATTGATCCTGGTTTTGGCTTTGCAAAAACCATTGCACATAATTATGAAATGCTTAAAAATTTGTCCTATTTTGAAGTATTAGAATGTGCACTATTGGTAGGAATTTCAAGAAAGTCTATGGTATACAAAGCTTTAGGGAGTGGCCCTGAAAGTGGACTAAATGGGACAACGGCTTTGCATATGGCAGCACTAATGCAAGGGGCTTCTATCTTAAGGGTGCATGATGTGAAAGAAGCAAAGGAGGTTGTTACACTTTTTAATAAAATGCAAAATTGATTTACGCTTTTACCATAGGGTTTTTAGAAGTTAGTCTGGTTGATGTTTTAGACATAGGCTTGGTAAGTTTTTTATTGTTTCAAGTTTATAGTTTAATGCGCGGCAGTGTGGCTGTCCGTATTTTTGTGGGATTTCTTTCTTTGTACCTCATTTATCTAGTAGTACGAGCTGCGGAAATGGAATTGCTGTCAGCTATTTTAGGGCAGTTTATGGGTGTCGGGGTGATTGCTGCTATCATTCTCTTTCAACAAGAGATTAGGAAATTTCTACTTCTTTTAGGGAAGACAACGTCTTTCAATGGAGAGAATAATTTCCTTTCTAATTTACCTTGGCGTAAGCGTCAGCTAGGACATGAGTTAGATGTTACCCCTCTAATAGAAGCTGCAAAATCATTAGGGGGTACTAATACAGGCGCCTTAATAGTGATATCAAAGGGTTCGGAATTACGGTTTTATGCCGAGTCAGGAGATAAGATAGATGCCTTGGTGTCTAAGCGTTTATTGATATCTGTTTTTAATAAAACAAGTCCTTTACATGATGGAGCCTTAATTATCCATAAAGGTAGAATAGTAGCTGCACGTTGTGTTCTTCCGGTCACTGAAAAAGATGTTCCTGCGCAATTTGGCTTGAGGCATAGGGCGGCAATTGGAATGTCAGAGACCACAGATACCATTATTTTAGTTGTCTCCGAAGAGACAGGCCAATTGTCGTTGGCAAGAAACGGTACCATCTTTCATAATTTGTCAAATCAGGAAATAAGGGCTAAAATTAAAGACTATCTAATGGAGGATGAGAAAAAGAAAGAAAAGACTAAGGGCGAACAGTCCGAGGCAGAAGAAGTGGTTCAATGATATAATTTTCTTTTTTTCATTTATGTTAATAATTTCCAGTGGTTTGCATAATCCCATAAAGTATTTTCATACCTTTGCGAGCTGAAAGCTAGAAGGGAGTTTTTGTACTTCTAACTTATTGATTTTCAATTATTTTATAATTTTTAGATGTCTGAAATTAGAAATGTGGCAATTATTGCCCACGTTGATCACGGTAAAACTACTTTGGTGGACAAAATTATTCACGCGTGTGAGGTGTTTAGAGAAGGAACAGAGACGGGTGAGCTCATTCTTGATAACAATGACCTTGAGCGTGAAAGGGGTATTACCATTTTAAGTAAGAATGTTTCTGTTACTTATAAAGGGGTAAAGATTAATATCATAGACACGCCTGGTCACGCCGATTTCGGTGGTGAGGTAGAGCGTGTTTTAAAAATGGCGGATGGTGTTTTACTTTTAGTAGATGCTTTTGAAGGAGCCATGCCACAAACTCGATTTGTTCTAGGCAAAGCTTTAGGCTTAGGCTTGAAGCCAATAGTAGTGGTAAATAAAGTAGATAAAGAAAATTGTAGACCTGATATAGTACATGAGGAAGTATTTGACCTCATGTTCAACTTAGAAGCTACAGAAGAGCAGCTTGACTTTGTAACCATGTATGGTTCATCAAAGAATGGTTGGATGAGTCATGACTGGAAAGATCAGACTGATTCAGTTTTTCCTCTGTTAGATGAAATTATTAAAACTATTCCGCCGCCACCACAGAAAACGGGGATTCCTCAATTACAAATTGTATCGCTAGATTACTCTTCTTTCGTAGGAAGAATTGCTATCGGTAGAGTGTACCAAGGTACTTTGAAAGAAGGGATGCAAGTTGGCCTTTGTAAAAAGGATGGAACGGTGAAGAAAACGCGTATCAAAGAGATTCAAGTTTTTGAGGGATTAGGTAAGTTAAGAGTTTCTGAAGTGCATGCTGGTGAAATTTGTGCTTTAGTAGGAATTGAAGGTTTTGACATTGGTGATACCATCACCGATCTAGAGAATCCAGAGGCATTGCCGCGAATTTCTATAGATGAGCCTACAATGAGTATGCTTTTCACTATAAATAACTCGCCATTCTTTGGTAAGGAAGGTAAATTTGTTACCTCACGTCACTTGCGTGATCGTTTGATGAAAGAGACTGAGAAGAACTTGGCACTACGTGTAGAGGCAACAGATTCTGAAGATAAATTCTTGGTTTTCGGCAGAGGAATTCTTCACTTGTCTGTTTTAATTGAAACGATGAGAAGAGAAGGTTATGAGATACAAGTAGGTCAGCCACAGGTATTGTTTAAGCAAGTGGATGGTGCACGCCACGAGCCAATTGAGCAGTTGGTGATTGATGTGCCTGATGATGTGTCTGGTAAGGCCATTGAATTAGTAACCATGAAAAAAGGTGAGTTATTAATCATGGAGCCAAAAGGTGATCTTCAGCATTTGGAATTTGATATTCCAGCGCGAGGTATAATAGGACTAAGAAATAACATGATGACAGCAACAGCTGGAGAAGCTGTAATGACACATCGATTTAAAGGATATGCACCTTATAAGGGAGATATTCCGCAACGAAGTAAAGGATCACTAATTTCTATCGATGGAGGTCCATCTACTGCATTTGCTATAAATAGATTACAGGATCGTGGTGTATTCTTCGTTGAACCAGGTGATGTGATCTATAAGGGTCAGGTTATTGGTCAGCATTCAAGAGATAATGATCTGGAAGTGAACATCAATAAAGGAAAGCAATTAACAAACATGCGTAAATCAGGTACTGATGACGCAATGAAAATTGCTCCGAAAATCAATTTTTCATTAGAAGAAGCGATGGAATATATCCAGAAGGATGAGTATCTTGAGGTTACCCCTAAATCAATAAGGATGCGTAAGATCTATTTAGATGAGAACGAAAGAAAGAGAATGAGTAACAAAGCTGATTAAGCTATTGGTTAATTCATATTATAAAAAAAGCTGATTCTTTAGAATCAGCTTTTTTTATATGTTCTACTTTTTATGTGCGCTAAAGGGTTTATCAATTATTTGATTTCAATGCCTGTGAAGGAAATAGCAAAACCATTTTCACTATTCATAAACTTAGTAAATATTTTAATTCCGTTGAATGTTTTTGTAGCCTCCCAGCCGGTGGTAATTGAGGTCTCCTCTTCACTACGATGGTAGTATTCCCAAGCAGCTACCATTCGTTCTTTATCCATATACAATTTATAGGTGTATAACCGGTGCTGTCGGTATATGCTATGGGCATAGAGGGGACTGAATCTGAAGTGAAAGGCATTATGTCATTTCCAATAGACACTTCTGTTCCGTTGTCCCAGGCTGTTCTCAAGGGAAATATTAACCAATATTGGTCTTTAATAAATGCTCCGTCCATCGCTTTGAATTGTTCAGATTGAATGGTGTGACTTCTGTTAGTAAGCCATTGGCCGTTTAGCTTTAAGGTAACCTGTTCCTTTTCTTGGTAGCCATAGCCAATCTTTCGATATGGTATCTGCTTCTGCATTTGGTCTCACATTAAAGGTAAAACACAGGCTGTCGACATTAGAAAAAGTTTCTAAACCATATCAGTGGGCTATCCCCATATTTGGAGCCATCTGTTTCACTTTATTCACCATTTTACTTTCTTGATGTGCTTTGCTCGTTTCGTTCCGGCAGGCTGTGAAGGCCGTCATGGCTATGGCTAAAAAGAATGATTTATATTTTTTCATTATCAATTATGTTTAGTTGTTTCTAACAGCTATAAATTAAGTTGTTAGTCACTTTAATTAAGGTGCTTTTGGTCGAGCTTACGTCCTAATATTTCGGTAAACTACAGTAATTTTCATTGAGCTCTGTTTCGATTGTACAATGAGAAAATTTATACGTCTTTAGTGTGTACTTCATTTGTTGGTTGAAGTGCTCTAAATCTTCCAAACTGTGAATATTTTTTAGTCTAATATGAGTCGTGAAAACGAGCGCTTCTCCTTCCAAGGACCAGATATGGGTATGGTGTAGTGAGTCTACATTTGGCAAAGCAAGTAATTTGTTCTCCACCTCTCTTAAATTAAACTCGGGGGGTGTTCCTTGCAAGAAGATGTACAGAGTTTCTTTTAATCTTTTTACTACATTCCAAAGGATATAAAGGGTAATCAAGAGCGATAATGCTGGGTCTAAGTAATGGATGTCGTAAAATTTCAGCACTATAGCAACAATTAACACAGCTACCCAGCCTAGTACATCTTCAATTAGATGCCAAGAGACTACCTTTTCATTCATAGATTTCCCTGACCGTAGTTTATAGGCAGCATATCCATTTACGGCTACTCCAATAATTCCAAAGAGGATCATACCATCAGCATTGGTGTGTTCTGGTTCTAGTAGCCTACCGATGGCTTCATATATTACATAGATAGAGCCTGCAATAAGGATAATTGAATTAATTAGTGCCCCTAGCAGTGAAAAGCGTTTATAGCCAAAAGAAAACCTGTAATTGGGTCCTTTTTTTGACTTATGATCTAAATACCAAGAAGCACCTAAAGATAGGCTGTCACCTAGGTCATGGACGGCGTCAGAGAGAATAGCTATACTATTTACATATAGGCCTCCAATGATTTCTAAAATGGTGAAGCCTAAATTTAGGAAAAAAGCTATTTTTAAGTTCTTACCAGATGGGTGTTCGTGTTGATGTGCCATATCGTTATTAACGGTATTTGAGAATTTGATGTAAATCTAGAGGTACAGGGCGTAGTTTTAAGGCAGGGACATTTGCTCCTCCAGTATTCCCTAAGGGAACAATACCAAGGAATGATCTTAATCCACCAAAGAGAAGTCTGGGTATTTGTCCCATTATTTCTTTAATGCTTTTTATTTTTAAGCCAAACAGGAGCATTTTTCTATGCGTTGGCGTGTGCTCTAAAGGATAGCATTGGGCAATAATGTGTGCTCGCACTAAGTGTTTCCATGCTTTTTGCATGTTTTTGACCAATTGCCTCTTCATAAGCTAAGGTCTCTTTCTTATAGTGGAATATAATTTTATCGGGCATGCATATATTGATTTCCATCTTTTTTTGAGGTAAAAGTACTGCAGAAAAGTATGCAATGGAATTGCAAAGTTGACTATTAGCCACAGGAATCACAAATGCCTTCTACCAGTAGTCGCGTCTCCTGTTTTTGGAAATTTTTTGGTAGCTCAAAACTTGGGATGGTGAATTTGGGGAGACAGTATGTTTGCTCGCATTTTTTGCAGTAAAAATGAATATGGGCGTCATTGTGCTCATGAACATCGCAGTCTGCATGGCATAAGGCGTATTTAGTAATGCCGTTGGTGTCGATAATGCTATGCACTATTCCTTTTTCCTCAAAAGACTTTAAAGTCCGATATAAGGTGGTTCTATCGGCATTTTCAAAGGCACCGAACATATCATTTAGACTCACTGCAGTGCTAGTTGTTTGCAAGAATTTTAATACCAATATGCGCATGGCAGTAGGCTGTAGGTCATGTTTCAACAATAGTGCTTCCGTATTCATTTGACAGCTAAAAATATTTTAAAGATTAAGATAATAAAGTAAGTATACAATAGTAAGCGATATTCGTTACGTGAAAAGTTTTATGTATTCTATTGGAATACAATAAACGTATTTATTAGATCAAGGCATTATAAACCAGCAGACCAACGTATAAAGAAGGTAATAATAGGTTACTGGTAAGCATTAGTATCGATATGGTAACCCATTATTTATTTCATTAATCACTGATTAAATTAAAAGCTCCTTTACTGAGGAATTTGGTGTCAGCTTTAAAATTACTGGCATTTATAATTTTAGTGAAGCCACCATCTGTGGCGCCGATTTCCACTTTTTCACGCTTGAAATAATAGGTGCTGTCAGCTTGCTTCTCCAATGCTAGTACATAGTAGCTGTTGTCTATATTTACCACTGAGGATTCTGGCAGCGCAAATTGGTTGGATGTGCTAGTACTTATTTTGGCTTCCACATACATGCCAGGCAAAAAGTTAGTATGCTCATGTTTATTCTTTAGATGCCCGTGCACTCTAATGATTCTATTTTCATCCTCCAGTGCTCTGCTAAT
>JBKEFO010000031.1:0-16949 GCA_046709585.1 Marivirga sp.
GTTCGGATTATTTAAAAAGAAAACAGAAAAAGAAAAATTAAACGAAACGCATCAAAAGTTACTACAAGAGTACCATCGTTTAAGTACAATTGATAGGAAACAAGCCGATCATAAAATGGCAGAAGCTGAAGAAGTAGCCAAAAAAATTGATGCAATTAAAGATTAATAATTTTGATACATTTAGATCTTTATTACTTTTATGATTGTAACAATTTTTTAAAAGTATGAATTTCATAATCAAATTAGTTTTATCTGCCTTATCCGTAATAGTGGCTTCGTACCTTCTGCCAGGAGCCCATGTAGATGGTTTCATGTCAGCATTTATATTAGCTATATTTCTAGCTTTGTTCAGTGCGACATTGAAGCCTGTTTTAACAATTCTTACAATACCTATTACCGTTCTAAGTTTAGGACTTTTTCTACTGGTAATAAATGCTCTAATGGTCATGTTAGCTGATTGGCTTGTCGATGGTTTTTCTGTTGATGGCTTTTGGTGGGCCTTAATTTTTGGTATCATCTTAGCAATAGTGAACTCAATTTTTGAATCGATTAGTCAAAAAAAAGGAGGTAAATAATATTTTGATGATTAAAAAAAATAGCGTAATTTAATAAGCTACTTCACCAACTTTAATATGAAACTTAATAATCCTGGATTTGATCCGAAAGAAATTGAAAAAATGAGAGATGCTATTGAGCGTTCTGTTCATAACTATATTACAGTTCCGTCTGAGGATAATAATGAGGAATATCAACATTTTAGGTTTATTGGTAAATATGAAGCAAAAGATGTGGTTTACGACGCTGTAATCTATACTTTAAGACTGCACCATGCAAGTGAGGTTTATGAAGTAGCAGAGCACAGGGCTGCTCAAAAGTTCCCGAATTTTAAACCAATTAAGTTTCAGGAGGATGAGAACGGTGACTTAGCTTCTTTAGATGATATTGAAGAGGAAATTGGACTCTACATAGCAGAGATGATAGATGATTTGGAGGAAGATGAGACAGTGAAAGTGATGGAACATGTCGACATGGATAGTGGCTGTGAGTACGGGGTAGGTTTGGATATCGGACTAAACGAAGATGAAGTTACACCAAAAGTGATAGATAAGTTCATTCAAGATTTTAATGAAGATAACATTAGCCTTGATGAAATGCTCTATTCTTTCCAATCTAACGAGGAAGCTGATTTAGATGATTAAGTCAACAAATGAAGACAACTCTGCTTAGTTATATTATTTTGAAGTAAATAAAATTTATCTGCTGGGTTTCATTTAGAATGCCAGCATTTTTTATGCCATGTTAAAAATTGCCTGGAGACCAGAATTTATACATCCCCTGCCTGAGAAGCATAGATTTCCGATGGAAAAGTACGATTTAATACCTGAGCAGCTGCTTTATGAAGGCACTATTTTAAGTAGTAATTTGTTCGCGCCTGCAGAAATGTCAGAAGATATTATATTGTCTACCCACGATCCATTGTATTGGGAGAAGCTAAAGAATTTACAATTAACCAAGCAGGAGGAAAGAAAAACGGGCTTTCCTCAATCAAAAGAGTTAGTAAAACGAGAAAGAATTATTAACCAAGGCACAATAGATGCGGCCTTATTTGCCTTTGAATTTGGAGTAGCTATGAATATTGCCGGCGGTACGCACCATGCATTTACCAACAGAGGGGAAGGTTTTTGCTTATTGAATGATATTGCAATTGCTGCCAAGTACTTATTAAATAATGGACTTGCAAACAAAATCCTTGTAGTGGATTTAGATGTGCATCAAGGGAATGGCACCGCTGAAATCTTTAAGAATGAAAAGAATGTCTATACTTTCAGCATGCATGGTGGCCATAATTACCCTTTGCATAAAGAAAAATCAGATCTTGACATACCATTAGCGGATGGATGCGACGATAAGGAATACTTAAGACTTCTTTATACTACTTTACCAAAAATAGTTGATGAGTTTCAGCCCGACTTTATTTTTTATCAAGCTGGCGTTGATGTGTTATCCACGGATAAGCTAGGAAGGTTAGGAATGTCAAGAGCGGGCTGTAAAATGCGTGATAAGTATGTGTTAGAGGTTGCTCATAAAAATAATATTCCTGTAACCGTTGTCATGGGGGGTGGGTACAGTGAAAAAATAACGCACATTATTGATGCACACGCAAATACTTTTAGGTTAGCGCAAGAAATATATTTTTAAGCTGTTTCTTTTTCCTTTTTTATCGTAAATTAAAAGTATGACTAAAGAGAAATCCTTATTTAGGCAAAGTGTGATTTTCGCAAGCTATATAATTCTTGTTTTATGGTTAGTGAAATCTGTGGAATGGGCGTTTTCGGCTAATTTCGCTCATTTTGGGATTTTGCCGAGACATTTACTGGGTACGATAGGTATCTTTACGTCACCATTTATACATGGTGATTTTTTGCATTTGCTTTCTAACAGCTTTTCGCTAATGCTATTAATTATTATTCTATTTTTTTTCTATGATAGAATAGCTTTAAAAGCACTTTTGTACATATACGTCTTGACAGGTATTGGTGTTTGGTTTATGGCAAGAGAGGCCTATCATATTGGAGCCAGTGGAATAATTTATGGCATAGCTTCTTTTATTTTATTCAGTGGTTTAATCCGTAAAAATCAGTCCTCGCTAGCACTGTCTTTTGTTGTTTTGTTATTATATGGCGGGATGTTTTATGGTGTCCTCCCAACTGAAGGACATATTTCTTGGGAGTCACATTTAATGGGTCTTTTTAGCGGTTTGATTGTAGCTGTTCTGTTAAGGAATGATTTTGCTGGTCAAGCGGAGCTTAAAATGTCATTTGAAAAAGAATGGTCCGCTAGCATGGATGACGAAGAAGTTCCTGAATGGTATATACCTTATGATACTGATCAATATTTAGTACAGTATGAGTACAAAGCAACAGAACCTAGTGAACCTTCAGATGTGAAATTAAAGCATAAGTATCAAAGTTATACCATTTCTTACCCACCAAAGAAGCGTAGCAATAATCCTTAAATTTAATAGAATACTTATTTTCTAACGAAACAGGGGATGTTTATGGCATTTTCAATTGTTTGACTATATTTGCGACTGCTTAAAATAATTTGGAATGAAATGACACGTTCCACATCCAAAATAGAATTAACAATATGAAGAACTTATCAATAATTTTAAACATCGTACTTTTTGTTGCAGTTGCTTTTTTATTTTACAAGCAATTTGAAGGAGGGGCCACGAAGGTACAGTCCATTAATGATTCTGATGGAAGTACAATTGCTTTCAATGATGTAGCAATAGCTTATGTTAACTCGGACTCATTGCTCACTAATTATAAATTGACTGAAGAGATAGCAGAGAAGTTAGCAGACAAGCAGGGTAAGTTTGAAAAGGAATACCAGAATAGAGCAGAAGGCTTACAAAGCGAAATAAATGATTTTCAGAGAACGGCTTCAAATTTAACTATAGCGCAAGGAAAAGCGCTAGAAGAAGGCTTAGTGCAGAAACAACAAAACTTGAGACGTTATCAAGAAAGCTTAGGTATGCAATTAAGACAAGAAGAGGCCAAGTTAAACGAAGAATTGTTTGATAATGTAAGCGCATTTCTTAAAAGTTACGGTGAACAACATGATTTACAATTAGTACTAACCTATTCTAGAGGGAGCGGTGTTTTATATGCTAATGAAGGATTAGATATAAGCAATGCGGTTATTGCAGGACTGAACAAACAGTACGAGGCTACGAAATCTGATACGCCAGATTAAAATATCTACAAGACAAGATATTAAAGCCCGCTTTTTTTATTAAAAACGGGCTTTTTATTTGAACATATCTTTTAGATTTAGATTATTCTTAATAGTTTATTTCAATTCGCTTGAATTAAGCGCAGATTACAATTATTTTTGATTATCAATTCAAAGAAATTTATATGGCTGAAGTAATAAAAATGCCCAAAATGAGTGATACCATGGAGGAAGGTGTTATAGCCTCATGGTTAGTGAAGGAGGGAGATAAGGTGTCATCGGGAGATATATTGGCGGAAGTAGAAACTGACAAGGCGACAATGGAGCTGGAGTCCTATGAAGATGGCACTATTTTATATATTGGAATTAAAGAAGGAGATGCCGTACCAGTAGATGGTATTATAGCTATAATAGGTGAAGCAGGTGAAGATTATAAAGCTTTATTGAATCAGGTGGATTCCAAAGAAGAGGAGAAAGATAGTGGGGTAGAAGACGCTGCACAAGAGCCAAGTGAAAGTAGCTCGTCCGCTATTGATACCTCGTCAATTAATGCGTCTTTGATTAAAATGCCTAAGATGAGCGATACCATGGAAGAAGGTACCATCGCTTCTTGGCTTAAGAAAGAAGGGGATGAAGTACAGGCAGGGGATATTTTGGCCGAAGTTGAAACTGACAAAGCCACGATGGAGCTTGAAGCCTATGAAGATGGCGTTTTACTGCATATAGGAATAGCAGAGGGTGATTCTGTTCCCGTTGATGGCGTTATTGCTGTTATTGGTGAAAAAGGAGCGGATTATCAAGCCTTACTGAAAGCAGATAAGCAGGGTGGAAAAAGTAATTCACAGCCGAATGAGAAATCTAGTGTAGATGAGGCGGACAATATGAAGGTTCCAAAACCAGCTGATGCTGTAGAAGCTAAGTCGTCGCAGGCCAACACCACGAAAGATAGTACTACTAATGCAAATGGACGAGTTTTTGCCAGTCCTTTAGCTAAAAAAATTGCTGCAGAAAAAGGTATCAACTTAAAGGAAGTAGCTGGCTCAGGCGGAAACGGTAGAATTGTAAAGGCTGATGTTGAGAATTTTACGCCTGCATCAAAACAGGCCACACCCCCTATTACTTCTACTGCTGCTAGCGACTCAGTTACACTTCCGCAAGTTGTTGTTGAAGAGCATACTGAGGAAGTGAAATTATCACAAATGAGGAAGGCCATAGGCAAGACTGTAGGAAAGAGTAAATTTACAGCACCTCATTTTTATGTTACTATGGAAATTAATATGGACAAGGCCATTGAAGCTCGTAAGAGTTTAAATGAAGTGTCTCCTGTAAAAATTTCCTTTAATGACTTGGTAGTGAAAGCTACTGCTGCTGCACTAAGACAGCATCCGGACATCAATGTTGCCTATAAAGATGATAAAGTCTTAAAGCATAGTCATATTAATATTGGCGTTGCTGTAGCGATACCTGATGGATTATTAATTCCTGTAGTGAAGTATGCTGATAATAAGTCTTTGTCACATATCTCAACAGAGATAAAAGAATTGGGAGCAAAGGCAAAAGACAGAAAACTAGAGCCAGAAGAAATGGAAGGTGCTACCTTCTCCATATCTAACTTAGGCATGTTTGGCGTTGAAGAATTCACTGCTATTATCAATGGTCCTGCTGCTTGTATTTTGGCTGTCGGCGGTATTAAACAGGTGCCTGTTGTCAAGAATGGTGAAATGGTGATCGGAAACACAATGAAAGTCACTTTATCAAGTGATCATAGGGTGGTTGATGGTGCAATAGCAGCTCCATTTTTAGTAACACTAAAGAATTTATTAGAAGACCCAGTAAGGATATTAATTTAATATTTGCCAACAAGCTTAATAGAGTCTCGTTATAAAAGCGAGACTTTTTTATTGACAATCATTTATTTTAAAATATGACTAAAATTAGATCAACAACCGTTTGTGCTGTAATACATAATGGAGAGGTAGCGATAGGTGCTGATGGCCAGGCGACGATGGGTAATACTGTTGCTAAAAGTAATGTTAAAAAGATTAGAAAACTGCAGGACGGCAAAGTTGTTACAGGGTTTGCCGGCTCTACTGCTGATGCTTTTACCTTACTAGAGAAGTTTGACGACAAGCTTAATACCTATAGTGGGAGTATGAAAAGGGCGGCAATTGAATTGGCAAAGGAGTGGAGAACTGACCGATATTTAAGAAAATTAGAGGCTATGATGATAGTGGCTGATAAAGATGAAATATTAGTCATTTCAGGAACTGGAGATGTACTTGAGCCAGATAATCAGGTCGCAACTATTGGTTCTGGTAGTATGTATGCGCAAGCTGCCGCTTTAGCGCTAAAAAAACATGCAGGAGAAAAGCTTTCTGCTGAAGATATTGTCAGAGAAAGTTTAAATATAGCTGCTGATATTTGTATTTATACAAATCATAATCTAGTGATAGAAAAGGTACAATAATCTATCTGTTTATATAATTTATACCAATGAAGTTTTATCATAACCCAAGGTGTGGAAAGAGTAGAAAAGCATTACAACTCTTGCAAGAACGGAATGCGGAAATTCAAGTTATTGAGTATTTGAAAGAAATTCCCACTAAGGTGGATATAAAAGTAATACTAAAGAAGTTAGGTTTAGATGCGCTACAATTAGTTAGAAAAAATGAGACTATTTATAAAGAACAGTATAAGGGTAAAGAACTCGGTGAAGACGAGTGGATTGATGCGATGATTAAGCATCCTAAGTTAATTGAAAGGCCTATTTTAGTACATAATGATAATGCTGTCATAGGAAGGCCTCCCGAAAATGTTTTGACATTACTTTAAATTAAAAAAGGGCTCTTCGTAGGAGCCCTTTTTTTTTAATTATGTTATTCACTCTTCTTAAGTCGTGTTTTAAATTTTTCTGCTACCTTTTCTATTTTTGGCTTTGATACATTTACCACATAAGGTTGATTTGGGTTCTTTCGCTCAAAATCTTGGTGATATTCTTCAGCGATCTCAAAAAAGCTGAATACCTTCACTTCTGTAACTATAGGGTTAGCGTAATTAGTAGAAATGGCTTTTATTTTTGCATCTGTTTCATTTTTTTGTTCATCAGAAACATAAAAAACAGCGGATCTATACTGCTTTCCCACGTCAGGTCCTTGTCTATTAAGTTGTGTTGGATCGTGTGCGGTAAAAAGTATATCTAATAATACGCTAAAGGAGATAACTTCAGGATTATAAATAACCATTACAGCCTCTGCATGTCCTGTTTTACCATAACTAACAGCTTTGTAGCTAGTATTTTTTTCTTTTCCTCCTGAATAACCAGATACAGCTTCTATGACCCCCTCAATTTGATCAAAAGAGGCCTCAACACACCAAAAACATCCACCCGCAAAGTAAGCGGTATCTGCTTTGCTAGTGATTTCTGTGGCCGGAGCTACAATTAATTTCTGTTCACTATTTTTTTCTTCATTAGTAGCAGCACATGCTGTTAATATTAAAAAACTAAATGACAGCGTGAATAATTTTCTCATAAGTAGATATATTTAAATCTTTACAACGACGACTTTCTATTTAGGTTATGACTTCATGGAGACAGTTCCTTCCTTTTCATAACTCAAAACTTCTTCCTTCAACCAAGAGGGGATAGGAATAGTTTGTTTTGTTTTTGTATCAAACATAACCTGAATGCTAGTACCTATTGTATGTATCGTATTATCACTTGTTGTAATGAGATATTCAAGTACAAAGGATTTATTCCCCATTTCTTTAGTTCTTACCCAACATTGAGTTTTTGGTACCCCTATCTTTAATTCTTGCAAGTAATTACAATTTACGTTGGCTAATAAGAACATGTCCTTATGCCAGTTCCAGCTAGGGGAGGCCTCCATCATGTACTTGCCTCTGGCGATCTCAAAATATTGGATGTAAATTGAGTTATTAACGTGCGCTAAGGGATCTAAATCGGTCCATCTTACTTGAATTCCTTGCGAAAATTTAAAATCTGTTGGCTTGATATCAATATGCATTTCGTATAATTGTTATTGTCCAAATTTAGTAAAATCAATAAGTATCATTTATGTTTATATCATTTAAAAATACTTTATAAATAGAAGTAAAGAAGCAACTTATTTCAAATATAGCTCACCTTATACTATGGCTAACAAATATCAATATTTCTATTTGATTGAGATACAATATCTTGGTTTCCGCTACCATGGATGGCAAATTCAAGGTAAGTTGAAAACTGTTGAGCTTATGTTGGGTAAAACAATATCTTATATTTGGCCAAATATATGGAAAATTCTGGCAGCAGGTAGAACAGATGCCCTAGTTTCAGCGGCTTCAGGCTATTTTGAATTGTTTACCTTAGAACCAATTGATCAGCTTAAGTTTATGGCAGACATGAATGTTAACTTACCTCCAGATATTTCGCTTTTGTCGATAAAGGAAGTAGGTGCTGCTTTCAATATTATTAATGACGTAAGGGAAAAAACCTATCAATATTATTTTGCATTTGGCAGCCATAAGTTTCCTTTATCGGCTTCTTTAATTAGTTTCTTTGTGGGCGACTTAAATATATCTGATATGGTGATTGCCGCTCAGGTTTTTGAAGGATCACATGACTTTACAGAATTCAGTAAAGATATCAAGGAGGGGAGCAAGAAGATAAGGTCAATAAAGAGTAGTTGTATAGGTATAAATGAAGAATTAGTAGCCAATTTTTTTCCGCCAGAAAGTTTTATTTTTGAGGTAAAGGGTAAGGGTTTTGCTAGGCATCAAATCAGATTGATGATGGGTGCATTAGTGCAAGTGGGAAGAGGTGAGTTAAAGGTGGATATGATACAAAGGGCACTTAGAGGAGAAAATTCAATGCGCACTAAATTACTGGCTCCAGCATCTGGTTTAATGGTGAAAGAAATAAAGTATTGACTCACTAGCGGAAAAAAAAGTGTTCTCACTTCTGTTTAAAAATACTTTCAAATTATTCGCATTAACCGGAAGAAAGAGTAACGCTTTTAGAAGTATTCCATTCAGCCGTTGGTCTAAAATTTTATCACATTTTCTAATCCAGAATTAGAAAGGATTTCATCATTGAAAAAAAAGGGCTATTACTTATTGCATTTTGTGGCAAGGGAGTTTAAGCGTTTATGTGTTGGGTTTATCTGGTTTTTACAAAAAGTGTAAATGTACTAAGTATTATTTGGCGGCGACCAGTTATTCTTTTATGTTACGATCGGTACTAGCATAGTAACTGATAATAGTCAAGGAGAAGTATCAATTTTAATTGTTGATTAAGTTTATCCTAGAAATATATTCTAAGAGGTTAAACAAAACAGATTTAGTGCTGTGGGCAGTTTTCTTTTTAAAGGATAAATCACTATTTTATGAGAAGGATAAGTAGGTTTTTGCAAATGAAAGTGGAACAATTGACTATTACGGATTTTATAAAGAAAGAAAACTTGCTCTTCAGTGAGTCTTTTGCTTCGATGTATTATGCTGAAGATTTGAAGTTAGCTGGAGTAGTCTGGCATGGTTCTTTTTCTGCAGAGGAGTATATAGCTATTTTCAACAGGTTGGTAGCTGAGATTAAAGATAAGCCGTTGGTTGGTTTTTATTCTGACATAAGGAAACAAGGAATAGTGCCAGTGGCGGCAAGGAAAGAGTTTGAGCGGACCTTTTCGCCCAGAGGCAAAGAAATGGGGATTGATAAAACAGGTGTTGTTACTGATGGATCTCCTTTTAAAAACTACTATTTGAATTCTATCATAAGAATTACTGGGAGGCCAGCGAAGGTAACTTCAAATCCTGATGAGGCATTAAATTATGTGCTTGAAGGAAAACTATAAGCGTTTTAAAAGAACAAGATTTTTATGTTAGGCAATAGCAAGGAGCTTTCTATCAATAATTTGATAAATGATGACAACATCGTCATTAACGAGGTATACGTAAAAGGCTATTACTGTCCTGAACTAAAACTTTACGGTATAGTCTGGAATGGTGTTTTTTCTAATGAAGAATATAAATTTCTTTTTGATGAGATACTTGATTTTGCTGAAGAAAACCCAATATCTGGCATATATTCCGATGTAAGAAGACAAGGAAAGGTGAGCCCAACGTCAAGAAACTATTTTAAAAATGTTGTTTCGCCAAGGGGCGATAAAATAGGCATTTCTAAGGCTGCAGTGGTAATTGAAGACTTGACCTTTAAAATATTCTACTTAAATGCGATCACTAAGCTAGCTGGTAAACGGGCTAAAATATTTTCAGTGCAGGATGAAGCTATAAGGTATCTTCTCATGTAATCCTTAATCATCAAATAAATTGGAACTCAAATATCGATCGCCTCTATCGCATGTGATGCATACTATTACGCCAGAATCTAGATTGTTAGCAAGTTTAATAGCTGCAGTTAATGCTCCTCCCGAGCTCATTCCTGCCAATATACCTTCTTCTTTCGCCATTCTCTTGGTCATAGCTCTAGCTTCCTGTTCACTTACATCTATTGTTTGATCGACCCTAGAAGCATCAAATATTTTAGGCAAAAATTCTGGCGACCACCTTCTAATTCCGGGAATGCTTGATCCAGCTTTTGGCTGTGTACCTACTATCTGTATGGCTGGGTTCTGTTCTTTTAAAAATTTTGATACACCCATTATTGTTCCAGTTGTTCCCATAGCTGAGACGAAGTGGGTAATTTCCCCTTTTGTGTCCTTCCATATTTCAGGACCTGTTGTTTCATAGTGCTTAAGATAATTATCAGGATTCTCAAATTGATTGAGCATGTGATACTCACCAGTAGCAGCCATTTTTTCTGCTATAGTCCTCGAGTACTCAATAGTGCCTTCTGCTTTGGTTAGAATTACTACGGCACCGTAAGCCTTCATAGTTTGAACGCGTTCTTTGGTTGAGTTCTCAGGCATAATTAAAGTCATATGCAATCCTTTCATCTGAGCAATCATCGCTAATGCTATCCCTGTATTGCCACTCGTCGCTTCAACTAGTTTATCACCTGCTTTTATAGTCCCTCTTTCCAAGGCTTTTTGAATCATTCCTAATGCGGCTCTGTCTTTAACACTGCCGCCCGGGTTTTGACCCTCTAATTTGCAGTATATCTTTACATTTGGATTTTCAGGGATGTTTTTTAATTCTACTATGGGGGTATTACCTACTAATTCTTCAATACGCATAACTTATAGTTAAAGAGCTGTCTGATGTAAATAGTTGTTTTTTGAATCGTAATATAATTTTGAGTTAGGAGGTACTGTTTTAGTAATCCAGCTATTTCCACCTATGGTACTATTGTCGCCTATAAAAGTCTGTCCACCTAAAATGGTGGCATTAGCATAAATAACCACATTATTTCCAATTGTTGGGTGCCGTTTCTTTTTCGCGTAGCTTTTATCAACACTTGTCGCTCCTAATGTAACCCCTTGATAAATTTTAACATGGTGTCCAATATCAGAGGTTTCACCGATAACAATACCAGTGGCATGATCGATGCAGAAGTATTCAGCTATGGTCGCGCCAGGGTGTATGTCAACTCCTGTCTTGCTATGTGCATATTCAGAAATCATTCTAGCAATCAACACATAACCAGAGTTGTGCAAACAGTGTGCTATCCTGTATGCCGCAATTGCCTTAAAGCCTAAATAGGTCTTTATAATTTCTACCGTACTTTTAGCCGCAGGATCCCCGTCAAATATTGCTTGCACATCTTTTAACAGTTTATTACGGATGGTCAGCAAGTCATCAAATAATGCTGACGGATTTCCTGGGTATTTTTCTTCTAGCTGCTTACATCTGTTTTGAGTGATTGTAAGCCATTGCTCGTGCAGTAAATTATAATTTTGCTTTACTTCTTCTAAAGTAGATAGCTTATAGTCTCCGTAGTCAGGAAACAAATAACTGATTAATTCCTCAAAGAATGTAATTACTTTTTCATTTGAAGGACAATCTATGGCCTGCTGATGATCAGCTAATAACTCACGAAAGAAGGATTCTTTTTCTTGCATACTTAGTCTTTTATCACTTCTTTTCCATCTGCAAAAATAGCGAACCTCCCTCTACTTTTATCATGCGTATGCTCGTAGCTGGGCCAAGGCCATCCACCAAATTGAGTTTTCCGAAACGCTTCGATAGTTTCATTTATCTCGGCATGGTTATTTACCACAAAAGGACCATGTTGTACAACTGGTTCATTTATAGGCTTTCCTTGCAAGATCAATAGATTACTTTCTTTATCGCCATTTTCGAGGATGGCTTTTTTATTAGTTTCTAATGAAGCACCATGATAAACAGCTAGGCTTTCATTATTTATGTTTAAAGAATCTCCTTTAAAGAAGTATAAAGTCCTATTGATACCTTCGCTAGCCTTTGGCAGTTCCCATACAGCGCCTGCTTCCATTTTAAAATGCCATATAGCTACTTCATTGGTTGGATCAGCTGCCCACGAGTCAGGGGCAGGAGCAGGGGCTGTATTACCATTAATACTACCAGCTATTATCTCTACTTCAGTTTTTTTTCCAGCAGAGTCTAGGTGTTTGTAAACTGGTATGTCCTCAGCCCATAGCATTGCAAAGTGTGGGTTTGCATTTTTCTTGCTTTTTGGAAGATTAAGCCAAATTTGAAACAGTTCTAGAGGATTCGGCTCATTTTCTTTTAATAATGGGAACATCTCAGAATGCTGGACTCCCTTTCCAGCTGTCATCCACTGTACGTCACCGTTACCGAAACGTCCCGCAGCTCCTAAGGAATCGGAGTGATCAATTAGTCCATTTCTAACGACTGTAATGGTTTCAAAACCTCTATGCGGATGTGCTGGGAAACCCGGAACTTTGGTGCCATGGTACATTCTCCAATGCTGTTTGGGGTCAAAATCTTGCCCTATCATTCTTCCTTCAATGGATTCTTTAGGGCCTAAATCAGAATTTCCTTCAGGATAGAAATCTTCATGATGAACGCAAAAGAGAAAGGGGTCTTGCGTCTGCCAAGGAAAGCCTAATGCGGAAATATTTATAATAACTGAATTAACCATGTAGATACAACGATTATTGTTTCTATAATGTTAAGGCGTTCAGGTAAAATTTAGGAAATCTCGTCAAAAGGTTGCTTATGTCCACATTTATAGCAATACCTGGCTTGCTTATTATGGTTGGCAGTTCCACATCTTTCACAATCGAGTTCAGAAGGTAGGTCTCTTTGTTTCGACATTTCAGATGAAACAATGCCAGTAGGTACGGCAATAACACCATAACCTAGAATCATGACAAAGGAAGCAATTATTTGTCCAAAAGGAGTAATGGGAGCTATATCTCCATAGCCTACAGTAGTGAGGGTAACAATGGCCCAATAAATACCCTTTGGTATATTGGTAAATCCGCTTTCGTCGGGTTCAATAATATACATGATCGCGCCAAGAATGGAAACAATGATTACTATAGTTCCTATAAAAATGGTTATCTTATTTCTGCTAGCCCTTAGTGCTGTTGACAATTGAGACGCCTCTCCGAGGTATTTTGTTAACTTAAAGATCCTAAAGATTCTTAACAACCTAAATCCTCTGATAATCATAAATGATTGAGCACCGACAAAGAAAAAGCCAACGAGCGATGGTAAGATCGATAATAGATCGATTATGCCAAAGAAACTCGTAGTATACTTTTTCCTTTCTTGCACGATGATAATTCTCAGCAAATACTCTATGCTAAAGAAAATTGTGAATCCCCATTCAGCATAACGGAACATTAAAACATGGGCGGTTTTTAATTCCTTTACGCTTTCAAGAATTACTAACATGACGCTAAGGAAGATTGCTACAAGCAGTGCGATATCGAAAATTTTGCCCGATAGCGTATCTGCCTCAAAAATAATATCAAATAGCTTCTTTTGCCATTTTGATCTGCTATTGGGAGAGAATTCAGGAGACATATTGGTAGTGATTTATGGTAACTAAGCTAAGAAGAAATAGATTAATGCAGTGAGAGAATGTGAAATATTTACTATTGTAAGCATCATGTTGCTTCTTTTGGAATGCTAAATACAAAGAGGGATCCTTTTCCGACTTCACTTTTCACGTGGATACTACCGCCGTTTTTCTCAACAAACTCTTTACACAGAATTAAGCCAAGACCTGTTCCTTTCTCTTTTGCTGTACCTTGAGTACTATGCTTGGTGTCTATTCGGAAGATCTTTTCTGCAATTTCAGGCGGCATTCCTACCCCATTATCAGCTACTTTAACATAGTGACTTTTGGCGTCTGCCGTTATCCTCATTTTAATTTTACCGCCCTCTTTAGTGAATTTGATCGCATTGGAAAGTAGGTTCCTAACCACTGTATCAATTGATGGTTCATGCGCTTCCACATTGACAGGTGTTTCTTGCTCGAAAACAATATCAATACCCTTATTCTTGGCTTGTTTTTCTAATAAATTCTGATTCTTTTTTAACAATGTAGTAAGGTCGAATTGTTCTTTTTTGAACTCAATAGTACCTGTTTGAGAACGAGACCATTGCAATAAGTTTTCTAATAGTACAAAAAGATTTTTTAGGGACTTATCTAAGTCAGCAGCTAACATCTGAATCTCTTCCTTGCTTAGACTTTCTGTATGATTCATTAGTAAGCTTGAAAACGAAGTCAATGAATTGAGTGGTCCTTTTAAATCATGACTTATAATACTGAAGAATTTATCTTTAGTATGGTTTATGTTTTTTAATTCTTCGTTTTTATTCTCAACAGTTTCATTAGCGTCTTTTAACTTGCTATTATTTGCTCTTTGTGTTAACAGCAAGATTAGAATTAAGGCAACTATTACAATGGCAAGTATAAAAAGAATTGTTAAGAAGGTATTATATCTGTTCTGTTCTTCAATTTCATTCTCTTTTTGTATCCTACTGAACTCAAGCTGGTCAATAGTATTTTGTTGTTGTCCAAGCGTATAGCGATTTTGTGTTTTAAGGATCTCACGCTCGTTTTTATCATTTATCAGAAAATCAGCCAAGGCATTTTTCAACTCTTGGTATTCCAGCGCTTTCTGATAGCCGCCAATTCCCTTATAGGCTCTAATTAATAAGCTGTAAGAGTCAATAATTAATTCTTGTCGCTGCGATATTTGCGAATTGTTTAAGCCATACCTTAAGTTAGCGATCGCTCTATTGAACTCCTTATTCTTCACAAAAAGGCTCCCTAGTGCGTTATATACTTCTGCTAGACCCGCAGGGTTTTCTAAGCTTCGCCATATGTTTAGTGCAATTTTGAAATTTTCTAATGCATTTTGATAATCATTCATCATGTGATAAGATCTGCCAATTGCTAGTAGTGTGCTCGCTTCTTGACTGACATCGTTAATCCTTCGATGAATATTTAAAGCATTCAAATAGGCATTTATAGCCAATTGGGAATGTTGTTGTAATTGCTCGAGGTCACCAATTTGGCGCCAATTCTCAGCTTCTAATTTAGGGTACCTGCTCGATTTTGCATAAGCAAGAACATTTTCATATTGAAGCTGAGCCTTTTCATAAGAACCAAGCTTGCTGTAGATATTTCCTAGTTGTTGTTTTAATTCTATTTGAATACTTTCAAAATTGATCGATCTGTTCAAGGTCAAAGCCTTCTCAGTATATTCAGCTGCGTTAAAAAAGTCATCTACCTCAATGAAGATTTGGGAAAGTAGTATATGAGTATATAATAATTGGGTTTGATACTTGAATTGCTCATCTAACTCTAATGCTTCTACAGCATATTCCATCGCTTTTTCAAGATTCTTAGTCTTATCGAGATGAATCCAAGCGAGTTCCTTTAAAAACTGACTTTCAATATCTGACCTGCCAATATCTCTAGCCTCTTGAACTTGAAGTGTCAGCTTTCCTATCAATTCTTCGGCATCATTCCGCTGTATCGTTAACCGTAGGTTGTCGAGCCATTTTTCATCAAAAGGACTATTGGTGTTTTGAAAGGCAAATGAATTGCTGCCTAGAACGAACAGGAGGTAAATAAAAGACAAGATTTTTGACAGTAGCATGGAGTGCAAAGTAGAAAAATATTTTGACGGAGGTAATTAGTTCGAAGTATTTATGTGAAAGAATGCAAGTTTAGGGTAGAGGTGTTCCTTTTGAGGCACTATATAAAGCATACCAATCTTCACTGTCAATAGATAAATTCTGTATCGCCATAGCATCTTTGATCCGGCTAGTTTTTGATGTACCCAAAACAGGAATTATTCTAGCAGGGTGTTTTAGAAGCCAAGCAAGTAATAGTTGGCCAGTATTAATATCATATTTTTTGCATAGGTTATTAATAACTAAAATTAATTTTTCTGGTGATTGTTCAAGAGTGTTTAGTCCACCACCTAAAGGAGACCACGCAGTGGGTTGAATATGCTTCGTAAATAATTGATCGATTTGACCATCTTCAAAAGGTTGTAAATGAAAAATAGAGGCTTCGATTTGATGGCTTTCTAATGGAAAAAAGCTGTTAAGCATTTCAAATTGGCTTGTACTAAAGTTGGAAATGCCAAAGTGTAATACTTTCCCCGCTTTTTTAAGCGATTCAAAGGTGGCAGCGATGCTTTCGGGATGCATCAAGAAGTCGGGTCTATGTAATAACAATAGGTCAAGGTAATCTGTCTGTAGATTTTTCAATGATTCTTCTACTGAAGCAATTATATAATTGGGGCTGCTATCATAGGATTTTATCCGATTATTCGGCCTATGTTCTGCCGGCATTTTAATGCCGCATTTGGTTGTGATTTGTAGCTCCGCTCGAAGGGAAGGTTTATTTAAGAAAGCCTGACCAAAGTCACTTTCTGTGGTATATCCACCGTAAATGTCAGCGTGATCAAAATCATTTAAACCCATTGATAAGCATTCTTCAATGAATGACTGCCATTTTGAGCTAGTATATTTCTCGCCCCAAGCTCCTAATCTCATGGTCCCAATAATAAAGGGAGAGAATTTTAATGAACTATTATTCATCCTAATATAAGTTGTGTTATGAAAGTATAATTACTACAATTGGTAGTGAGAAAAATCTGTGTATTTAGTCTAACAGTCCAAAAATATCTTTCAGGAGTTGGGAAACTCTTGCGAAAGGATCTTCACGTATATTTTTTTCTTCTTCTTGTACTTTTAAAAACAAACCATTGAGGCCTTTAGCAGTAGCAAAGGCAGAAATGTCGGACTCGCTAATTGCAGCTACATTCGCTAAAGTCCCA
>JBKEFO010000032.1:0-16919 GCA_046709585.1 Marivirga sp.
TTTTGGAGGTCTCCATTACAGGATAAAAATAAGGAGAGATAAATACTAGACTGTCGATGTCTTCCCTATTGAAATGACTGATTTCTGAATATTGCCGATAGGTTGATAAGCTCTTGTCGAATGCCAATAAGAGCGAATCTATTGCTTTCTTAAAGTTTCTCTCAGAGGTGTCTTGATAGGTGATATTATAGGTAGTCCCTTGTGCTTCACCGCTCACAAATGTGTAAGGAGTAACAGTCTCAGGTTCTTTCTCGGTCTTATCCCTATACATCCAAATGGCAACTACCGCAACAATTAAGACGAGTGAGTAGACGGCATTTTTCTTTCTATGATCCATAATAAAGTATTCTGTTGGCGAAATTACAGTATAAGGTTAATTATTACGATTAGTTTGCAGTTTTTATCTGTATAAAGGTGAAAATGCTTTTACAGAAGCCTGAACTTATTAAGTTTTAAACTTTAAATTGCAGTCAAATTAATTGTCGATGAGAGAAGATTATTTAAGTGGTGAAGAAGAGAATTTAAATCATTCAGAAAGGGAATATGAAAAGGCCTTACGCCCGCTTTCATTCTCAGACTTCACAGGACAGCAGAAGGTGTTAGACAATCTTCAGGTGTTCGTGCAAGCTGCTAAGAAGCGGTCTGAACCACTAGACCACGTATTGCTACATGGGCCTCCCGGACTAGGTAAGACCACCCTCTCTCATATTATTGCCAATGAGTTAAATGCCAATATCAAAATTACTTCGGGCCCTGTATTAGACAAGCCAGGTGATTTAGCAGGATTGCTTACCAACTTAGAAGAAGGTGATGTGCTCTTCATAGATGAAATTCATCGTTTGAATGCAGTGGTGGAAGAGTACCTTTATTCAGCGATGGAAGATTATCGGATTGATATTATGCTTGACTCTGGTCCGAATGCGCGCTCAGTACAAATAGGGCTCAACCCTTTTACCTTAATAGGGGCTACTACTAGATCCGGTCTTTTGACCTCACCCTTGCGGGCACGTTTCGGAATTACGGCTAGGTTAGAGTATTACGATGCGGCTTTATTGAAAACGATTATTGAGCGGTCTGCGACCATTTTAGCCACCCCATTAGAGGACGATGCTTCTTTCGAAATAGCAAGAAGGAGTAGAGGTACGCCACGTATTGCTAATACGCTATTAAGAAGAACCAGAGATTTCGCCCAAATTAAGGGTGATGGTACCATCACTAAAGGCATAGCCGAAATCGCCTTGAATGCTTTAGATGTAGATCAGCATGGCTTAGATGATATGGATAATAGGATATTGAGCACTATTATTGAGAAATTTAAAGGTGGTCCAGTAGGCTTAAGCACCATTGCTACGGCAGTGGGTGAAGAGGCAGACACCATAGAAGAGGTGTACGAGCCGTTTCTAATACAAGAAGGCTATCTTAAGAGAACAGCTAGGGGCAGACAAGTAACAGAGTTGGCCTTTCAGCATTTAGGAATTATTCCCCCTACTAGGTCAGGTGATTTGTTTTCTTGAGATTAAACCGTCAGAATTTGGAATGAGTTCTTTAGTTTTAAAAAATATGTTTTTTTAGCCGTTAAAAAGTTCATGTTCGTTTAAAACACTATTTTCTTTTAGTTTGAATCTCAATCAAATAAATAAAATTTTTATGAAAAGAGTTTAGAAAGTATCGTCTGTACTACTAATAATTGTATTGTTCTTTGGTGTATATTCTGTTTCAAACGCAGGTACAGGTCAAAAGTATGGTGAATGTTATGCGTATATAGCAATGGATTAAAGTGGTAGTTGGTCATCTTACGGCTATGGTACATGTGACCCCTGTGGATGGATTGGTAGAATATTTGCATGCAATTGTGCAGAATCAGTAGGTAGATATCCTTTTTAATGTAAATATGGACAATTCTAAAGCGTCAGGAAAAGCTACTTTATTCCTAATAATAGTAGCTTTTCTTTTTTTTAATGCATGTGCTCAAGAGGTTGAAAGTCAAAATGACCCTATGAATAAAGGTTTTCAGTTAATTGAATTAAATGAAAACCTCATAGATAATGACACGCTTTTGGGAGCGGATATTTACTTCGGGGAGTTTTTGCATAGGTCGCAGCAAATAGGGGGTACACTGCTGATTGCAGACACAAAATTTTGTAATCTAACGCTGTATCATTTAGAGGATAAAACTTATAAGCAATACGTCAGGGAAGATTTCCCTCGATTTGAGCAATGCATGCATTCTATGACTGTGAGTGGAGATACTACCTTTTTGTTTTACAGCCATGGATTAATAGCCCTAAGGATATTAGCAGATACTATTTACAGTATTAATAAATTTGAATCTGCTAATGTGGATATTCATGCTTCCCATGATTTACCTATTAGCATTTTATCAAATCATACTATTTTAGTTCCTACAGCTGCAAATATTATTAAAGATAAAAGTTATGCTGTTGAAATGATGGCGATTAATAGTCCGGAGCAGTTTATGCAAGATCAATTTCTGTTTAGCATATTTACAAATAAGGGTCAATTAATCAAGCAGTTTGGTAAGTTCCCGTCCGTTTATCAAATTCCTGACCTACAGCAGAACTCACATAGAAGTTACCATTATTCTATAACAGGAGATAAAGTATTTATTGCTTTTGCGCTTACTCCCTTAGTGCAAGTATATAGTTTGGCAGGTGAATTACTTGATGAGCTGTATTTTGACTTACCGGAATTTGAAGTGTTAGTTGAATCTAATACCACTTTCAAAACATTGAATGCTATCGATGGTTTTGCCATTGAGGAAATAGCTGACGGGCGGTACAACTATTATTTTAAAACAATTCACCCTAGTAAAAGAAAGCAGTTTTTTTATAAAATTGATCCCAAAGAACAGCTAACTTATGAAATCCCAATTTTCTATCCCATGGGTATGATGATGTCAAAAGTAGAGGACGGCGAGTGGCTTTACATGAGTATGTCTTGGAATGATGAGCCCGTGGTTCTTAAGAAGTATAAATTTTAGTATGAAGCATTTATTTTTTAATTGTTTTTGGGTCGTTACTTTCTTTATTAGTTTCCTTTCAGAGATCAAGGCTCAGGAACTTATGTATGTGTCCGTGGAGGATGAATCATTATTGCTTAGAGATGGCTGGCGATTGCAATACACTCAGGAAAACAGCAAAATACTTTCTTATACCATAGCAGATAAGGGCTTAGCTTTTACGAAATGGGTAGATCGAGACCATTTAGACATAGTATTGATGGACACCTTAAATCAGGTTTTAGATAGCAAAGAGATAAATATTTATATGGCAGGCAGACTGCAAGCGCCTGCTTTTTATTTTGATGAAGAAGCCTGTTATTTAGGGCCCCATTTTAATAGACAATTTGCCATGGATTGGGAGCGTGCTAAGATTAAATCTTCCTCTGATTCTTATTTTAGGGATAAAAGTATTGCACAGAAAATGACTCAGTTTAAGCAAGGACATCGATTTAATAGTTTTATTGAGGTTACAGCCAACAGCAAGAAGCATATTTTAACGCAAGAATATTTAAATAACACTGATACCCTGCTATCTATTATGGACAGTGATAAAATGCTTTACGTACAAGCAGAAGGCAAGCCTATATCACTTGAGTTTTTAGGTAATGCTGTGGTTATCCTCTGTAATATTGAAAATAAACTATATCTTTTTGACGTGAATGTAAATAAGGTGGTAGACACGCTTAATTTGCCGTACAGTAATAAAAGCAGAAAATTCCCTGACTTTAAATTAGAGAAAGATCGAGGATTATCTAAACTCTACTTAATATCCTCAGTTGAAGAAAATGGGAATTTTTGGGAATTGTATATCGAAGAGTATAAACTTAATTATGCCATTAAGAAAACGGTCACCGATGTTTCAATGCAATATGCTAAAATACATAATGACTATTTATATAATAAATTCTATTTAAGGGATTTGCGAGCAACAGCTATTTATAAAAAGCCCTTATATTAGCCAAGAAATAGCAGATCGTACACCTCATAAATCAACATACAGCTCATATAAAATCCATTGCAAATGAAATGGGCTTTCAGTATTGTGGTATTTCCAAAGCCGAATTTCTGGAAGAGGATGCGCCACGATTAGATAAATGGCTCAGCAACAATTACCAAGGTAAGATGGCTTATATGGCGAACCATTTTGATAAGCGACTGGACCCTACAAAGCTGGTGGAAGGTGCTAAATCAGTTGTTTCTTTGCTGTACACCTATTACCCGGAGGAGGTGATCCATGATGCAGATAACTATAAAATCGCCAAATATGCTTATGGTCAGGACTATCACCATGTAATAAAAGCAAAGCTAAAATCTTTTATGGATAGTATTCAGGAAAAGATTGGAGAGGTTGGCGGTAGGGTATTTGTGGACTCAGCACCCGTAATGGAACGGCAATGGGCGGCGAAAGGTGGCTTAGGCTGGCTAGGTAAAAATTCCCTATTGCTCAATAAAGATATGGGGAGCTTCTTCTTTATTGCTGAACTTATCCTAGACCTTGAATTGATACCTGATGGCCCGGTAAAAGATTATTGCGGTACCTGCACCAAATGTATAGATGCTTGCCCTACTGATGCTATTGTGGCCAATCAGGTGGTGGATGCTTCAAAGTGTATCTCTTACCTTACCATAGAGCTGAAAGATGATATTCCTCCTGAGTTTTCCAATCAAATGGAAGATTGGGTTTTCGGCTGTGATATTTGTCAAGATGTTTGTCCTTGGAACAGATTCTCAAAAACACATCAAGAGCCAGCATTTAAACCCAGTCCCTTACTGCCCAGCATGGATAAAAAAGGTTGGGAAGAGTTAACCAAGGATGTGTTCAACGAGATATTCAGAAAATCAGCTGTGAAAAGAACTAAATATGAAGGCCTAAAGAGGAATGTGGGTTTTATTAAAAATGGTAAGACATAAAAAAAGCTTCACGAGGAGGCTTTTTTTATGTCTGTATATTTAAGCAAAATGTTTACTAAGAATATCAGCGTGTTTATTGCTGAACGTTTGGTAGCACCACTCTTTAAAAGAGCTAAGCTCATTTTCTACTAGCAGAGCCAAGGCCTTGACCAATTCTTTCTCAAATAATTTCTTGTCGAAGCTAACTTTTGAAAGGATTGATTTTACATAGTCTAACATAACAATGATGTTTAGGTTGTAGTATTTAGTAAAAGAACTAGCTTCGATTTAGAAGCAAAGTAATATAGCGAAATTCTGTAGATTTCGAAAATTATACCGTAATTTTGTCGTTTAGAATTCAACTATTATTCATTAAAATACGCAGATAATGATGAGCAGGTTGAGCAAATTCAGCTTATTTTTTTTAGTTATCGTAATATCGTCCTATTCGACTCTTGGGCAGCAGATTTCAATTGAGTTAGGACCCGACAATATTGCCATAAACCAGACATACACTATCACTATAAATGTGGAAGGTGAAACTTTAAAGTCTTACGATAGATTTCCTGATATTCCTGGAATGCAGAAGAGGGGGACCTCTAGCAGCAGCTCTACAAATATTTTCAATGGTAATGTTAGCAGAAGTCAAAGTATGACGCAGACATATGTGCCAGAAAAAGAAGGTATAGTGACCATTTCGCCTTTTAGTATTACTGTGAATGGTAAAACCATAAGCTCACCAGGTAAAAAAGTGCAGGTTGGTCCTGCCCAACAGCAGCAGCAAAGAAGGTATGATCCTTTTGGCTCTGATCCTTTCGAGGATTTCTTCGGGAAAAGAAACCAGCCAACAGAGTTTGTTGATTTGAAAGATGATGCTTTTCTAGCCCTCACGGTAGATAAAGAAACGGCTTATGTTGGTGAAGGAATTAATGCAACACTTGCCTTTTATGTATCGGAGAAAAATAGAGCACCCTTGCAGTTTCATGAGTTAACAAGTCAGTTAAATAACATCCTCAAAGAGATTAAACCAAAGAACGTTTGGGAAGAGAATTTTAATATAGAGAACATCACGTCCGAGTTAGTCAATATCAAAGGCGTACGGTATACAGTATATAAAATATATCAGGCAAGCTTCTTTCCGCTAAATTCCACAGACATTATTTTTCCAAGTGTAGGGTTAAAGATGATAAAATATCAGGTTGCTAAAAAGTCTAGCTTTTTTGGGCAGAGTAGAAAAGAAGCATTCAAAACGTTCTATACTAAAGAAAAAAGGATTAAGGTGATGGAATTACCACCACATCCACTTAGAGACCAGTTGTCAGTGGGTAATTATGCTTTAGAGGAAGGTGTAAGCAAAGAGCGATTAAGTACAGGGGAAAGCTTTCAATACGAGTTTAATATCAAAGGGGAGGGTAATATTGCTTATATTAATGAGCCCAGAGTAGTAAATAGTAAAGAATTTGAAATCTACCCACCTAATTCACAAGAACGAATTGTGAGAAGCGGTACATCGGTAAGAGGTAAAAAAACATTCAACTATTATGTGGCACCTAAGGAGCCAGGAACTTATCAACTTAGTGACTATTTTAACTTTATCTTTTTTAATACGCGCACGGAGAGATATGATACATTGACGCCACAAGTAAGTATAGCCGTCGACGGCCAAAGCTTAAAGAATGTCGGCTTGGGAGCATCTATGTCTCAAGGGTTGTTTTATGATAGGTTTGAAGGGAGTTCGAATGAGTTAGTGTCAAAAGAACCAAATAGCTGGCGACCTTGGTTAATAAATGCTTTGATTGTCCTAGCATTTGGATTAACATTATTCATCTTACTTAAAAAATCCTAAATTGCGCTACATTTCTATAATTGATGAGTAATAGTTTCGGAAAAATCTTTAAGATCACAACCTACGGCGAATCGCATGGCGTAGGTATAGGCGTAATTATTGACGGCTGTCCAGCAGGCTTAGCAATTGATCTCGATGCTATCCAAAAGGATATGCAGCGCAGAAAACCTGGGCAATCCAAAATCACAACGCAAAGAAAAGAGGAGGATGAGGTAGAAATCCTTTCAGGAGTTTTTGAAGGTAAATCTACTGGCACACCCATCGCTTTAAGCATCAGAAATAAAGATCAAAAAAGTAAAGATTATTCTCATATAAAAGACACCTATCGTCCATCGCATGCTGATTTCACTTATGACCAGAAATATGGCATAAGAGATTATCGAGGAGGCGGAAGAAGTTCAGCGAGAGAAACTGCCGCTAGAGTAGCTGCTGGCGCAATTGCCAAATCTTTGTTGGCTCATTTAGGTGTAAGCTTGCAAGCCTACGTGTCTAAAGTAGGCGCTATTAGCTTGCCCGAAGGTCATCATTTGAGAGATCTAAGTGGTACAGAAGAAAACATAGTACGTTGCCCAGATGCTAAAATGGCTGATGAAATGATTAGCTATATTGATAAGGTGCGTAAAAGTAGAGATACTGTAGGCGGAGTGGTTAGCTGCGTTATAAAAGGTGCTGAAGTGGGATTAGGAGAGCCTGTATTTGATAAGCTTCACGCAGTTCTTGGTCAGGCGATGCTGAGCATAAATGCAGTAAAAGGATTTGAATATGGTAGTGGATTTGCTGGCGTTGAGATGCTTGGCTCAGCCCATAATGATGCCATACAGCAAACGGAAAAGAAAATTTCAACCAAGACGAATTATTCTGGGGGTATTCAGGGAGGTATTTCTAATGGAGAGGATATCTATTTTAATGTAGCCTTCAAGCCGGTTGCTACTATTATGATAGACCAAGAAAGTATTGATAAACAAGGTGATAAAGTTACTGTAAGCGGTAAGGGAAGACATGACCCATGCGTGGTGCCAAGAGCGGTACCTATAGTAGAGGCCATGGCAGCTATAACAATTGCAGACTTTATCTTAAGGAAGAAAACAAATAAATTGAATGAAGAAACTACCATTACATTTTAAAATAATTATTGGGCTAGTACTAGGTATTATTTGGGCTTTTGTATCTAGTTACTTGGGATGGAACCAATTCACCATCGACTGGATAGATCCTTTCGGCACAATTTTTATTAGAATACTTAAGGCGATTGCCGTTCCTTTAGTTTTACTGTCTATAATTAGTGGTGTTTCTAGCTTAACAGATATTAATAGGCTGGGTAAACTGGGTTTAAAAACAATATCTTTTTATGTATTATCTACTGTTTTGGCAGTAGGTATAGGCCTAGCTATCGTTAATATAGTTCAACCTGGTAAGTTCGTTAATGAGGAACAACGTGTAAAAAACAGAATCAAATATGAACTGTGGGTAAATAGTAATCCTGATGTGCCGAGGCCAAAGGATGGAAGGTCTTTTCTTACCGAAGCGAAATACAGCGATAAGGTAAGTGGTGCATTGTCTGAACAGGCCATGGATTCATTGAAGACAGTAGCTATCGCTTCCAATACGAAAGTAGATAAATTAGCTGAATCAGCGGATGAAACTTCAAGCAGTGGGCCACTGCAGTTTTTTGTCGACATGGTACCTGTAAACGTTTTCGGTGCCTTTGGTAACAATAGTAATATGTTGCAAGTAATTCTCTTTGCCTTATTCTTTGGTATTTGCCTTGCCATGCTCCCGAACGATAAAGTCGGGGGAGTTATCCATTTTGTCAATGGCGCTAATGAGGTAATCTTGAAGATGGTAGATATTACCATGAAGGCAGCCCCTTTTTTCGTCTTCGCTTTATTGGCTGGTGTAATAGCCAAAATGGCTGATACCCCAGCAGAGGTGTTTCAAGTTTTTAAAGGACTAGGCAGTTACTCCATTACTTTATTGGGAGGCCTTTTATTTATGATCTTTGTTTTATATCCAGTGATCACCATTCTCTTTATTAAGAAAATGACCTATAAAGAGTTTTTTAAAAGGATGTCTCCAGCGCAATTTCTCGCTTTTTCTACTTCAAGTAGCGCAGCTACATTGCCTGTTACTATGGAGTGTGTGGAAGAGAATATGGGCGTCTCGAAAAAGATTTCATCTTTCGTACTACCAGTTGGTGCGACGGTAAATATGGACGGTACAAGCATGTACCAAGCAGTAGCGGTAGTTTTTTTAGCGCAGCTTCATATGGTTGACCTTACCTTTGCTCAACAACTGACAATTGTTTTAACTGCTACCCTAGCCTCCATTGGCTCGGCTGCAGTGCCTAGTGCGGGCTTAGTGATGATGATAATCGTTTTAAACTCAGTAGGCTTAAACCCTGCGTGGGTAGCCATTATTTTTCCAGTAGATAGAATACTAGATATGTTTAGAACAGTGGTGAACGTTACTGGCGATGCCACTGTTTCAACCTTGATTGCGAAGTCAGAAGGCGAACTTAATGTGCCAGATAACGTACCAGCAAATAAATAAAACTGTAAATAAATAATTATGAGTACACAGACAAAACAAACTGTTACTATATACCTAGAAGCAAACCCTAATCCAAATTCATTGAAGTTTGCTACCAATCAAATGATAGTACCCGAAGGCGATTCCTTTGACTTCCCCTCGAAAGCGGATACAGGGAATGCGCCATTAGCTAACATTTTGTTTGATCTACCTTTTATCGATAGGGTATTTTATATGAGCAACTTTATTACCGTAACGAAGAAGGCCGAATTCGATTGGTTAGAAATTCGCGATGAAATAAAGGCTGTAATTAAAGAGTTCTTGGAATCTGGTAAGAGGGTGATAGACCTTAAGCCAGCAGATCTTGTTGAAAAACCCAATACCAGTGAGAATGCTGAGATTGAGGAGCAGATAAAAAATATTTTGGAAGAATACATCAAGCCGGCAGTGGAGCAAGATGGTGGTGCTATTTCATTTCATTCTTATGAAAAGGAATCTCAAAGGGTAAAACTTTTGCTGCAAGGTGCGTGTAGTGGCTGTCCCTCCTCTACAATTACTTTAAAAGCAGGCATCGAAAATCTCTTAAAAAGGATGTTGCCTAACGATGTAAAAGAAGTAGAAGCAGAAGGAGTATAATTCAATAATCTAATTTATGTAAAGGAGTGCCGTGTGCATTCCTTTTTTTATTTACCATCTATGAGCACAATTAGACCATTTCATGTCGCTTTTCCTGTTACAGACTTGGAGGCGACACAGCTTTTTTTTGAAGAAGTATTGAACTGCAAAATAGGCCGTACCTCAGATAAATGGATTGACTTTGATTTATTTGGCCATCAAATTACAGCGCACTTAACGAATGAGGAAATACAAGAACCGCCTGCTAATGAAGTGGATGGAAAGCAGGTACCCATCAAACACTTCGGAGTAATCCTGGGATGGAAGCAATGGCATGACTTTGCTGACCAACTTAAAAGCAAAGCCATTGAATTCATTATTGAGCCACATATTCGTTTCCAAGGACTTGCTGGTGAGCAGGCAACCATGTTTTTTTTAGACCCTAGTGGCAATGCTTTAGAGTTTAAAGCATTTAAAGATGATAGCCATATTTTTCAGAAATAAGGAATACCCTCATTTTGTAGATAACTTTTATGGAGTAGGTAAGGTTTAAACACCATGGAACTTAAGGCGCTGTACAGTTTAGTCAAGAAAGGCGAAGGAGAAAAGCTAGAATTCAAGCGAAAAGTAGCACATCCTGAAAAAATCGTCAGGGAGGCTGTGGCTTTCGCTAATACAAAAGGAGGAGATTTGCTTATTGGTGTAGACGATAACGGTACTGTGCCCGGTCTAAAGTATGCTGAAGAGGATGTGTACGTACTAAACAAGGCTCTAGACACACTCTGTAAGCCTCGTTTAAGTTATACCTATGAACTTATTCCGCTCGATGAGAATCAAACACGTGCAGTAGTGCGCTATAGGATTTCTGAAAGTAGTAAAAAACCCCATTATGCCTTGCCTGAAGAAGACGCTGAGTGGGGTAAAGCTTATGTACGCGCCGCAGATAAAAGTATTCAAGCAAGTAAGGAAGTAAGAAGAATTATTAAACTTTCCAGACGTAAAAACAATAGAGCCTTTAGCATTGAAGATAAAGAACGTTTATTGTTACAGTATCTTGAAGAGCATAAATCGATTACGCTCTCTCAGTTTCAGACACTTTCAATGCTAAATCGGTATCGGGCCTCCAATATATTGGTTACCCTTGTCTTATCAAATATCATAAAGGTTGAGCCCTCAGATAAAGAAGATATCTATTCGCTGTCTCCTCAGCTATCTTAAGTAATTAACTCTTTCTATTCCACTCGTTCATCAGCGGTCATTTGCTACAAATATGTTCAAAATCATAACAATTATTGTTCATTTATGAACAATAATTGTTACATTAAAATCCTATATCCATTGAGAGGCTGTTTTATGCTGTTGGCACAGATATGGTGTTTTATTTACTAAATTATTGTACACTTAAATCATAAAATAATGGAATCAGGTAAAGTAGATATGTTTATAATGACCAATGGTAAGTATTTCGAAGGCTATCAGCTAGGGCAAATCAGAGAGAAGCTAATCAATTTACCTGAAGAGAAATGGTCTAGTTTACAAATTTTACAATTCAAAGATCCAACCTTAATGTTAATTGTATCAATCTTTGCAGGCCACATTGGCATAGATAGGTTCTTGATTGGAGATACAGGTTTAGGTATTATTAAGCTAATAACTTGTGGTGGCTTAGGGATTTGGACTATAGTAGATTGGTTTTTAATAATGGGTGCAGCAAAAGAGAAGAATACTGAGCAGCTCGCTCTAGTATTGGTGTAGTGGATAGCTAGCATGCTTAAGCGTAATTTTTATATCATCCTTACTTCATTAACGATTTTAGGCTATTCTTGGGTCGTCTTTCATTTTGTTGGTGATTCACATCCAGATTTCACGCCTTGTATGTTTAAAAGCATTACCAGTATCCCTTGTCCCGCTTGCGGCACGAGCAGGAGCGTGTTTTTAATAGCGGAAGGTGCTTTTACGAAAGCAGTTCAGATGAACCCTTTAGGATACCTAGTTGTATCAGGTTTGGTGATTTTACCATTCTGGTTACTGCATGATCTGTTGTCCAAGAAAGACACTTTATTTTATGCCACAGAAAATTTTAATAAACTGGCAAAGCAAAAACCCGTACTGTTTACGATTTTTACCCTTGTAATTGTTAATTGGATTTGGAATATATTTAAAGCCCTATGATTTCTATAGAAAAATACCCTTTTCAAATTCACGATAGTGAAGCCGAACGTGCATCAAATAGCTACTTAATGTCGTTAGTAGCTATAGTGGCTGGTTTACCTTTACCGATTCTGAACCTCTTTGCCACTTTTATTTTTTATTTGGCCAATAGAAAATCTACTGCTTTTGTGAGGTGGCACTGTACGCAGGCCCTGTATTCGCAGCTATCATTAGTCATAGTAAATACAGCAGCATTTTGGTGGACTATCTCGATCATCACAGACTCTGCTATGCTATCTAACTATTACATAGCTTACTTAATAGTGGCCATTCTTTTCAATATTTTAGAATTCATTGCAACAGTTTATACGGCTATTCAAACAAGAAAGGGAATGCATGTAAGATGGTGGTTATATGGTGATTTGGCAGATCAGGTAATTCATAAAGAAAAAATATGATGGTAGCAGTTAGATTGCTCGTTTTAATAGTCGGTTTCGTGCTTTCTTGGTTCTTATTGTCACAAGTTGATTGGATGGATCGCTTAAGTATTGAAGAATTAAGTCAAGATTCACAAGATAAATTGAGTGAGTTCATCAAAGAGCAAATAGAACGTTCAGAAGAGGTTATAAAAGACAAGGATATTATCAAAACCATTGACAGCTTAGTTCAAATCATCGTAAGTGCCAACGCTATTGATGGAGAGGATGTTAAGGTCATCGTGGTCAACAATCAGGAGGTTAATGCTTTTGCGCTTCCCAAAGCCTATATGGTTATTAACAGTGGCCTTATAGCTGCTTGTAAGTCACCAGAAGCACTGAGCGGTGTGATAGCGCATGAATTAAGTCATATTCAATTAAAACATGTAGAAAGAAAATTATTGAAAGAGCTTGGAGTAGCTGTTTTATTATCTTCTACTGCTGGGGGCGGAGCTGAGGTAATGAAGCAAGTAATAAAAACACTTAGCGGTACAGCATATGATCGGTCTTTGGAGCAAGAAGCAGATGAAAGTGCTGTTCGCTATTTAATCAACGCTCAAATCGACCCAGAGCCTCTAGCCTCCTTCTTTTATGATCTTTCTTTGGGGGAGCCTGAATTCGTGTCTAAGCTGAGCTGGGTAAGTACGCATGACGACAGCAAAGAACGAGCAGAAGCAATTATTGAGATAATTAGCAAAAAAGAATATGGTAAGCGCCCAATGTTGGGTAAAGGTACTTGGAGTGATTTGCAGGAAAATATTCAGCAATTAAATAAATAAAACGTACGATATTTCCGTTTTTAGTGACTATTGAAATTGAAGGTAAAGTGAAATGGCATTGGTTGTTAACTGCTCAATGGGTCTACTGTAGGAATTGTCTGTTTTAAATAAAGCATTATTTATGCCTCTAGAGAATCTTATCTCGGGGGAGAATTTAAAAAATTCATAGTAGATATCTACTCCCAAACCAATTTCTAAAGCCGCATTAAAAGTATTAATCAATAATATATCCTCATTGATTTCATTTGGTCTTTTACCACTCACCTCATAACTAGGCTTTACTCCACCTACGATATATGCCCTAAAGTTACCGCGCCGTTGAGATTTATACTTTAACAAGATGGGGAATTCAATATAAAAGGATTCCTTTTTGCCTTGGACTAAGAATGTCTGTGCATTATCGTATATGTTATAATTAAGGGTATACTGATATAGTCCGACTCCTGGTAAGGCCCTGAAATCTAAATACTGAGCTAACCTTAAGTTAAAGATAAAGCCTACAGTAAATCCTGGCGAGCTTTGAGGGATAACAGAATGAAGGGAGTCAAAATCGCTAGTGAGAAAGTTTTCATTGTATTTTAACTTCATACTGGCCGTATGGCCTCCAATGTAAAAGCCATAGTGTATAAGCTGGTTATCAAAATTAGGTAAATTCTCCTTTTCGTAAGTCTGACTAAATGACGATAACGGTAATAATAGTATTAAGCTTAATACTATTATTTGATACCCGTATAAATGGAGCTTACGCCTAAGGTTAATGGTTTGCATACAGTATTGTTAAAGCCCAATTTATCTAAAATATTAGTAAAGTCTTTGCCGTCGGGAAAAGATTTTACTGATTCGGGTAAGTAAGTATAAGCTGCATTGTCTTTTGAAACTGTTTTACCGATCGTTGGTAAAATGGTATTAAAGTAGAAATTGTACAGTTGTTTGAACGGGAAGCTCTTTGGCTTCGAAAATTCTAACACTACTACTTTACCGCCTGGTCTTAAAACTCTGTGCATTTCAGCCATACCTTTTTCAAGGTTTTCGAAATTTCTTACACCAAAAGCAACGATGATGGCATCGAACATATTGTCTTCAAAGGGAAGGTTTTCTGAATCTCCAGATTGAAGTGTTATTTTATCGTTTAGCTTTCTTTTTGTTAGCTTTTTACGGCCTACCGACAACATGCCCTCAGAAATATCAACTCCTATTACTTTGTCTGGATTTAATTTTAATGATTCAATGGCAAAGTCACCTGTCCCCGTAGCAATATCGAGTATTAGTTTAGGTTGGATATCTCGCAATAATTTAATTGCTTTCTTTCTCCAGCGGATATCAATTCCTAAACTTAAAAAATGATTAAGAAAATCATATTTGGGGCTTATACTATCGAACATGTCAGCAACTTGTTGCTTTTTGCTGTCTTCTTTGTCTTTGTAAGGAAGTACCGTCATTTTATTATTTTTAGCTTAGCATAGCTAACAAAACCGGAGTAAAAATGATTTGTTTTGGGGAAGAAAAAATGTAATAGCTGTAAACACATCTCAAATAATGTGTTTACAGCTATTACTAGGAGGTATTAGATTATCAACATAGCGTCACCGTAAGAAAGGAATCTATACTTTTCTTTGATGGCTACTTGATAGGCTTTCATGACATGGTCAAAACCACCAAATGCACAAGCCATCATTAATAGCGTCGACTCAGGCATGTGAAAATTAGTGATTAAAGCGTTACAGATTTTAAACTCATAAGGAGGGAAGATGAACCGATCAGTCCAGCCTTCATTTTCCTTCAACCTATTACTTGCATTTACAGAAGACTCCAAAGAACGCATTGCAGTAGTTCCTACAGCACAAACTTTTCTTTTACTATCTATAGCGGTATTCACCTTTACGGCAGTGTCTGCTGGCACTTTGTAGTTTTCAGAGTCCATTTTGTGTTTGGTCAAATCCTCTACGTCAACTGGTCTGAAAGTACCTAGGCCTATATGAAGTGTAATAGGAGTTCTTTGTACACCTTTTAATTCCATTCTTTTCAGAATTTGTTTTGTAAAGTGCATACCTGCGGTTGGAGCTGCTACAGCACCTACCTCTTCAGCATAGATTGTTTGAAAACGCTCTCTGTCAGATTCTTCTACAGGTCTTTTGATATACTTTGGTAGAGGGGTCTCTCCAAGTGTATCAACCATTTTGTAAAAATCCTCATCCTCGCCGTCAAATAGGAAACGAATGGTACGGCCTCTAGAGGTAGTGTTGTCAATTACTTCAGCAACTAACTCACCTTCGCCGAAATATAATTTGTTTCCGACTCTAATTTTTCTTGCAGGATCTACCAATACATCCCATAGATGCATTTCTTTATTGAGCTCTCTCAATAAGAAAACCTCAATTTGAGCGCCAGTTTTCTCTTTGTTTCCAAACAATCTAGCAGGGAAAACTTTGGTGTTGTTTGTTACTAAAACATCACCCTCGTCGAAATAATCAACGATGTCAGAAAATTTCTTGTGCTCAATTTCGCCAGTATCCTTATGTAGAACAAGCAATCTTGATTGGTCCCTATCTTCTGTAGGGTTTTGAGCCACTAAGTTTAGTGGAAGTTCGAATTTGAATTCAGATAATTTCATACTTAATATTACGGTATTAAGATGTTAGGTTAAAAATTAAGATGGCAAAGTTAACAATAGTTTTGAGAATCTTGTAGCTTTATATTTTAATATTAACATATGATTTATTTTCACTTACTAATTGAGAGCTTTAGGTTTGCTTTGTCCGCCTTAAGAGCAAACTTGCTGAGAACAATATTGTCTCTACTCGGAGTGACCGTCGGGATATTCTCTATAATTCTTGTTTTTACCTTGGTAGATTCATTAGAAAATAATTTGAGGAGCAGCTTTAACTTCTTAGGTGATAATGTAATTAGGGTAGAGCGTCGTCCATGGATATTTACCGAAGCTACGCCATGGTGGAAGTATGCCAATAGGCCCAAAGCGGATTACTCAGAATATAAGTTTTTGAAAGCTAATACGAGACAGGCAACTGGGATGACGATTTTTGCAGATCGCTTTGGTGTGGTAGTGAAGCATGAAAGTAATAGCTTAAGCGGGGCTTTTCTATCAGGAATAGCCTACAACCACAAAGATGTTTTTGAAATACCCGTTGAAATGGGGAGGTACTTTAGTGCGCAAGAAGTAGATAAGGGATCTAACGTTACAATCATCGGATATGAAGTAGCTAAAACTTTATTTCCAACTAGTGCGGCAATTGGCAAGGAAATTAAAGTGAGAGGACTTGCGTTTACTGTTATTGGCGTGATGGAGAAGAAAGGCGCCGGCTTGATTGGGACTCCAAGTGCAGATGATTATGTTTATGTTCCTTATAGTGCCTTTTTTAAATTGTATTCTGGAAATGGAATTTTTGGTGTAGAGTCTGTTATTGCTGCCAAAGGATATGAGGATGACGAAAGTTTAAAAAATCTAGAAGGAGAGCTAACGGGCTTATTAAGGCAAAAAAGAGGACTTAAGCCGAAAGAAGAGACTAACTTTGCTTTTAACCGAACAGAAGCATTTGGAGATGCGATTGCCGGTGTGTTTGACGTATTTACGTTGGCAGGTTGGGTGATAGGTA
>JBKEFO010000033.1:0-16798 GCA_046709585.1 Marivirga sp.
TTTATAAAGACCAAAACAACAATACTTCTCTTATTGATGGTTATGAATTTAACATCACTGAAGGAACTGGAGATCTAATATTTGCCATGCCATCTGACGCATTAGATGCTGGCGATGATAATGAGTCTTTCAGATTCAGACTATCAGCATATGATGAAACTACAGATAACGATTTCACAGTAAATGGTCCTTATTCTGAAGAATCATTTGAGTTAGTAGCGCCGATTTTAACGGATGCTGAGTTCGGATTCAACACTCCTTTGGCTTGTGAATCTGAAGATGTGATTGTTGAGTTATTTGACGAGCAAGATTATTTCACCTACGAAGTGATTAATACTGCTGATGGTACTGTATTAGGTACCTTAATCTATGATCCTGAAACTGGCGATGATGAAATCAACATTGGAGCAATAACCGCTTTTACTAGTTTAGGTTTAAGAGTTACTGCAATGACGCAATCAGGAACTGTATGTAATACGCTTACATCTACTTATGAAGATGATGTGGAAGTACAAGAAATGCACATGTTGTATTCTAACAACGGTGGTGCAAATGACTTCTTCAGATTAGCAACAGCTGGTGAAGCCGTAACGGTTTGTAACAATAACGGAGACGATATTTTATCGGTACAACGTTTACTTGCTGATGGCTCTATTACCACAGGCGGAACTACTTCAGTTGAATGGTTTAGAGACAATGTAAACAATCCAGTTACCACGGGTTCATTCTTGGAAGATTCAGATGTTACTGAGTCAGGTGCTTATTTTGCGAGAGTAACTACAGGTTCATGTGTGTATACTACTGAATCTGTTACGGTAACTACAGTAGATACACCTACTAAGCCAACTATAGCGCTTACAAGTGGTAACTTGGTTGATTGTTCAACTGCTGACCCTGTGGTATTAACAGCTCCGGCTGGTTTCACTTACTATTTATGGAATACTGGTGAAACTACACAAAGCATTTCTGTAGATGATACAAGACAGGTGACTTTAAGAGTTTCAAACGCACCATTTGGTGGTGGATGTGGCTCTGCTAGTTCAGCTCCTGTTCAGATTGACAGAAATGAATTGCCTGACTTTGGAGTTAGAAATATCAATACGAATGAGTTTATAGGGGCTTCTGAAGTGATAGATATCTGTGAAGGTTTCACTGTAAGATTCTATGACAGTAACTCTTGGACAAATGACGGTAATATTACAGTTGTTAAAGATGGAGCAGATTTTGCTACCGTTGAATCCGGAGATAGAGATTTCTTTATTGAAGAGTCTGGTGTTTATTCATTCGTTTGGAACTTTGATAACTTAAATGTTACATGTTCAATTGAATCAAATGAGTTTACAGTGAATATTTTTGAGCAGCCAACTGCAAGTCCTGCTTTATCTGCTGATGGTGAATTGACTTTCTGTGAAGGTTTAGGTTCAGTTACATTAACTGCTCCTGAAGGATTCGACTATTATAGATGGAGAAAAGGTGGTACTATATTTACCAATCCTACTCAAGGTTTAGCTAACTCAAACGTACTAGAAGTTATAAACGCTGGTGTTTATACTGTAGAAGTTGGTAATGCTGCTGGATGTTATTCTCCAGAATCTAATGCTATCACTGTTACTTCAGTTAGTGAACCTGCTTTTGATAGTTTCTTCCAGGTAGAAACTGGTTGTGGTTCAGGTACTATTGACTTCAATGTTAGAAACAGAACAGGAGTTGCAACTGTATTCCAGTTAATAAATGGTGAAACAGGTTTAGCTTCAGGTAGTCCAATCACACTAACTACAATTAATGAGAGTGGAACAATAACTTCAGGAGTTGTAGAAGAGGATGGAACACCATTCTATCTAGAATTAACCTATGCTGATGGAACAGGTTGTGTGTTCTCAAATGCTGATGCATTTGTAAACGCTAATGTCAGAAATGTTGTACTTGAAGTTGAAGGTGCTCGTTTAAGCGCTAAATATGGAACATCAAACTTTAGAGAAATAAGATGGTACAGAAGTGGTGTTTTATTATCTAATGCAAATAGTAGTAGTATACTCATAAGTGATGCTGCTGAGTACAGTGTAGAAGTGGAATACAATAATGGTTGTGTAGTGACTGCTTCTTCAGCAGATCTTGGTAGGGTATTGTCAAATAGAACGGGTGCTTCAATGGAAGTAAGTACTTATCCAAACCCTACTGCTGATGATCTTACTGTATCAATTGCAAGTGAGTACATGGGATTACATACCGTTATTATCACAACCTTAACTGGTCAGGTAATGAAAAATCAGAGCTTTGAGAAATCAAGTTTTGAAAGTAAGTATGAAATTTCTATCACTGATTTAAACTCAGGGATGTATAACATGCAAATTCAGCATAACGGATTAGTTAAAAACGTAAGAATCATTAAAAATTAAGAACCATGAGAAAATTCATAAATTATATTTTTGTACTTGGGATAGCTTTGGCAGCTATCTCCTGTGCAGAACCTGAGGCCCCAACGGCGGCTCAAATGGCAGAAGGGGAGTGGTTTGTATCTGAAAACTATGTATCTGGTCAGACAAATTCAGCGCTTATCTCAAGATTTATTCTTGAGCGTGACGGTAATTTTGTTTTAGAAGATGTTAACAGTGTACTTACAACAGGCACTTGGACAGCAACTGACAATTCGATATCATTGATAACAGCTGATGGCACCATTGATTTTACAATAATTACCATGACTTACACTAAAGCTCACTTAATTCAGAGCTTAAGTAGTCCTTTAATAGGTGATGTGGAAATTACTTATCTAATGAATAAGGGTAATGCAAATGATTATTAACATTAGATAATCCTTATTTAAAAGCCTGAAGTTTTACTTCAGGCTTTTTTTATGCCCTTTTGGTTTTTCAAACCAATCTGCCGTTTGGTGGTGTTGTTGCCAACAACACCGATACTTTAGGCTATTTATACTTGTAAAGCAAATTTAGTATTATGTGGTTTGTTGGTCACAAGACCAAGAAAGGGAATGACCTATTGCTCCTCGCCATCAGAGGCTCGTAGAAAGGACTCTGAGTATTGAAGACGCATAATCTAACTAGCAATTGCAGCTAGTTCCTTCTAGTTAAAGATTCGCACCTGCGTGGGAATGACGGTCCCTGGTGTGTAGTTGTCCCTCTTGTTGGTGTTATCACCAACAACTGTATATTCGATTGTTACAAATACCTTAGCACGTCATTCCCTTCATCCCGATTTTCATCGGGAGGGAATCTATTGCATTCAATTGCAGATTGTCTCTTTGGTAGGTGACGACTCTTTGGTGTTTATCACAGAGAACTCACTTTAACTCTCAAAGGCTCTTAGAAAGGACTCTGAGCATTGAATACGCATAATCTAACTAGCAAGTGCAGCTAGTTCTTTCTAGTTAAAGATGCCCACCTGCGTGGGAATGACGTTACGGAGTTAGTCTTTTTTTACAGGCTTCCAGTCTTTGTTGAGGTCCTGAATAAATTCAAGGATTTCTTCTTTGCCTGTACTTGCCGTGGCGGAAGAGACGTAGTAAGGAGGGAATGCTTCCCAAGTTTCCAATAAGCTTTTCTTAAAAACGGCTATATGCTGTTGTGTTTTGTTTTTCGACTGTTTATCGGCCTTTGTAAAGATAAGCGCTAAAGGTAGTTCGCAAGAGCCAACAAAGTTGATGAAGTCTAAATCTACTTGTTGTGGTGCTAATCTAGAATCAACCAGTATAAAAACGCAAATTAAGCTTTCTCTATTTCTTAAATAATTAGCAATCATAGTGCTCCAGCCTACTTGCGCTCTCTTACTTACTTTAGCATAGCCGTAGCCAGGCAAATCAACAAGATACCAACTCTTATCCATCAAAAAGTGGTTAATCAGCTGTGTTTTTCCTGGTGTAGAGGAGGTCTTTGCAAGTTTTTTTCTTCCTGCAAGCATATTAATAAGCGAAGATTTTCCTACATTGGACCTGCCGATAAAGGCATATTCTGGTAAATTTGGTTCAGGTGATTTTTTGTAATCTGTGTTACTTATAATAAATTCAGCCTCTTTAATGTTTGCCATAGCTGCAAAGATATAGTCTTTGGTAGAGATGGAAAGCTATAAGTGATGATTTATTTAAGTTTTTCTACAAGTTTTGCGTCTATTTTTTGATATAAGCTAAAAAGTAGGTTAATTTAAGTGACTATTTGAGTAAAGTGAGCTAACTCACTAACTTTTACCCAATTAAGAAAAAGTATGAGATTAATATATAGATTTCTTTTTACCTTTCTAGGTTTGCTGGTGCTTACTTTTGGCGCAAAAGCCCAAGGAGAGCAAAGTCCTGAAGAGGAGGCGAAATTCTACATGGAAACTGCAAAAGAGATTCTTAAAAGCACTAATGTGCTTACGCAGGCAAGAGACATGTATGAGTTTGCTGCCAATGCAGATCCCAATAGTGTTGAGGCTAATTTCATGACTGGGAACACATATTTGCAAACGACGGAGAAAGGAAAGGCGACAAAATTTTTACTGAAAGCCTATCAATTAGAACCTAACTACCGATTTGACATTCTATACTTAATTGGACAGGCTTATCAATTTGGTTATGAGTTTGAAACTGCCCTTGATTATTATAATCAGTATCAACAGAAGCTAGAAGACAATACCGGCTATAAAGGATCGAATAAGACGCCTTTATCTGTTGTTGAAAGAAAAATATTTGAATGCGAGAACGGTAAACGCTATAAAGCCAACCCTGTAGGTTATTCAATCGTGAATTTAGGTAATAGGGTTAACTCGGAGTTTTGGGATTATGCTCCTGTGGTAAATGCAGATGAAACGGTAATGATATACACCACCAGAAGGCAGGAAGGTAATTTGAATGAAAACGTTTTTAATGACAACTTCTATTATGAGGACATCTTTATCTCGAAAAAATTAGACGGTGAATGGCAGCCTGCCACAAACATTGGAAATGTAGTAAATACAAAGTACCATGACTCTAACTTAGGTTTCTCACCAGATGGTAAAACATTATACATCTATAGCGATGAGGGCAATGGTGATATTTATTTTACCAACCTATTATCTGAAGACACCTGGTCTTTGCCTGAAAGCTTAAGTGAAAATATTAATTCAAGCGGATATAACGAAAAGTCAGTTTCTCAATCTGCTGATGGTAATACACTATTTTTTGCTAGTAACCGACCGGGTGGCAATGGTGGATTCGATATTTATTTTTCACAGAAAAATAAAAAAGGGGAATGGGGTTCTTCAAAGAATTTAGGAAACATCATTAACACCGATATGGATGAGGACGGTTGTTACCTCCAATTTGATGGTAAGACACTTTACTTCAGCTCTACAGGCCACGATGGAATGGGTGGCTTTGATATTTATAAATCAGTTTATGACAGTGCTGGCGGAGCATGGAGTACACCAGAGAATCTGGGTTATCCGCTAAACTCTCCTGACGATGACATATACTTTGTGATGTCAAAAGATGGCAAAACAGGTTATTATGCATCAGTGCGCGATGATGGAATGGGTTACAATGACATCTACAGAGTTACCGTTGCGGATGCAAGTGGAGGCGTTAAGAAGAGTGATATATCCTTAAAAGAAAATTCTGTAGAAGGTGATGAGACGAAAGCTACTACAAAAGTTAAAGATGTAACGGTGAAGAATGTAGATGACAAAATGGGTAAGACTGCCTCTCCTGTGATGCTCAAAGTAAGAGTCGCAGATGATAAGACAAATAGTTTGATCAATGCAAAGATCACTCTGAAGCGCCAAAAAGATAACTTGGTTGTTCCTGCAGACAACACCAAAGATGGCGTTAGTACCTTTGTTATTTCTGGTGATAATGCGCAGAATTTTATGTTGTCGGTTCAGAAAGAGGGATACATTTTTGTAAATAAGAAGATTACAATTCCGGTAGCTACTGCCGAGGAGCAAGTAATGAGAGAATCGATCTTACTAAGAAGGCCAGAGGTGGGTAGTAGTAAAGTACTACGAAATATATATTTCGACTTCGGCAAGGCTACTTTTAGCAATGGTTCATACGATGAGCTTAACAAAATGGTGAATTTCTTAAATCAGAATGCAACCATTAATGTAGAGATTGCTGGGCATACTGATAATGTTGGGAATAATCAATTCAACAAAAAACTATCGCAGCAAAGAGCAAACAGTGTAGTCGCATATTTAGCTGATAAAGGTATTGATAGAAGGAGGCTTACTTCTAATGGATATGGAGAAGAAAAACCTTTAGTAAGTAATGATGATGAAACTATGGGTAGAGAAATCAATAGAAGAGTGGAGTTTATCGTTAAGGAGTAGTCTGTCATCAAACTATTAGTAGGGGGTTCACCCCTTTTTTTTTGACTTATAATGAAGAGATATGTAATTATTGTTGCTGGAGGATCAGGGTCCAGAATGAACAGTTCAGTTCCTAAACAATTTTTATTGTTAAATGGCCTACCAGTTCTTATGCATACCCTTAAAGCATTTTATGCTTACGATAAGACTATACAGATAATTTTATCACTTCCGTCCGCCGAGCTAGCAAGATGGGCACTATTGTGCCAGTCGCATGATTTTACCATTGCACATAAAGTCGTAAATGGAGGGGCTACCAGATTCGATAGCGTACTAAATGGCATAAATGCAATTGAGGAGGATGGCGGGACTGTAGCGATTCATGATGGTGTTAGACCATTAGTATCGAGTAGAGTTATAGGAGAAGCTTATTCAGTGGCAGAGCAAATGGGTAGTGCTGTAGCTAGTGTCCCCCTTAAAGATTCAATAAGAAAGATTTTGTCAGATGGTTTTACTAAACACCAAGATAGAGCGAGTTATGTGCTTGTACAAACACCACAAACCTTTGATCTAGCAATTTTAAAGCGCGCATACAGTAAAGGATATCAAGAGCAGTTTACTGATGATGCCGCTGTGTATGAAGCGGCAGGGGAACAGATTACTTTGGTAGACGGTGATTACAATAATATAAAGATCACGACACCGGAAGATTTACTAATCGCCGAATCCTTAATGAAAAGAGAAAAGTGAGTTTACTCACTTTTCTCTAGTATTCATCCTCGTTGAAGAAGAAATCATCTTTTGATGGGTAATCGGGCCATATTTCCTCAATATTTTCATAAGGCTGACCGTCGTCTTCTAGTTCTTGTAGGTTTTCTACAACCTCTAATGGAGCACCTGACCTAATACCAAAATCTATTAATTCGTCTTTGGTCGCCGGCCATGGCGCATCTTCTAAATATGAAGCTAATTCTAATGTCCAGTACATATTTCTATTCTCTATTTTTCGAAGCGCAAAAGTATGATAAATTTTTGTAAATCAAAGATTTAATTGTTTTAATGCATATCGTGCTTGCGCCAAGAAAGTTCCTTCTAATTTATTTTTTTGTATTCTTCTTGTAAGTCGGCTAGCAATTGTTGCTTCACTATAACTTTTCTTATTTGTTTTTCATACTTAAAGCCCATCATTTTATCAAAGCTTGCATTGTCTAGGTTGAACTTACCCATGTTTTCTTCAAAAATCAAGCGCTCTTTTTCATCGCGGCTAATTAAATTCCTCAAAAGATTCATTTTATCCTTGATGGCTAATTTATTATCCGTACCCCCTTTGATCTTTTTCGCGGAAAGGTTCTCCAGAAAGTTTCTTTCAAAGATATAATCCGTAAGGAAGAAAAACTCTTCATTGATGACTTTAGGTAGTGAAATGTGGCTTGCTGCTTTCCACGATTGTTGTATCTTTTTTGCTTCATCAATGGCGGCTTCGTGTGGCAGCGTTTTGGCTACTCTCAGCTGATCAATTAAGCTTTTCTTTTCTGACTCTCCCGCCTTATTAGCTTTCGATTTACTGCTTTTATTTACTTTAGTAGTTTTGTGAGTAGTGTTTTTCTTAAATGCTTTTAGTAGCTCGTCGTACTTCTCTTTGGGGATATTTTCTAGCGATTTCCATTCAGTAATTAATTTCTCAACCTGGCTGGCTTTATCAGTTTCTGATAAACCTTCTTTATCATTTAAGCGCTCCGCCTTTTGGAGTAACAGACTATATTGTTGAATTCTGCTATCCATCATAGCTATTCGTACCTCGTAAAACACTTTCTTTCTACCGTAGAAGTCATCATAAACGGCTTGAAAATTAGCTTCAATAATTTCTGTATGATCCTTTTCTACAGCACCTACTTTTACCCACCTTTGACGAAGCTCTTGTAACTGTTCAGTAGCCTCTTTCCAATTTGGATTAGTGGCATAGCTTTTAGCCTCTTCAGTTAAGATGTTCTTCACTTCTAAGTTTCGTTTCCTATTTTGCTTTATATAATCTTCAAGCATGAGCTGAAGATTATCTAATGTATCAGACAAAATAATGAAATCACCAATACCATCGTATTGTCTTAATTCTGACTGGAGGTTAAGAACCTTTTGTAAGAAGGAGCCTTTGTTGTCCTGCTCCTCGACTAACTTTTTAACAGCTGCGACTTTGTCGGCCAGCTTGTTATATCTGTCAACAAAGTACTGAATAGTTTCCTCTTCAGAGGATTTGATAGTGCCAATTTCTCTTGCTGGAAATGGGTCTTGTGTTTTTAAAAAAACTTTGTCGTTCTCGACGTAAAAGAAAGTTGTAATATCTGGCACCAAAATAAATTACGTTTTAAGTATTAAGGTGCAAAAATAAATTTATTTTAGAAGATACCTATTACACATTGTGTTATTCCCTCAGTATTACCGTAATTTGATAGAAATAATATAGTAATTGACTAAATATATATAACTAAACTAATGAGCGACGAGAAAATAATTTTTTCTATGTCGGGAGTTTCTAAAATTTTCCCGCCAAAGAAACAGGTATTAAAGAACATTTATCTATCCTTCTTTTATGGAGCAAAAATAGGTGTTTTAGGACTGAATGGTTCAGGTAAGTCATCACTATTGAAAATCATCGCGGGCTTAGATAAAGACTTTCTAGGCGATGTTGTGGCTTCAAAGGAATTCACAGTAGGCATGTTAGAACAGGAGCCTGAGCTGGACCCTAATAAAACAGTGAAGGAAGTAGTTGAAGAAGGTGTAGCAGAAGTGGTAAGCTTACTGAAGCAATTTGAAGAGATAAATGAGAAGTTCGCTGATCCAGAGGTACTAGACAACCCTGACAAGATGAATGACCTGATAGAGCAGCAAGGAAGGGTGCAAGAGCAACTGGATCATCATAATGCTTGGGAGCTTGATAGTAGATTGGAACAAGCGATGGATGCGCTAAGAACACCTCCAGCAGATGCTCCAATTAAAAACCTCTCCGGCGGTGAGAAGCGTCGTGTTGCCTTATGTAGATTACTCTTACAGGAGCCGGATGTCCTGTTATTAGATGAGCCTACCAATCACTTGGATGCAGAGTCAGTACATTGGCTTGAGCATCACTTACAGCAATATAAAGGTACAGTTATAGCTGTGACCCACGATAGGTATTTCTTAGATAATGTTGCGGGCTGGATTTTAGAGCTAGATAGGGGTGAAGGTATTCCATGGAAAGGAAACTACTCTAGCTGGTTAGATCAAAAACAAAAACGTTTGTCTCAAGAGGAGAAGACTGAATCTAAGAGGCAGAAAACTTTACAACGAGAGTTGGAATGGGTTAATATGGCACCTAAGGCCAGACAGGCTAAATCTAAAGCTAGGCTCTCTAATTATGAGAAGATGCTAGGGGAAGAAGGTAAGCAAAAAGAGCAAAATTTGGAATTATTTATTCCACCAGGACCAAGACTTGGAAGTAAGGTGATAGAAGCAAAAGGTGTTTCTAAGGCCTTTGGTGATAAGTTGCTGTATGAAAACCTTGATTTCACCTTACCTCAAAATGGGATTGTTGGCATCATTGGTCCTAATGGAGCAGGTAAGACTACCTTGTTTAAATTAATTACTGGAGCGGAGAAACCCGATGCAGGAGAGTTCGAAGTTGGAGAAACTGTAAAGCTTTCGTACGTAGACCAGGAGCACGATAATTTGGACCCTAATAAGTCTGTTTGGGAGAATATTTCTGGAGGCAACGAATGGGTGCAACTAGGGAATACTAAAATCAACTCTAGAGCGTATGTGAGTAAGTTTAATTTTGGTGGTGGAGACCAAGAGAAGAAAGTGGGCATTCTGTCTGGTGGAGAAAGAAACCGGGTACATTTAGCGATGTCTATTAAGCAAGAGGCAAACCTTTTGCTACTCGATGAGCCAACAAACGACTTGGATGTAAATACACTCAGAGCTTTAGAAGAAGGTCTGGAAAATTTTGCCGGTTGTGCAGTAATCATCAGTCACGATAGGTGGTTCTTAGATAGGGTAGCTACTCATATTTTAGCTTTTGAGGGTGATTCTCAAGTGTATTGGTTCGAAGGAAACTTCTCTGATTATGAAGAGAATAGAAAGAAACGACTTGGAGAAGACATCATTCCGAAGAGAATAAAGTATAAAAAATTGATCAGGTAACGATAACCTCACAGACTACTTAAAACCAGCTAATTATTAATTAGCTGGTTTTTTTTATTCCAATAACCAACGTTCTGCTGAGGCTTTGTCTGTAGACACCTCAAAATTGAAACCTCTCGTTTGGCTGATTTCTTTCCAAAAAACGCCTAAATCTTTCTGTTTTTCGGTTATGATAACCGCCATTTTGACCTGATGAAATTCTTGCAGATTTAGTTCAAACATTTTGGCAAGGTTAAAGGCATCAGACATCGCAAATGAGAATTCAACTTTCGTATAATCGATGAGTAGTAGATCGTTGTTTTTTGCTAAGGTATCTGCTAAAATGATTTCAGCATTCTCGATTATTTCATTTATGCTTTGTCTTGTACCAAAACAGTTGGCAACTGTTTTGGTAGATAAATGTGATAACTGAAATGGTGGTTCTTTTCTCAAAATTTACTTTTTTAAGTACTTAATATTTTACGAATGGGAAAATTGTTTGCAGCACATTGTCGTGTAGCAACTTTTCAGGCGTAGCTGTTAATAATTCGTTTGACGGCTTAGCCAGCCAGATAATGTCTGCAAGCGCTGCGGCCATGCTTATCTGATGCGTACTCATAATAATTGTTTTATTATTCTCACTAGCAATACGTTTTAGCAGCTTCATGATAATATACCTATTATTGGCGTCTAGGTGTACGGTTGGCTCATCTAAGATCATTAATGGACAATCTTGTGCAAGTGCTCGGGCAATAAGTGCTTTCTGAAATTGGCCATCACTTACTTGGTAGATGTTTTTGTTTCCGTAATCTATTATCTCACACATCTCCATCGCTTCCTCTACTTTTTGGAGATCGTGTTCCTGTAATTTTCCTGACCAGGATGTATAGGGGAACCTACCTAATGAAACTAACTCTTTAACAGTGAAGTTAATTCCATGTGGGCTTTGTGTTAATACGAGGGAGATTTTTCTTGCTATTTCGTGTGCATTAAGATGCTTAAGATTATCGTTATTGATTAAAATTGTACCTGCTAAGGCCAGTTGTAAATTAGCTAAGGTTCTTAAGAGAGTAGTCTTTCCAATTCCATTTTCACCTAGCAGGCATATTAACTTACCTTCTTCAGCACAGAGGTTCAGTTTAGAGAATAACACTTCCTTTTTCCTTCCAGATTGGTAGCCAATTGAAAGTCCCTTTGTTTCCAATATGTAGGGTTGCTTATCCAAAGTTTCTGCTTAGGTTTTTACGTTTAACAATTAGCCAGATCACTATCGGTGCACCAAATAAGGAGGTGACAGCATTGATAGGTAGAATGATCTCCAAACCTGGCAGTTGTGCTATAATGTCACATAAAAGTAAGGTGCTAGCGCCAGTAAGTAAAACGGAAGGGATTAATATTTGGTGGTTTGAAGTTTGATGTATCATCCGGCTGAAATGGGGTACTGCTAGTCCAATGAATGCTATAGGTCCACAAAAGGCAGTAACTACACCTGCTAAGATACTAGTGCTCAGCACCAATATAATCCTACTTTTAAGTACATTCAAGCCCATGCTTTGTGCATATTGCTCACCCAATAATAAGGCATTCAATGGCTTAACTTGTAGCGCACCCAGTATTAGCCCGATCAAGATTGTTGGCACAAATACTTTCAACTCTACCCAACTTAAAGCACCTGTTGAGCCAAAGGTCCAGAAGAGAAAGTTCTGAATGTCCTGTGGATTGCTGAAATACTGCAATATGCCTACAATAGCTGATGTAAAGGCGCCAAACATTAATCCAATTAGTAAGAGCGACATGCTGTCTTTAATTCTAAAGGAAATAAAAATTATTAACAGCAATACGAGGGAAGATCCAGCAATTGAAGCAATGGCAATGCTCCATGAGGCAAATAGCGTGGTAAAGCCAATTCCTGTTAATACCAATAATGCTACGCCCAAGCTTGCTCCGCTGCTAATACCTAAAACGAAGGGCCCTGCCAGAGGATTTCTGAACAATGTTTGCATTTGAAGACCTGCAAAAGCTAAGGCTGCACCAGCAAAAATTGTAGTAATAGTTTTCGGCAGCCTGAAATTATAAAGGATATGATAAGTAGCTTCACTTTCCGTTAAATTGCCTATTAAGCCTTTCCATAAGGTAGTCGCATCAATCAATACCGATCCAAAGCTCAAGGATAGCATAATAAGTACGGTAAGCGCTATGCCTGCACTGATGAGGTAAAGGTTATGGTTTCTACTAGGGCTCATTTTAGCTGGCTGAAATAAGTAAATACAATGCTCTGCGCAGTATCGCTTTCAGCATGTAGCATTTTAATGTAATCTGCTAAAATTAAATCAGGCCTTGAATAGCCACTTTCTAGGTAGTCATTGCTGCCCTTCTCATTTACTCTTTTGGTGTAACTGTAAATTGTTTTATTACTATAAGGTTCAAAATAGGTGTACCGCTGATCAGTTTGTGCCAAAGCAGCATAGGTAGCAATAGATGCTGTACCAATCCATAAGTCTGCTTGTTGTGCTTTTGTTAATATGTTTTCAAAACCTAAGGCAAGGCTTTTAGTGCTGCCGTCATCGGACCAAAGATACTGACCACCTGCATCTGCTATGAACTGGCTGCTGTAATTTTTGCCGCCAGGAATATACCATGTGTCTCCATACATAATGCCTGTCATCACTGTAGGTTTTTGCTCGAAGTCTTTCGCCTTTTGCGCTAGTTGTTGGTAATTACGCTCGATGGTGGTAAAAATGCTATCTGCCACATCATTTTTATCTAATAATGCTGCTGACAATTTCATCCACTCGGCTCTTCCTAGTGGGCTAGTCTCGCTAAAGTCTAAATTATAAATTATTTGAATACCTGCTTGTTTCACTATATTAAAAGCGTTAGAACTTGAGGGTGTCTGATAAGCCATTAATACAGTAGGTCTCATTTTTAGGGTGAGCTCTTGGTTGATGCCCTGCTGCTGGCCAATGTCTCTTAACAAACCTGTGGCTACCCTTTCTTTCAGGTCCTTGTTGTAAATCCAGTCAGTACCTTGAAAACCCACCAACTTATTTTCTGCATGCAATAGGCTAAATGCTGGCAACTGGCTTGTAGAGGTACAGGCAATGCTTTTAATAGGTACCTTTATAAAGGCTTCTATATTTTCAATTATAGGTTTTTCTTCTTTGTATAATATATAGCGGAAAGTTTTGTCAGCAGAGGGAGTCACTGTAACTAGTGTATATTGTTTTTTAGGCTGTATAGATAAATTTTTAGCATACTTGATGAGGTTGGCAGCAGAAGGCTTTTCCTTTTTCTCTTGATCCTTGCAGCCAACGAAGGAGACACTTAACGTAAGTAAGAGTAGTAGAATAGTAGGTTTCATAAGCTAAAAATAAAAAGGGCTACTTCAATCTCAATCATAGGTGAATGAATGTTAATTGAAATAGCCAATTAAAAAAAGCGGTTTAGTATAATTTATTTCGCGTAAGAAACGGATCTCATTTCTCTAATAACGGTCACTTTTATCTGCCCTGGGTACTGCATGTCTTTTTCTATTTTTTGAGAAATATCAAATGATAGCTGGCTCGCTTTTTGGTCTGTTACATTATCTGCATCTACCATGACGCGTAGCTCCCTACCCGCTTGAATAGCATAGCATTTGTTTACTCCTTCGAAAGCCATTGCTAACTCTTCAAGCTCTTTTAAACGCTTGATATAGCTATCCATGATTTCTCTTCTAGCACCTGGTCTAGCACCTGAAATAGCATCACAGGCTTGCACGATAGGAGAGATCATAGAGGTCATCTCTATCTCATCGTGGTGTGCGCCAATAGCATTTAATACGTCTGGATGTTCCTTGAATTTTTTGGCGAACTCCATGCCTATAATAGCATGTGGCTGTTCTGGCTCATCTGGCCATACTTTACCAATATCATGCAACAGGCCTGCTCTTTTGGCCAGCTTTGCATTTAAGCCTAGTTCTGATGCCATGGTAGCACACATATTGGCCACTTCTCTAGAGTGTTGTAGCAGGTTCTGCCCGTAAGATGACCTAAAGCGCATGCGGCCCACCATCTTTATTAGCTCGGGGTGTAAGCCGTGTATGCCTAAGTCAATGACCGTTCTTTCACCGATCTCTACCACTTCTTCTTCAATGTTTTTAGTGGTTTTGTTAACCACTTCTTCTATTCTAGCAGGATGAATTCTGCCGTCTTGAACTAACCTATGTAATGATAGTCGGGCAATTTCTCTACGTACCGGATCAAAACCAGAGATGATGATAGCTTCAGGCGTATCGTCTACGATGATCTCTACACCAGTAGCAGCTTCTAAAGCTCTGATATTCCTTCCTTCTCTACCAATGATTTTACCCTTGATATCATCGCTTTCGATATTAAAGATGGAGACACAGTTTTCTACAGCATGTTCCGTCGCCGTTCTTTGAATAGTAGCAATTACAATTTTCTTGGCCTCTTTCGTGGCAGAAAGCTTAGCTTCCTCCATGATGTCTTTGATTAAAGAAGAGGCTTTGGTTTCTGCTTCATCTTTTAAAGTTTCTATTAGTTGTTCACGCGCTTCATCAGCAGTCAGGTTGGCAGCTTTCTCAAGAATATTTACTTGCTGCTCACGTACTTTCTCAAGCTCCTCCTTACGTTTAGCTAATACGTCTAGCTGTGCAGTAAGGGTTTCTTTGTGCTTGTCAATTTCTATTTGCTTGCGTTTATACTGCTCTAATTCCTTCGCTAAGGTTTGATCCCTTTGCTTTAGCTTGTTCTCATTAGTGACCAGCTGATTTTTTCTTCTATTAAAATCTTCTTCAAAATCAGATTTTTTCTTCAGGAAATGCTCTTTTGCTTCAAGCATTTTATCTTTTTTGATGTTTTCTGCGTTTATTTCTGCCTCACGGATCATTAAAGCGGCCTTGGCTTCCGCTTCTTTGTTTACTTTATCAATACTGCTTTTTTGAGTGATTCTGCTCACTAAAAAACCAATAATTAATCCTGCAATGCCTGCAATGATGATGTATACTGTTGGTCCCATTTGTTATCTATTTTAAATGGGAAGCTTAAGCCTACTGCTGTTGAAATGTTATAACGATTGACTGATTAAGTGGTTGATAGATTGAACTTTGTTGAGAGCAGATTCATCATTGGTCTGAATGTTATCTTCTACACTCAGTCTATCAATTAATGCATCGAATGCCACCATAGACAATAAATCTTGCTTATCATCAATGCCAAATCGCTCTCTGTACGATTTTAATCGTTCATTTATTAATTTTCCAGCTTTCCTAACACGTTCCTCTTCCTCAGCTTTCACTGTCATGGGATATTCCCGGTCCGCAATTTTTATCTTGATGGATAACTCCCTCATTATACTGGTTATTTATCTATCTTGTTAAATGCAATATGCATTTATCAATTTCTTTAATATACTCGTCAATTTTCTCCTTCATCTCAGCAGTTTCTGCCTCATCCTCCCCAATACTCCCTACAATCTTACTAATTTTATCTTGATTTTGAAAGTCTTTTATTCTATCGTCTTTCAGTTTCATGACAGACTTTAACTCCTGATTTTCAGACTGCATTTGATTCAACTCCTTTTTTACTATCTTATATTCATTCAATAGTAGTTGAACCTTCCTTTCAAGTGCATTTAATTCAGTATGTAGTCTTGCCTGATCCATATTTTATTTCCTAATTACTGCTCCGATTTCTTGCTCGAAGGCCTGCATCAATTTATTCATTGTCTTGTCAATAATTTTATCGGTTAAAGTTTTTGATTTGTCCTGAAGTGTAAATGTTAAGGCATATGCTTTTTTGCCGTCTTCAATTTTATCGCCTTCATACACATCAAACACATCAATATTACTGATGAGATAACCTGCTTGTTTTAAGCTTATTTCTTTAATGGAGTTGTAAGTAATTTTCTTATCAATTACCAGTGACAAATCTCTTGTTACTGCAGGAAATTTACCAACTGCTTCATATTTGATGTTCGTATCCACCTTTTTCAAGAGTAGCGCCCAATCGAAGTCAGCATAGAAGACATCTTGCTTTAAACCATTAATTTTTAGTACTTTTTTACTTAGTTTACCCACTCGGCAGACTACTTTTTTATTAATTTTTAACTTCAAGCCATAATCGAAGACATCGCTGTGAAATTCTTCATTTTCAATACTTTCCGAACTAAATTTATTAAAAATTTTTAGAACTGCCGAATACAGATCGTGAAATTTTACAGATTCATTTTTTCTGATCCAATTGTCAGATTCGTTTTTCCCTGTCAGGTACAACGCTAGCCTCATTTTTTCCTGATATTTGCCTTCTATTTTTTTATAGTTTTTTCCGAACTCAAAAAACTTTAAGTTCTGCTGTTTCCGATTAAT
>JBKEFO010000034.1:0-16636 GCA_046709585.1 Marivirga sp.
CAAAATAGACTGTGGAATCTGTGGCCAACATAGTATAACCAGTGCCTGAAAGCTCGATATGTTCATTTACAAACCTGAAAGGAGAGTTCCATTCGATTTTCGAAAGGCCATTGTTTTGACCAACCCAAATATTGCCAAATGAGTCCTCAAAAATATCTAATACCGTTTTTGAGGTAAGACCTGACCCTTTTGTGAAGTGATTGATCAACGCGCCGTTTTCATTTAGAATATATAGACCATCAGTGTTAGTACCAATGGCAAATGTGCCGTCCTGCAGGCGCTTGCAAACGATAATCTTATGTGTTGCAAAAATCGCTGCAAATGGTGCTGCCCAGGCAAGCACTTGATGTTTCTCGACTAAAAATATTCCATGCTCGTAGGTGCTGATTAGGTTAGACTGTTCGCTATATGTCGACATTGCCCGTACTTCTTTATCGCTAAAGAAGCTGCCCTGTTCACTCAAAACCCACTCATCTTCTTCTAAGACTAAAAGACCAACATCCATTACTTGGTTATAGATATGGTTATTGAAAGTAAATGACAGTATGTTCAATCTTTCGAAAGCAATAAACTCCACAGTTTTGCCGTCATACACAAAAAGCCCTTCTGTTGAGGAGAAAACTACGCCTCTCGAGGTCTCATAGATCTGCCAAATATCGTCAAAGTCGGCATGTTCAGTTGGTAGTAGATGTTTCAACGACTGATAGCTATAGTGTCCATAGTTATTAGGCCAAAGGAAGCCTATTTCATTTTGTGTACCTACAAATATTTGTCCTTCTTCATCTACAAATATAGTCCGCACGCGACTATTTCCAGTTACTTCATGAGTTCGCCAGTTCGTGCCGTCATATTCTAAAACACCTTTATTATTTGCTACTAATATATACCCTCTTTGATCTTGTGTGAGCTTGTAATTTAAGATACCTGCGTCATAGTCTTCAGGCGAGAAATGTTGTATTAAGGGTACACCTATTGACCTGTTTTGAGCTGCTAAGTGATAATGAAACCCGGCAACAGTAAGGCAGAGGCAGGCTACATAATATATTTTTATATTTTTAAACATTTTCTAAATATAATGAAATACTCCAGATATTATTTAGAGATACAAAATACTGTGAGTCTGAAATAGATAGATAGTGCATTTGGTCCATCTATAGTGGGTATTTGGTGATTTTGTGTGAGGTATTGTGAAAGTAGGAATATCTTATGTGTGAGTAATTGTAGTAGTTAGTTCAGCGTGTTTTAAATATATCCAATGTATAGTTGTAGTCTAATCAATTGCGAAACAGCAATGATTGGCAAAAATATTAGCCTATGAAAAGTTTATTAACTATTGTTTTTTTACTAGCAGTTTGCTTGTCTTCCTATGGACAAATGATTGTTAAAGGTAAGGTCACATCCGCGGAAGATGGCCAAGAGTTACCGGGTGTTTCTATTAGGATCAAGGGAACTTCTAGTGGAGCCATTACTGATATTGATGGACGATATGTAGTGGAAGTAACAAATGCTGAGGCTGTATTAATCTATTCGTTTATAGGTCATACCACGCAAGTGCTAGCCGTTGATGGCAGAACCACTATAGATATTATGTTAGAGATCGAAGTGAGTCAATTAAGTGAAGTCGTAGTGGTAGGGTATGGCACGCAGAAAAAGCAGAAAATAACCTCTGCTGTATCGGTATTAGATACTGAAGAGCTCAAAAAAATGCCTGTGGCAACAGTTAGTAATGCACTTGAAGGCTTGGCTTCTGGCCTTTTTGTAAGGCAAGGGAGTGGGGAGCCGGGTTTTAGCAGTTCGTCATTTGAGGTAAGGAATTTTGGCAATGCACTTGTAATCGTTGATGGTTCCCCTGGGAGCATTGATGAGTTGGGTCCCAATGAAATCGAAAGTATTACTGTCTTGAAGGATGCCGCTGCCGCTGCAGTTTACGGTGTGCAAGGCGGGAATGGTGTAGTCGTAGTCACTACGAGAAGAGGTTCAAAAGGCAAACCGGTTTTAACATATGGAAATCAATTTACTTTAACATCTTTTACTGCTTATCCAGAATTCCTTAACTCTCAGCAATACGCCACAGTATTAAACGAAGGTCTTAATAACGCAGGAAGAGCACCTTTTTATTCTGATGAACAAATTGATTTATATAGTAATGGGAGTGACCCTCTCAATTATCCTAATGAAAACTGGAGAGATTTGATGTTTAAAGAATATGGATTTCAACAAAGACATAACCTCAACGTTGATGGCGGAAATGACAAAGCAAGGTATTTTGTCTCTGCTAGCTTCTTAGATCAGGGATCAAACTATGAATCAGATGTGTTAAATTATCAACAGTTTAATTTAAGATCTAATATTGACGCCGATATCACTGATAATTTACATTTATCTCTAAGTGTAGCTGGGCGAAGAAGAGTCAATGAGGCACCCGCATATTCGGCTTTTAATGTGTTTAGAGAACTAAGTAGGGCTCTTCCAACAAACTTAGCCTATTATCCAGATGGAACTCCAGCCAGACCTCAATTTAGTCCTAACCATGTGATAGAGGGGGTGAATGATAACAATGCGGGATACTACGAGGCACGAAATAATAACATAGACACCAAATTATCATTAAAATGGGAATTGCCTGTTCAGGGGCTAAGCGTGCAATCGTATGCGTCGATGATCTTTAACAATAACTTTAGAAAAGAATGGAATAAAAGTTATGAATTGTTTAGCCTCAACAGAAGCTCTGGAGATTATCAAAAGTATATCGCTACCCCAGAAGGAACGTTTAGTGAAACGGTTCTTACCCTTAACAATAGCTATGATAACCATTATGTACTACAAGAGTCAGTAAATTACGAGAATATCTTTGGTAACCATAGTATTTCTGGCTTATTGTTAGGAGAACTTCAATACAGGAACGGGGAAAACTTTTTTGGTAGAAGACAAGACTTCCAATCCACTTTTATAGATCAATTGTTTGCTGGTTCAAATGAGAATAAAGATGCTAATGGTGGAGAGTTTGTAGAGACGAGACTTGGCTTAGTAGGTCGTGTGTCGTATGATTTTAAAGCAAAATATTTTATTGAGTCCTCTTTCAGGTATGATGGTTCCTCCAGATTTGCACCTGGGAAGCAGTGGGGATTTTTCCCATCAGTATCGGTAGGATGGAGAATCTCTGAGGAATCATTTTTCTCTGAACTGACTAATTATGTTCCTAGTTTAAAAATTAGGGCATCAGTGGGTACTGCAGGTAGCGATGGAACGGCTGCTTATCAGTGGTTATCTGGTTTTGCATATAATTTCTTTTATGGAATTAATGAAACGGCGATTCCTACCATCGATAATTCAGTGCTACCTAATCTAGACCTTACTTGGGAGACGCTAACAACTTATGACGTAGGTGTAGATGCAAGCTTCCTACAAAATGATCTGTCCCTATCAGTTGATTATTTTTATAGAGATAGAATTGGCGTATTAGCTGGGGCTTCGGGAAGTGTACCAAGTACCTTGGGGGTGGGTTTAGCGGCTCAAAATTTGCATCAATACTCAAACCAAGGCTTTGAGGTCACAACCTCTTACAGCAAGAAAGTCAACCGTGATTTAAGAGTTAATGCTACTTTAAATTTCTCCTATTCAAGAGAAACAGCTGAATTTATTGATGAAGCGCTTCTTGAAGATCCCTTCATGAGACAAAATCTCACGATAACGGGGGGATTTACTGGCCTCAGGCGCGGGTATGTTTCTGATGGATTATTTCAAAGTGAAGAAGAAATAGCGAGTCATGCCATTCAAGATAACGGAGGTAATAATTCTTTACAGCCCGGAGATGTCAAATATGTTGATTTAAATGAAGATGGTGTAATTGATGTGTTAGATCAGAAAGTTTTTGGAAACGGGGACAAGGCCACTTCAAATTACTCCTTGAATTTAGGCGCGGTCTACAAGCAGTTTAGCCTTTCTATTCTTATGACAGGAGCAGCAGGTTATGACATCTATCTTGATGGAGAGGCGCAAAGCCCATTAAGAAACGGATTTAATGGATATACTTATCAGCTAGACTATTGGACGCCAGAGAATACGGATGCAGCATACCCTCGTGTATCTGACGGCGGCTTCAATGATAACAATTACCGGTACTCTGATTTCTGGATTAGAGACGGACAGCATCTAAGGGTGAAAAATATAACCTTAAGTTATACTGTGCCAAAAAGTGTAGCGGCATTGAAAAAATTTCAGGATGTAAGAATATTCTTTACAGGATATAACCTGTTTATGCTCAAAGCTTTTGAGGAAGATTTTGATCCACAAATGTCGTCCGGTACAGGGTGGTATTACCCACAAAATAAATCGTTTACACTGGGACTCAATTTCTCTATTTAAAGTCATTTCATTATGAAAAAAACTAGCTATATAATTATCTTTTGTTTAGTTGTTTTATTTGGTTGCAAAGACGAATTTCTTAACCAACCACCATTAGACAGACTAACAGAAAGCACCGTTTGGAACGACAGAGCGCTGATGGATGCCTATTTCTTTCAAATTTACGAAAACATGCCTTGGGACTACCTACAAGATTTTGGCGGTGGCGCGGGCTTTGGAGCGCAGAGGGATGCACTCAGTGACTTGGCCATGAGTACCTATTCATGGACACCAGCAAATAATTCAATACGATCAGGTAATTGGGGTACTTCTACTAATTCATGGCCGATGGATTGGTGGGGCTATTTTAACGTCTGGAAGATTAATTATGCTATCGAGAATTTGGAAAATATAGCTGCTGGTGTGTTAACAGAAGAGGAATTAAATAATCGACTTGGTGAGATGTATTTTCTGAGGGCTTTTTCGTACTTCGAAATGGTGAAAAGATATGGTGGGGTTCCGATCATATTGGAGGCTCAAGATCCAACTGAAACTCCTGAAGAGGAGCTTTTCCCTGCGCGAAACACAGAAAGAGAAGTCTATGATCAAGTGCTTTTGGATTTAGAGAAGGCTTTTGACAGGCTTCCGTTCAGATGGTCGTCGGAGAGGGGGAGAGCCCCTAAATGGGCTGCGAAAGCTTTGACATCACGAGCAGCACTATATGCGGCAAGTATTGCTAAATATGGTACGCTTGCTCAAGATGGATTGGTAGGAATTCCGGCTTCTGAGGCAGATGCATATTATTCCATATCCTTAGAAGCTTCGGCAGAAATAATTAACCAGGGTGGCTATGCACTTTTTGATAATTACGATGACAAGAGTGAGAATTATGCACGCTTGTTTTTAGATGAAGCTGGTATAGAAGCGATTTTTACGAAAATATGGTTGCCCTTTGAGAAAGGCCATTCTTATGACTTATATAACACCCCTTACAGCTACAGAGTAGATTGGGGTTCTAGTATGTCGCCATCAAAGCAGCTGATAGACAGCTATGAGATGATCAATACGGGCTTACTACCCACTGAGCCAGGTTCCGGATACGATTCGCGCGCTCCTTTCGAAGGGCGAGATCCGCGATTTAAGGGGACTTTACTTACTAACAATGACTCATTTCAAGGATCAGGAATTGAAACATGGTATGGTACAGAGCGAAATGGCGTATTAGATACTGCACCTAGCACAGGTGTGGGTAAAGATGGAATGGGTGTCCATCCTGATGCCACCAAAACAGGCGTCTATGTCAGAAAGTATTTATCAGATGGATCAAATCCTTTATTTGTGCAGCAATACTATTCAGGTCAGGATTGTATGATATTTCGTTTAGGGGAGATATACCTTAATGCTGCAGAAGCGGCTTTTGAGTTAGGTCAAGAAGGAATAGCTAGAAACTACATAGAGCCTATAAGAGCGAGAGCAGGCCTAACGCAGAATGTACGGTTAGATACTTACGCAGGAGCAGCTTTAAGAGACCGCATTAGAAATGAAAGGAAAATTGAGCTTGCTTTTGAAGACCAGCGCTATTGGGATTCCAGAAGATGGCGAACAGCTGAAAATGATTTCAGCGTGCAAATTCAAGGTATAAGATCATTAAGACATATCGATGATCTGGGTGCGGTAACTTTCACCTATGAGATTATTGATGCGGAAACGACACCTATGAGTTTTGACAGTAGGCATTATTATCTGCCCATTGGTCAAGCGAGAAGAAGTAATAACAGCAAGCTTTTAGAGAATCCAGGTTATTAACAACGAATATTATGAAGAGAATAAAAGAATTATTTATAAAAATAGCCTGCCTAGCTATGCTGGCCACGGTTTTAATTTCATGTGCAGCCGATGCCACACAAGAGGCAGTGTTACCCACAGGTGCTGACGCTTCATTTAGTTATACAGTCAATGAGGAGAATCCCAATACAATTCACTTCACAGCAAACCCAGCAGTGGATACTTGGTTTACACATTGGAGCTTTGGTGATGGCACAAGTGCAGAAGGAATAGCGGTTACAAAAACCTTCTTTGTTAAAGGCGATTATTCTGTCCGTTTCAAGATGTATACAAATGGTGGAAATATCAATAGCACGCAAACAGTAGTCATTGAACGTGATGCTATAGATGATTCAAATTTTATAGGTAACGGAACCTTTGACGATGATGCTGGTTGGTCAGTAATCAATCATTTTGAAGCGACAAATCTTGGAGGTGAAGTAAGCTTCGCAGATGGCGTAGCTAGCTTCACGGAATCCTCTGGTGCATGGAAGCAAATGGGTATTTATACTGAGGTGGAGTTGACAACAGGTACTTATCAATTTGATATGGACATGACCTTCACGGAAATTAATGACATTTGGGGGGAAGTATATTTGGGTAAAAGCAAGCCAGTAGCTGGAGCTGATTACACTGGTGACCTACAAATACTGAAAGCATATAACGCTTGGGATTGCTCCCCAAAGACCTATACTGGTAAAGCAGTAGCTTATGGTTGTGATCCCAAAGCTAGTCCAGGAAAATTTACTGTATTGGCAGATGGCACTTACTACCTCTTGTTTAGAACGGGAGGTGGTCAGTACGGTGTCGATGGTATTGTAATAGATAATATGGAGCTCAGAGCTGAGTAATGAGAATTATTTTGAGTCTCATGACAAGTCAATAAATAGAATAGAAACTTTAAAGAAAGAACAATGAACAAGCCAAATACTTATGTCTTAAAATTTAGAAGCCTTCTAGCGATGGCCATCATCGCAATGTTGATGAGTTGTAGCACTGATGATGAGGTCACAGTTGAGGCTCCGATCGGAGATTTTTCATTTGTTATCAATGAGACCAATGATAGGGAAGTTGCTTTTACAGCTAATGTGGTAGGTGCTGATACTTATGCATGGGATTTTGGTGATAATATAGGCACCTCGAACGATGAAAATCCTACTTATACATATCCAGATTATGGCAATTATACTGTTGCACTTACAGCTGCCAATGCGGGTGGAGAAATAGCAGCGACTTCAGATCTCACGCTTTCGAATCCCCAAGTAGTATTAAATGGTTCATTTGATGATGATAGTAATTGGACTACCATAAACCACTACGAAGAAGCCAATGAAAATGGTACAGTAAGCATTGCTAATGGTGTCGTTTTATTTGAAGAAAATACAAATACAGATTGGAAACATTTAGGTGTATACCAAGCTGTTATGCTTTCAGCTGGTATGTATCAATTTGACATGAAGGTTAAGTATGCTGAGATCAATGATGTTTGGGGAGAAGTTTATTTAGGGCAAGAGGCACCTGTTGTAGGTAGTGATTACGGTCCAGATCAAGGTGCTAGAAGGATTCTCACCGTATATAATGCTTGGGACTGTGCCAACAAAACGTATAATGGCCAAGCAATCGCAACAGGCTGTGATATAGAAGCCGTTCCAGGCCAAGTGAGCATAACTACAGCAGGTACCTATTACCTTTTATTTAGGACAGGTGGCGGACAATACGGCGCGAATGGTATTGCACTAGACAATGTATCCATGCTCAAAGTTGGCGAATGATTAAGGCTCAAGTTATCAGCTCGTTTTATAGCTAATGAAAAAACTTTTTTGCCTATTTTTTCAAGAATAGGTAACTTTAACAATACCTTTAGTCGACTAGGTGCCATATCCTATCGGTTAAAGGTTATTTAACTGCATATAATCAATCTTGTAATTTTAGAATAGTATGAGAATTATTTGGCTAATAGTCTTCTTAAGCATCTCGCATCTATCATTTGGACAATTGTTAAAAACCAAAGGTAAGGTAATTGTCAATGATCAAGAGGAAGAAGTGCTACTTCGTGGTGTAGGGCCTGGTGGCTGGCAGATTATGGAGGGCTATATGATGCAAACCTCTGGCATTGCGGGATCTCAGCACGAAATAAAGGAAAAACTTATTGATCTGATGGGTGAAGAGCAAACGGAAGTATTCTTTAAAAAATGGCGAGCAAATCACTTTACTAAGCAAGATGTAGATTCGCTTGCAACTTGGGGCTTTAATAGTATTAGAATTCCCATGCACTATAATCTTTTCACTTTACCAATAGAAGAAGAACCTATAGCTGGTGAGAACACATGGATTGAAACAGGATTTCAATTAATAGATAGCGTGTTGAAGTGGAGTGAACCTCATGAGATTTATGTTATTCTAGATATGCACGCTGCTCCTGGAGGTCAAGGAACGGGCTCAGAAATCAATGATTATGATCCAGATAAGCCTTCTCTGTGGGAAAGCGATGATAACAAGGCGAAAACCGTGGCGATATGGACGAGAATAGCGGAACGTTATAAAGAAGAACCATGGATTGGAGGGTACGACTTGATCAATGAACCACATTGGGATCTGCCGGGTGGTACTGAACTAAGAGCGCTATATCTTGCTATTACAGAAGGAATTCGTAGAGTAGACAGTGACCATATCATCTTTATTGAAGGAAATTGGTATGCCAACGACTTCACTGGCTTAACGCCACCATGGGATGATAATATGGTTTATAGCTTCCATAAGTACTGGAGCTATACCAATGCAGATGACTTAGATTGGGTTTTACCTTTAAGAGAGCAATACGATATTCCTTTGTGGATGGGCGAATCTGGTGAGAACTCTAATACGTGGTTTACTGATGCCGTAAAACTATTCGAAAACAACAACATTGGCTGGGCTTGGTGGACGATGCGAAAAATTGGGGATATTGATAGTCCGTATGCAGTAGATATTAATCCAGGATATCAAAAGGTGATAGACTACTGGGCTGGAAATGGTCCTGCGCCTACGGCAGAGGCAACTTTTGATGCTATGATGGAGTTGGCAGAGAATCTTCTCGTAGAAAATAGCCGCTACCGAAAGGATGTACCTGACGCCTTAATAAGACAGCCTCATACTGATCTAACAAAAGCATATACCAAACATGAAATCCCAGGGCTAATTTATTTATCAGATTTCGACTTAGGTAAAAATGGATTTGCATACGCAGATAAAGATGTGGCAGACTATAATTTATCTACCGGTAGCTTTCAAGCATGGAACGCCGGATGGAGCTACAGAAACGATGGAGTGGATATTCAGGCCAATACAGACGAAACAAACAGTAATGGCTTTCATGTAGGTTTTACAGAGCAAGGCGAATGGATTAAATATACTGTCAATGTGAAAAAGTCTGCCGTGTACCGCCTTAAGTTGCGGGTAGCTACAGAACTAGCCAACAGTAAATTTCATCTGTCTATTGGTGATCAAAGTATAACAAGCTCTAGTGCAGTACAGCCCTCAGGTGCGTGGGATATCTTTGATACCCATATCATTGAAAATATTATTCTGGAGGAAGGGATGCAGGAGTTAAAAATTTATTTTGATCAAGGATCAATCAATGTGAGCAGTTTAGAATTTATTGAAGCTGAAAATGTTGAAAATCTGCCCTTTTCATTTTTAACAGCGGCGGTAGGCGAAAATGAGAGATCGGTAAAACTGACCGTAAATAAGTCAATTTTAGAGGCTTCTATTGGTAGCAGTGCTGATGACTTTATAATAACAGTAAATGGTCAGGCTTTAATAGCTTCAACTATTAGTTTAGTAGACAACAGAACGGTGATGTTTATACTCGACGAGCCTATTCTGTATACCGATCAACTGAAGATTAGCTACGAGGGGAATAGTGTAAGTTCAAATGATAGTGAGCTTTTAGAAACGTTCTCCGACTTATCGGTCATTAATAACCTGGCTGAGCGATTTGTCCTGCCAGGAAAAGTAGAGGCAGAGGACTATAGAGCGCAAGAAGGCCTAGGCTTGGAAGAGACAACAGACAATGGCGGAGGCTTAAATATAGGTTTTACAGATGCGGGCGACTTTGCGGAGTATAAAATATTTGTCAGGAATGAAGGACAATACCTCATCAATTTAAGGGTGGCTTCTCAAGACCGAACGGGGCGTGTGGGCTTTTATCTAATAGATGAAGATGACATTGAAACGGAATTGATTATACTTTCTACTCCTATTACAGGAGGATGGCAAACATGGGGAAATGTAGCCAACAGTTTTTATCTTCCTTCAGGAATTTATACGCTTAGGATGAAGGTGCTGACTGGTGGTTTTAACATCAACTGGTTCGATGTAAAGGGAATTACGCTAAGTAAAAAGCCCGAAATTATAGGGTCTACCCTTATTTATCCGAACCCAACGTCAAGGTTTATAAATATTAATCAGGGACATTTTGATAAATATGTAGTCATCTCGTTTAGTGGCGCTAGATTAGCCAGCGGAATAATAAAAGAAAGTGAACCCATAGATCTTGGAATGCTAGAAGAGGGCATGTATCGTCTCTTTCTGATGGATGAGAAAACAAGTGTAATGAAATCTTTTAATCTGCTGATTAGTAATAACTAAAGAAGTACTATTTTAGTGATGTACTTTAGCTAAGTGCTATTGACACCTTATAAACCAAGGAGAATGAAAATAATTAAAAATTTCATCTTAGCTTTTAGCTGGGTGCTCGTTATGAGTTTTAATACCGTTACAACAGAAAATAATGATATGAAATGGGAGATCGATTTTATAGATAATTTTGAAAGCTTTAATTCGGACAATTGGCAAGACCAGCGAATTTGGGTTAATAATGAAATGCATTGTTATGTTCCCGATAATGAATACAATACAAGGGAAGTAAGTGGTGGTACTTTAAAACTTAAAGTGATCAATGTAGGTAAGCTTATGACTTGTGACAACCTAGACAAACATGGAAAGCAGCATCCTGAGACACAGTACGTAGCAGGAAGAATCGCTTCGAAGAATAAAAAGGAATTCATCAAGGGGAAATGGACTGCAAAGCTTCGATTAAAGAATTCGGGGGAAGCAAGTATGTTCCCTGCCTGGTGGATTCTTGGTGCCCGTAATAATGAATCGCCTGTGCAGGAAGCTGATGAAGATATCTGTTGGCCAATGGAAGGTTCAGGAGAGATCGATATATTTGAACACCATGGCGATGTACAAAAAGGGCATTATACTGCTGGAGCCATAAAAAACCTTGGCGAATGTGACAAAGGTGATTGGTGGAGTTTAAGAACTGATAGAGCCGCTACTTTAGAAGCATATCACGAGTACTCAGTAGAGTGGGAAGGTGACGATCTAGTTTACCGCCTAGATGACCTAGAAGTATATAGAAATGTTGGTGAAGGAAAGAACTATCCCGAACCCATGTTTGCTATATTAAATTTCGCAAAAATCACTGATGCACCTATGGAAGGTGAATGGGTAATGGAGGTAGATTGGGTAAAGCACGAATTTTCAAAATAAACTAGCATAAAATATGACTCGTAAGTATTATAAAATAATAGCGCTTTTTGTTTTAGTTGCAGCTTGTTCAGATCCTAAAGGGGAAGAAGTAGCTACTGCTGAAGCTTCGGCTACTTCATACGTGGAGAATTACGATAATAAATCGCTGCAAATATACACCACGGCTAAAGACACGGAATTACGGTTAACCAAGACAAGCGAGCATACATTTAGTGAGAAGGTACAGCCATTAGAGACGGAAATCACCGTTTTTGTAAACCCGAGGAAAACATTTCAAAAATATTTGGGAATAGGGGGAGCGATTACTGATGCTTCAGCAGAGGTGTTTTCTAAGTTAAATGATGTGCAGCAAGATAGTTTGTTGCAATCATTGTATGGAAAAGAAGGTATTGGCTATAATATAATTAGAACAAGCATACATAGTAGTGATTTTGGTCTAGGCAGTCATACGTATATTGAAGAGGGTGATGCAGCATTAAAGACCTTTTCAATTGAAAAAGATAAGGAAAAAAGATTGCCCTTCATAAAAAGAGCCATCGATTTAATTGAAGATGACCTGGTTTTTTATGCAAGCCCATGGAGTCCACCTGCTTTTATGAAAACCAATAAGAGTATGCTACAAGGCGGAAAATTGCTACCAGAGTACCGTCAAGCTTGGGCGAATTATTATGTAAAATTTATTAAGGCCTATGAAGCCGAAGGTATTCCGGTTTGGGGCTTAACGATACAAAACGAACCTATGGCTACACAGAGGTGGGAATCTTGTATTTACACCGCCGAAGAGGAGCGTGACTTCTTGAAAAATTATTTAGGGCCAACACTTGAGAAAGCTGGCTTAGGAGATAAAAATATTGTGGTCTGGGATCATAACAGAGATTTAATTACAAATAGAGCAAATACCATTTTTGAAGATCCTGAAGCATCAAAATATGCCTGGGGCATTGGGTTTCATTGGTACGAGACTTGGACCGGTGGATTACCAAAATATGACAACCTTAAGAATATCAATGAGTCGTTCCCATCTAAAAACCTTTTGTTTACTGAAGGCTGCCAAGAAAGCTTTGCTACAGAAAGGCTACAGTTTTGGCCTAATGCAGAACGCTATGGCAACTCCATGATAAATGACTTTAATAGCGGGGTCGTTGGTTGGACAGATTGGAATATCTTATTAGATGAGAGAGGTGGGCCCAATCATGTGGAAAATTTTTGTTTCGCACCTATTCATGCCAATACGAAAACTGGTGAACTTATCTATACACCCACCTACTACTATATTGGTCATTTTTCGAAGTTTATTAATTCTGGTGCAGTCCGCGTAAGTACCACAACAAGCAGAAGTACGCTAGAAAGTACTTCATTTAAGAACAAGGACGGTAAGATGGTTACTGTAGTGATGAATAAAACAGATGCGAAAATCACCTATAAACTGATGGTAGGTGATAGTGAGTCGTTGCTAGAGATTGAACCGCGTGCCATGCAATCCATTTTGTACTAGTACTCCCTTTTACATCATAAATCACATATAAGAAAAAGTGGAAGAATTTGTAGAAAGCGGACGTCCAGTAGATGCTGAGGAGCTTATTTTAGAAACACTAACTATAGGTACCGCTCCGTTTGACTGCCAATAATGGCGGTTTTAGGATTTAATTCTTATGGACAATGCTACTGAGGAAGACCCCTGAAGTAAGCAAAAGACTATCAAAGAGCATTAAAATTTTCAACTCAGATAAACAGCATTGTTTTAAAAAGGCAATAAAGAGAGTCTGTTTTATAGTGCACTGTGGCTAATTATTTGTCCCACATCACTTATCATCAATATAAATCGATTAAGTGCTTTGTCTCTATAAATTAACTCATAGAAGAGCTCATTTCCTCTATTAACCAATACCCTGTCCATCACTTCACCCTTTTCTGGCACTAATTTCTTAATGGCAATAGGAAGATATCCTTCTGGCAGATTTTTGCGGTATTCTATGAGCTTGCCGTTGGCTTTAAATAATGCGATGAATTCAAGATTCTCTTGGTAAAAGATAGCTTCGAAATTGGTGTTTACTTGCTGCCATTCGATATTTTGCGCTTTTTTAAATTTTTTTTCAAGAGCGGCAGTACATGCAGTGGGCAATTCAATATGTTCTCCCTCAACTAATTTCCTTAGGGCTTTTTTCATAATAATAAGTTAATATATGTGCTTCAGACGAGTAAAATATGCTAGGTAACAGCATCAGATGCTATTTATTTAAATACTGCCTTGAGTATAGTAGTAGCAGCCTAGTCCGGGCTCTTTTAAGTCTCATTTTGGTCGCGCTTTCGGTGATTCTTAAGGCTTCACTGATTGATTTAAGAGGTAGTTCTTCGATGTATTTCATTTGAATTAATGCACGTTCTTCAGGATGCAGAGCTTCCATCATTAACACCAATTTATCATAGTCGATGTCATCTGCTACTTCTTCAATATGATCAGGAATTTCCTGCATTTCATTTTCGCTATTCCATTCTGGATAGTGCATTCTTTTTTTAAGCCTTAGGTAATCTATACAACAATTGTAAGTGATAGAGTAGAGCCAAGTTGAGAAGGAAGAATTGCCTTTAAATGAAGATAGTTTTTCATAGACTTTTGAAAAAACATCGTCCACCAGCTCTCTGGCTAGATGCTGATCTTTGACAAGTGAGAAGCATTTACTTCTCACTTTGCTGTCGTACCTATGGTATAGAAATTCGAAATTCCTCGTTCCTTTTCCACCAGAAAGCACCAATTCAATAATTTTTTCATCACTAAGCTGGTCTTTTCCAGGATCTTTCATAGAAGTCTTCTATTTTTTTATGGCTTACTCCGTGTAGTATAAAAAAAAAAAATGAAATGTGTTACTATTTTCTTTTGTTTCGTCTTAAGATCAAATTTTGGAATCCTACATCGATCAATGACATAATTTGATCCCGTGAGGATAATAAAAATGAAAAATCAAATAATAATGATGAGTGCTATTATACCAGGTATGATGGCGCTTGCGAGTTGTACAGAGTTGCCACAGCAACAAATTGATGAAGCCAAAGCCGCAATTGAAAGTGCCAAAACATTTGGTGCAGAAATCTACGCCGCAGAGCAGTATTTAGCCCTCGAAGACTCTATGGAGAATGCCATGGGTGTTATGAATGAACAAAGCGGTGAATTTTTCAAAAACTATGACAAGTCTATTGAAAAGTTAGCAGCAGTAAAAGTGCAAGCAGAAAATGTCTCTGCAGCAGTGGAAACTCAGAAGCAAGAGATCAAAACGAACGTTGCCACTATGTTCGCGGAAATAAAAATGCTTATTGAAGAGAGCATGCAGCTAATCGCTGAAGCGCCTAAAGGTAAAGAAGGAACATCTGCACTTTTAGCCATGAAAGGTGAACTAGATGCCGTAGAGGTTGTATTAACAGAAGGTAATAATTTACTTGCGCAAGATCAATTGCAAGCCTCTTTAGGAAAGGCTACTGTAGCAAAAGATAAAGCCCTGCAATTAAATACTGAGTTGAAGGAAATTATGAGTAAGTATAAATCTGCTAAAATATAATTTCTATTTGGTTCAGGCCAATACCCCTATAGGTGATCTCATCACTTATAGGGGTATTTATTTTACAATTTCATGAAAAAATCCCTCCTCTTTTTTCTATTTATAATTGCACTTTTTATAGTATTTAGATTTTTTGTGACCTTCCCAGCACCACCGAAAGACCTTCACAAAACAGGGAGACAGGCATTGCATCAAGCGAAATTGGTTGGTGCAGATCAATTTGCACCACAGCAGATCAAGGAAGCACAAATATTATTCGATTCAGCCATGCAACTATGGGAAAATGAGAACAAGAAATTCATCCCATTTAGAGATTATAGTGTCATCCAGTTTTTTTTAGAGCGGTCATTGGCAGCTTCACAGTACTCGTATACTGTAACGAAAAATGAAAAAATAGCGCTTAGTGAGCGATATAAGAATCAAATTGATCTTATTAAGGCTAGGATTAAATATTTTGAGCAGTACCTGAATCATATTCCAGTAACTAATCACGAGCGGATGCAAATGACCCTCGTTAAACTGCAGTTTGAAGCCTCTGTCTTATCCATCAGAAATAAGCAAATGGAAGGAGTAGGAGAGGAATTGCAGCAAGTGCTGGAAGAAATAGAAGCACTAACTGAGCGTACGAAAATGCTTGTCACGACCTATTTTACCGGCTACCCATCCTGGGAAAAACTACAACAAGAAGCACTCAAAGCACGGAACCAAAAATCAGCTCTTACAATCATTATTGATAAGTTTAGTCGTAAATGCTTAGTGTTTGACAAGGGAAATCTGCTGGCAAGTTACCCTATTGAGCTAGGCAGTAATTGGATTGGTGATAAACAACAATCAGGTGATAAAACAACGCCCGAGGGTACTTATATAATTATAATGAAAAAAGATGGTGGTCAAACCAAGTATCAAAAGGCGCTTCTTTTAAATTACCCTAATGAAGATGACCTTATTAGGTATGAAATGAATAAAAGGAAAGGTGTTATTTCAAAGAATGCGCGCACGGGTGGTGATATTGAAATACATGGAATGGGTGGGAAGGGCTACGATTGGACCGATGGCTGTATAGCACTCTCAAATGAAGATATGGAAAGATTATACCAAATGGCAGCGGTGGGTAGTTCAGTAGTTATAGTAGGCTCTACTAAACCCTTAAATGTGGTTTTGGGACAATGAAGAATTACACTAAGATTATGAGCTGGAAGGTCGTCCTTCCAATTGCTATGGCGGCTAGTCTGCTTCTCGCTCAAAGGGTGAGTGTTTGGATCGTAACCAAACCAACAATTGTGATGAGTAGCCTTCACGAAGACTCGCTTGCTCAGGCCTATGAGCAGGAAATATTAGCTATAGAAGCCCAGCTGCAGAAGTTACAGCCTAAGTCAAACTAC
>JBKEFO010000035.1:0-16344 GCA_046709585.1 Marivirga sp.
TCTGCTCAAGGACTAGGAATAGACGACCTGTCTGTATTCGGCAGTATATTTAGAGATACACCGGATGGCGTGGATGCACAATTTATGCAATATGCTGAAGTACAGTTTGCTCTAGCAGAAGCTCGACAAAGAGGTTATATTTCTACGGGTACTGCCCAGCAATATTATGAAAACGGGATTACTGCCAGCTTTGATTATTATGGTGTTGATGTTCCTTCTGATTATTTCACAAGAGCGCCAATAGCCCTGAATGGCCCCATTGATCTCACGAAAATCATGACACAAAAGTGGTTAAGCTTGATTAATATAGGTCATGAAGCCTGGTTTAGTATCAGAAGAACGGGTATTCCAAATATAGAAGCTGGCCCAGACGCTGTAAATGAAGGCAGATACCCTGTCCGGTACCTGTATCCTGAATCTGAGCAGGCAACCAACGCGGTAAATTACCAGGAGGCTGTAAGACGAATAGGCGGCGATAATATCAACAGCAAAGGTTGGTGGGAAAAAGATTGAAAACAAACTAATAAAAGAGCAGTGTCTTTTGGTAACAAATCCAGCAGGCACTGCTTAATCCTATACAAATGAAAGATAATTTAGAACTCATTTTTGTTTATAATGCTGATACAGGCAAGTGGAATGGATACATGGATATCATGCATAAAATATTTTCACCGAGCACATACCCTTGTAGCTTGTGTGCTATAACCTATGGAACATTTTCCATAAAAGAAGAATGGGAGGCCTTTAAAAATACGCTTCGCTTACCACTTACCTTCTTACACAAAGATGAGTGGAATCAAAAATACAATATAGATGGACCCTTACCTGCTGTATATGTAAAAAGGAATGAAGAAATTATGGTTTGGATAGATGCTGCCACCATGGATAAGCTTGACCTTGATCAGTTGAAAGTCTTGATTGCTGAAAAATTACGCGCTGAAGATAATTCATTGGTATCAGAGAACTGATACCAATGATTACTTCTTATAAGACATCATTTGCTAAATTGGCTAGCTCAGACCTTTCCCCTTTTTCTAAAGTAATATGTGCGTAGAGGGCATGGCCTTTCACCTTATCTATTAGGTAAGATAGCCCATTGGACTGGGAATCGAGGTATGGTGTATCTATCTGGTTTATGTCACCTGTAAAAACGATTTTCGTATTCTCTCCAGCCCTCGTAATAATAGTCTTTACCTCGTGTGGGGTTAGATTCTGTGCTTCATCGACAATAAAATAAATATTGGATAAGCTTCTTCCTCTGATATAAGCCAGTGGCTGGATCATGAGCTTTTCCTTATTCACCATGTCGGTGATATTTAGAAACTCCTTTTCATGCTCTTGGTACTGATGCTGTATAAACTTAAGGTTATCCCAAAGCGGTTCCATGTAAGGATTTAACTTAGATTTGATATCACCGGGCAGAAAGCCAATATCTTTGTTTGAAAGTGGAACAATTGGCCTTGCTAAATAAATCTGTTTAAATTCCTTTCGTTGTTCTAAAGCTGACGCTAGGGCAAGCAGTGTCTTACCTGTACCCGCTACGCCCTGAAGTGTTATCAGTTTAATGTCTGGGTTAAGTAAGGCATGTATAGCAAAAGCTTGCTCTGCATTTCTAGGTTTTACCCCGTAAACAGGCTGTTTTTCTACCTTATCAATTTGATTTGTGACTCCGTTATAAAAGCCTAAGGCGGAATTTTTATCGCTCTTCAAAATAAAAAAAGTATTGTTAACTGGCTTCTGTGTGCCCAGCACTTTCTTTACATCACAATGATAGTTATCATGAAGCTCATCTACCGTTTCAGCGGTCACACTTTCAATCTGCTTTTTCCCTGAATGGAGATCTGAGACATCCTTTATTTTACCTGTTTGATAATCTTCCGCAGTTAGCCCACAGCTCTTTGCTTTAAGCCTCAGGTTAATATCTTTTGTTACCAGTATAACTGGCCTATCCTTTAATTCTTTTTGCAGTTGCAAAGCACTGCCTAAAATTTTATGGTCTGGAATGTCTTCTAAGAAAATAGCATCGGTATCTATCGGCGATAAGCTAGGCATCAAAACCTTCACTTTACCTCTTGACTTACCGTTTAGTGGAATCCAATCATTTAAAGATTGTCCCATAGCCAGTTTATCTATGAAACGGATAAACTCTCTCGCTTCATAATTCTTGGTATCATTGCCTTTCTTAAATTGGTCGAGCTCTTCTAAAACTGTAATAGGAATAGCCACATCGTGCTCAGCAAAGTTAAGTACTGAATCATGCGAGTAAATAATTACTGAAGTATCTAGAACAAAGATTTTTTTTACTTTCTTAGCCGCCATATATTAATGTTTAAAGTGAAGGGTTTACTTTATCAATATATAAAATATTTGATATGTTATCCTACTATAGCATGGCATTTGAGCATAAAAATAAGCAACTACACACTATTCAATTCAGTGCTATTCCAAGCACACCAAATTCATTAGACGTGTCATTAAAGTATAGCATTAAGAGTAGCAGTTATCGCTATAAATGGAGAAAGGATCTCCATAATTTCGAAAAGTGCCTTATAGTGAATACTTAGAACTCTTGTGCAACAAAGATAAAATCACTCAATGATTCGTTGTCTCCGAATTCCCCAGATCTTGGTGTTGGCTTTAGGCGCTCTAAGTAGGAATATACCTCTACTAGCGTCAACAATCTATCTGAACCGCCATAACTTCTAAGGGCTTCTAAAAATTTCCTTGCAAAGGGAGAATGTTCACCAGGAATTCCATCCGAAACATATTCCTTCCCGCCAGAGGTAAGGTACCTCCTTGTTTTATAGGATAGTTTTCTAACCAATAATTCTTTGTCATCTGCTTCATAAGTAGCTCTGCTGCTGGCAATTCTTGGGTCAAAGGTGCCACCAAAACAAACATCCATAGCTAAAAATATATGCTCAGAAGGAATGTTATTAATTACAGACCGTAGTCTAGCATGCGATATGTAGGAGGTTTTACTTTTGTCATTCGCCAAAGAATTTTTCGCCACAATATAGCCCTCACCAAAATCTTCATCAAACTGACCGTGTCCAGCAAAAAATATCATCAGCTGGTCCTGAGGCTTATACTCTTTTCTATTGTATTCCAAGATTTTTTCAAACACTTCATTTTGACTAGGATTCTCAATAACTTCCACTTCAAAACCATAGGTTTTTCTCAGCTCTTCCGCTATGGTATTACCATCGTTCACAGGGTTCACTAAATCTCCCCAGTTATCGTATTTATCTGTAGCAAATACCAACGCGTAATCTTTCCTATCAATGGCAACAGCGTCCTTAATAGCGTTCATACCAACTAGCACTGATCTGGTACTGCTAATGGTACCTCCCGTTTTACTGATAGCCGTGATTCTAAATAAAATATCGCCATCGGGAAGAAAGAAATCATGACTAAGCATAAATTCCTTTTGCCCAACTGGCACTTCATAGCTTTTACTTCCTAATTCACTGTCATCAACCTTTCTATAGGCCACCATCGAAATCATTTCAAAACCTGTATCAGATTTAACCTTTGCTTTCAAGGTGATTTTATTCTCGGTGCTATTGGTATACTCCAACACTGGATTGATCCAATTAATCGTAGGTAAATCTATTTTCTCATTCGACTTAATCTTTTCATTAATTGTGATGCTTGCTGATTTAGCAGATACTCCTTGCCCAGAGGATTTTAAAGCAAAACCTGATAAAATCAGTATTAGGCTTAGACATTTTATATAAAAATTCATGACTTTAAGTTTTTAATTTTGTTTGAGAATCCTTCCAGTAAACACTCCAGATTGACTCCCCTGGATACTAATTCTGTATAGATATACTCCAGATGCTGCTGGATCTCCATACTTATTATTGCCATCCCATGATAAGGTATGGAAACCACCGCTAAGCAAGCTATTTCTATATATATCCTTAACGCTTCTACCTTGTAAGTTTACTATCTCTGCCGTTACTTCATAAGAATCATTGGACTCTGGCAGGTTTAAACTGATGCTGGATCCTAGCTTTGTAGGATTAGGTACCGGCGTACCAACAAGCAAATCTCCTAAATTGAACAGCTCGCCATCTGAGCTGTAGATAACTCTGAAGCCCTCTACCCCGCCACTATTACTCGTTAAATTTTGGACCTTAGACATATCAACTTTATTCAAAGTCTCTAAATCTAGTAAAAACAGTTGCTTAGGCAGCAAGCCTTTACTACTCCAATTCAGCAGTAGTGGGCTATCCTTTTTATGGCTGTTTATATGGAAAAACCAACTATAGTAAGACTGAGGACTGACAACATCCTGCCTATAGTTTGTATAAAATCTTGGTGTTTTGTTAAAGTCAATCTCTAGATACTCCCTAAAGTGCGGTGGGTTAGCCACATCAAAATGATCAAGTGCCATACTCGCCTGTTCGTGCATTCCAATGCTACCTTCATTCGTTAATCCGTTTTGACTTATTTTAAAGTCTGCTTTCCAAAGGAAGTCACTGGGGTCAGCTACTCTTTGAACTACATTTTCTCGAATAACTGCCGGTAAATCCACCTCTTCCTGCACCAAGACAAAACCTCCCCCGTGCACTGGTAAAGTTCCTGTCGTTGAATAAGTACCCTCATTAAATATTTGCAGTTGACCAATATTGGTTCCTTCAATTAAACCAGCCCAGTCAAGCGCTATAGGATAAGGATTTCCTATTTGATTCCAACCTTGTTTTAAGTTAAAAACAAATACACTGTCTTCTCCAAATTCTGCTTTATACGGATAAAGTTCTCCTACACCGAAATTTATTTGTGGATCTTCAACTAAAGTGGTGAACCAATAGGCCTTACCCAACTCAAAATTATCTAAACTTACACCGTTTATGTACTCTCCAGTAACTGGGTTGTATTGGAAAATCTGGAATGTCTCGCTGCCAAGTGCTACGCCAAGCTGACGCTCTAAAAATACCTTCACCCCTAAATTATCTGTGTTATAAGGTATAGAGAACATTTTAAAATCGCTAGTTAACCGACCTTGTCCTAAGTATTCAGAAGGTAAATCTGAATAAGTACTAGACGAAGTCAAAGAGCGATAAACGTAGAACGTTTCAGAGGTACTTTGATTACCGGCCTCATCAGCAGCAATAACTTTCAGCTTCAAGCCAAAAGCATCAAAATCATTCTCAGAAATGTTTATAGCTAAAGTTTGGGTTGAAAGATCATAAGTCGCCTCCTGTGGCGCTGCAAAAATTGAGGACAAAATCGATGCTTTTTGAAACTGCACATTGACAAGCTTCCAATCGCTTATGCCAATTTTTAAACTAACAGCAGAGCCATCCGAAACAAGATTTGATTGCTGGGTGCCAGCATCAAATACTGGGGCGATAACATCAACGTATTCTTGGACATAAATCGTAAAAACTCGCTCTGTTGATAATTGAGTATTATCAGTGGTTCTAACGTTTGCCATGTAAACTGAATCAGTAGCATAAACAAGCATAACGTCATCATTAAATGACAACATAAATGGCTCATCCATTGTACCTGGAATAATTTTAAATGAACTATTATCGAAATCATCTCCCTCTTGGTTGGCTACAAGGGAATAGCCATGTGAATCCTCTGAATTTTCATCTTCCGTATTTAACGCGCCTACTACAAATCCATTCTCATTCTCAGCAGGATTTTCATTAACAATATTATTAGACAAACTGAGTGACTCAGGAGGGAGCGGTGCATTTTCATCAACAACTGTTATTGTGAATTCCTTCGAGAAAGTCTTTAGTTCACCTGATGGATGGTTAGTATCTTCCACTTTTAAGGAAATATTAAATATATTATTAGCCTGCACTTCACTATCATAGGTTATACCTGCTTCGAAAGCAGCTTTTAAATAATACACTTCTGAAGAAACATCGTACTCAATTTCAAACCTTAGACCATCATTTGCTGTGGGGTTCACCAATAGGATACTATAGAAATTGTTGTCATAATTAAGAGACAAAATTTCCCCTAGCTCTTGGTCCCCTATTAAAATCCGGCAAATCCTCTCTTGCGCGTCCTTAGGGCTAAACTGGCCAGTTGGTAAGGCCAAATAAAGTGAGTCTGGTGCATCATTCACATCCTCAAGTACAATTTCAAAACCCCTAGTCAGAGAAAATCCTCCCGCATCTGTAGCAACAAGTGCAACGGACAAAGGATTAGGAATAGCAATATTTTCATAGTTCAACGCGCCACTTAATCCCAAAAGACCTCCGGCCGCTAGTTCAAAATAACTATTATCTAATGTATCGGGTAAACTTAGTGTGTAAGTATCTCCTGCATCAGGATCTATTACTTCCAGTACACCAACAATGGCACTAGCATCTTCTTCATTAACGGTACTATCGGATAGTATCAAAGCGGATGGCTCTTCATTTAAATCTACTATTCGAATTTGCAATATACCCTCTGCTACTTCTCCTTCACTGTCAGTGGAAGTCACTCTAATGCTGTACTCATTTTTTGCTTCATAATTAAAGCCTCCTACAGCTTGTAGTAAATCTCCACTTGTTTCATCAATTGTAAAATCATTATTATTAGTATCTCCTTCTCCAATTGTAAGCGAGTAGCTAAAGCTGTCCTCACTATCAACATCTACCGTGCTAAGCGCACCAACTTTTGTGTCAATTAATTGATTCTCCGCAATAGAGTCTGCCGATAGTAAAACTTCCGTAGGACCATCATTGGTATCAGTCACAGCTATTTGAAACTGTTTGGCATAATTGGCGCCTTTAGGATCCGTTGTACTAATGCGTATTTTTTGCGCATTTGCAGTTTCGAAATCAAAAACACTAGAAGCTTTCAATGTGGGCGGTGTTGTTGCATTGTCTATTACAAAACTGTTATTATTGTCGCTTCCTGTACCCTCAACCAATGCATAGGTGAAATCTGAATCCTCAGGATCGGCATCCTCAGTGGTCAGTTCACCAATTAATTGATCAGCACCAGCATTTTCTGGAACCTCTTGGCCGCTTAAAAAAATATCACTTGGAATTATATTGCTTTCAGTGATTCCTATTACAAAATCTTGCTCAAGGAAGGCTGCGAGCTGGTCTTCTGCCCTAATTTTTATACTATATTGGTTCAGTGTAGCTTCATTGTATGTTTGATTTGTTAAAAGTTCACTACCATTTATGGTGAATGCGCCACCTGCATCGTCCACCAAGGTATAGGTGAAGCTGTCATTAGCATCTTCATCTTCCGTGCTTATATCAGCTATCTTCGTGCCTGATGGTGCATTTTCTCCAATTTTATCACCAGAAAGACTTATGCCAGTTGGCGTATCATTTGCATTGGTCACTTCTAAGGAAAATACCTTCTGGAATGTTGCACCATGTGGGTCGGTTACTCGAATTTTTATACTTAAAGTACTATCTACCTCATAATTAAAACCTCCATTTGTTCTCAAAGAACTTCCAACGATATTAAATAAATCATTATTATCTGATCCGGCACCACCAATCAAGGCGAAGGAAAAACTGTCATCATCTAGATCTGCTACACCAATATTAGCTACAGTGGTGGTGCTAGCGATAGATTCAGAAACGGAATTATTAGCTAAAGCCATATTTGTAGGTAGCATATTGACCTTGTATAGATAAGAATATCCATTAAATTTTTCTGCTGCCAAATGCGCTAGATAATATAATGTATTGTTGTAAGTAATCAGCCTTTCAGGGTAGGTACTAAAGGGTTGCAAAACATCTTTTACACCCTGTTGCTCCAATACTTTCTGGGAAAACTCATCATTTGTTATTTCCTCTGTCAACTGATATCCACTTTGAGTCTTATCAGTTAATATGTGTAGTTCAAAACCATTGTCAACAGTATTGAAAACAACATAGTTTTTGGCCCTAGAAGTAGCGAAGGAAGGCTCAAAGTCGTAACCCACGTCATCAGAAGTTGGTAGCTGACTAAAGGCAAAATTTGCTGGGTTATCCAGATTTATATAACCTAGACTCCCATAAACTTTGCCATCGAGTACTCTCTGGAAATGTATTGAAAGGTATTTATCGTCAAATAGTATAGCTTTATATATCGGGAATGAGGTAATAATTTTAATCGGATCTTGCGGAATATCGTTGACTATGTTTCCTTTTAAATCGATCACTAATGTTTGAAAGCTACTCCCAGAAAAATTTGACACTGCTATATGGCTTTCTCCCGCCTGTACAATAGACACAATCGTTTTAGCGAAATTTAAATATGCCGCTGTTTCAAAAAGATTGATGTATTTATACCCTCCAATTGCAGCAACACCACCAGTTTCTACAAGAACTACATTTCTTGAACCGTCGCCATTTTTAACATAATAACCGAAAATAGTCGTCCCTAAAGTAAAAAAATTAGTCGCTTCGGTAATCCCATCACTTATTGCTTCCTCAAGAAGTACGGTAGCATATCCAGTCTCTAAACCAATTTTAAAGATTTCCTTTCCAACGGAATAAAAGGCTTGATCATTCACAAATGAAAAAGACGCATCACTTATGACTCCTAATGATTTTATATTTACCGGGTCTCCTGATTCAATATAGCTCATTCTCCTCTCAGTCAGTTTCCCAACTGGCGCTACAACTGTAAATGCAAACCCTTTGGTATCTATCCTTAATTGGTAGTCTTGAGGTAGCAAACGCGTGTCGTAAATGACTAAGTCACTGCCTAACTTATTGGAGTAACCAAGTTTGTAGAAATCGCTAGTCGTATTGTCTATTAGCACCATGTACCTGAATGTATCATAGCTAAAAACTTCTACCAACTCCTCTGCAAACTCCTGAATTACTCCTGTCTTGGGGTCTGCCGCAGCTAAGTCATATTGATAGCATGTCTTAAAGCTACCACTCACATCGTAAAGGTTGATGTATAAACTAGACCCTACTAACTGGACAAACTTTGCAGATCCGAAACCCAAATCTATTAGTGGTGTGGTTTTCTCAGAATCAAAATCGTAAGCATACAGAATACCTGCGGAATAGGCGATTATTGATTTTTCAAATTTAATAATATCTGATACTGGCTCATCTAGCGCTGGATCCGCCTCATTGATCACCAAGCGGGCTATTAAATCATCTTTGTCATTGTCTACGGCACCACCTTCTAAGCCTTGAGAGAAGGATAAAATGGGTGAAAATAATAAGAGGATAATTGACCGTCTCATCGTAATAATTAATTTTTAGTAGGTGTTTCAGGCACGGACTCTATGCCAATATTATTGTCTGTACTCCTTAAAGAATTAATAAAAAAGTAAATTCCTCCAGCAACCAATACACCTCCCCCAATTTGAATTCCTAAAGGGATTTTCCTGACCACCTTGAATTCCTTGGAGTACACTACATCATCTTTATTCTTTTTATCAGAAATTCTAAATTTATATCCTTTGCCCGGACGGGTATTTTTGGGCAATATTAAACTATATTCACCTACATTGGCAATGTTAGAAAATACAGCCACCTTGTTCCCTTCATTATAAAGTTCAATGTTGAGGATATTGCTTGAACTACCGCCGGTCCATGTAAGGTCATAAAGCTTGCCTCTTTTAATACTCATATAATTGAAGTCGTCAAGCTTTACAAAGGGAATATACACACGACCTCTAATTTCTAGGGCAATCTCATCGTCGTAGTCGTCACCATATTCGGCAAAAGGATCCCAAATAATTTCTTTGTTTTCTCCTGGATAGATATCAACTCCTACAGCTCCAACTACTTCTTTTAATGGGGAAATATAATTATCAGTAGATCCATACAACTGAATTTGATAAGACCTATCTGACTTATCATCTATCAAATTGAACTGCACATGCACTTTCGAATTCATAAAAAATATCTTATCAATCTCAACTCTCTGAGCACATACTTTATTTCCATACAATAGTACAGAGACCACTAATAAGACAACTGTTTTTATATATAACTTCAACATTATAAAGTGTTTACAAAAAATACACACTCTTCAAAAATATAATAAATTATAGTAATGTCAAATATTATATATAATTATTGTCATTTAATTTTGTACTGATTGTAGGTACGCTTAATTCAGAAGAGCGGTGGGGGCATTATTTATAGACTGCAATAGACTCGATATGATCGATCAATTCTTCCAGAAATCTTTTATCAATTTCATCAAAAGTATTGAGCTGATCACTGTCAATATCAAGTACCATAGCGACTATATTGTCTTTCATGATAGGGAGAACAATTTCCGACTTAGAAGCAGCGCTACAGGCAATATGCCCAGGAAAAGCGTCTACATCAGCTACTACGATAGTTTCCGCTTTTTCCCATACAGTACCACAAACACCTCTTCCTTTCTTTATTCTAGTACAAGCAATGGGACCTTGAAAAGGTCCTAATACTAATTCATCTCCCTTAACAATGTAGAAACCTATCCAAAAAAAGCCCATTGCTTCCTTCAAGGCTGCTGTAATATTTGCAAGGTTAGCAATCAAATCTGATTCGCCTGTGGTAAGTGCTTTTATCTGAGGAATGAGTGCTTGATATTGTTCTGTCTTAGAGGCTGTTGTATCAATGAATAAAGTTTCAGACATAAGTTAATTAGTTTTCTTATTAATGTAAGTAGATAAATCGTTGGCAACTACCTTTTCATTACTAACGAGTCTTTCGTTTTTGAGTTTTGGTGCACTTATCCCACTTTCAAATAATACTTGGGACCTGAATATCCGTGCCTCATTCCAAAAACCTTTTTCAATAAATGCTTCTAAAGTATTCTTCCCTCCTTCAATAAATAAGGAGGCTATATTTCGCTTATACAGATCCTTCAGCAATTGCTGATAAAAGTCAACAGAAGCTAATTTAATCCACTGTATATGGCGCTGTTCGAGGTTCCGTTCTGTATTATAAATGAGTGTAGGTAAGTCTTGTTTAAAGATATTTAATTCAGCAGAAAGTGAACAAGTATGATCAATCACCACTCTTAAAGGGCTTTTTCCAGCCCAAAGCCTTACATTCAAACTAGGGTTGTCATATTTCGCCGTATTCTTTCCTACCAATATAGCGTCTGATTCGCTCCTCCACTTATGAACTATTTGTCTGGCATTTATATTGCTAATCCATTTAGAGTCATAATTTTCCTTGGCAATAAATCCGTCCGCTGTCTCAGCCCACTTTAGTATCACGTAGGGTATTCTTTCCTTTATTGAATGAAAAAACACTTTATTGATAGATAAACAACTTTCCTTAAGACAATCAAGCGTTACTTCAATACCTGCGCTTCTCAGTATTTCAATACCTTTTCCTGCTACCAGCGGGTTTGGATCTGCACAACCAATAACAACACGTTTCACCATCTTCTCAACTAATAGATTAGCACAAGGCGGAGTTTTACCAAAATGTGCACAAGGCTCTAAAGTGACATAAGCTGTTGCCTTAGTCAAAAGTGATGCATCTTGCACAGACGCAATAGCCCGCACTTCAGCATGCGCTTCACCGGCCTTTTGATGCCAGCCCTCCCCTATAATTCTATCATCGACAGTAATTACGCAGCCTACCATTGGGTTAGGGCTTACAGTAGCCCTACCCAATAGCGCCAATTGGATGGCTCGCTGCATAAAAAGCTGATCTTTCTCCTCCATAGCAGCAAAACTAAAGAAAATTGATGAAATTAGTGCCTGTAAATAAATCTATGAATACAAAGACACTGTTCCAGTCCATTAACAATCGCTTAACAACCTTCGAGTCGGCACAAGAAGCTGAAGGAATAACGTATCTTTTGCTTGAACACATCTTTCAAAAAAGTAGGATGGATGTAATAACGGAAAGCAATCTAACCATTACTGAACCTCAAATAGCACAATTAAATAGGTATATCGAGCGACTAAAGCAAGAGGAGCCAATACAACACATCTTGGGATCGGTGGAATTTTACGGGAGAAAATTTCTAGTTAATAAAAACGTGCTAATTCCGAGACCCGAAACCGAAGAATTAGTACACCTACTATTGACAGACCACCCTGATCTATCCGACATGACCATAATCGATATAGGTACTGGTTCGGGAATTATCCCGATTACCATTAAGAAGGAAAGACCTGAAGCCACTATAATAGCCATAGATATTAGTGAAGCAGCATTAGCAACAGCGAGGAGAAATGCGCAACTAAACAATGCTAAAATTGAATTTATGCAAGCAGATATTCTACAACTTGGAATTAAACTACCTGCACAACCACATATTATAATTAGCAACCCTCCTTATGTCACCTTGAAAGAAAAAGCCTATATGGAGAAAAAGGTCACTGACTACGACCCTACGGAAGCATTATTTGTACCCGATGATCAGCCATTGCTCTTTTACGAGCGCATTACAAAATTAGCCGCTCAAGTACTGCAAGAGCCTGCTCATCTATACTTTGAAATAAATGAAAACTACGGCATTCAAACAAAAGAAATGATTGAAGCAAACAATTTTAAAGAAGTGATGCTTTATAAGGATCTACAAGGAAAAGACAGGATCATAAGCGCACAATTATATTAATACAATTATCATGAAAAAAACAGCATTTATAACAGGAGCTACCTCCGGAATAGGGCAAGCGACCGCCATGCTATTAGGAAAAAACGGCTATAATATTGTGGCATGTGGCAGAAGAGCGGATAGACTTGATTCATTAAAAAGTGTGCTATCTTCAGAAACGGAAATACATACCTTAATTTTTGATGTAACAGCGCAAGAAGCGGTGGAATCAGCAATAGGCAGTCTACCTCCTGAATTCCAACAAATAGACATTTTAATTAATAATGCTGGAAATGCACATGGTTTAGCTTCTTTTGAAGAGGGCAATATGGCCGATTGGGAAGCCATGATAGATATTAACGTCAAGGGTCTTCTTTATGTAAGTAAACCAATAGTAAAACAAATGGTCGCACGTAAGGCAGGCCACATCATTAACATAGGATCTATTGCCGGCAAAGAAGCTTATCCTAATGGCAATATATATTGTGCCTCTAAGCATGCCGTGGACGCTATCAATAGCTCCATGAGAATGGACCTTAATAAATATGGCATAAAAGTTTCGCAAGTAGCCCCTGGCTTAGTAGAGACAGAATTTTCTTTAGTACGTTTTAAAGGAGATGAAGAAAGATCAAAAGGCGTATATGAAAAATTTGATGCCTTGCAGGCTCAAGACATTGCAGAATTGATCCTTTTTATGGTCAGCAGGCCAGCACATGTAAATTTAGCCGACGTACTCATTTTGCCAAATGCACAGGCTAGTGCTACTATGGTAAGAAAAGGGGATTAATCAAATCGAATAGCTGCGATAGGCTTGAGTCTTGTGATTAAAATGGTGGGTAGTATTAAGGTGAAGCCCACCAATACTAGTACCAACAGATTTATTATCAGTATGGCTTCAAAATCCCATGCAATAGGAACAAACGGCATATAATAGTTATCCACATCTAAGGGGATGAGTTTAAAATAATATTGAAGCACCGAAAAGCCTAATGCTATTGTATTACCATATAATAAGCCTTTTAGGGTCAACCTGATACCACTGAAGAAGAAAATTTTTCGAATCAATTGATTATTTGCTCCGCAAGCTTTTAAGATGCCAATCATATTAGTACGCTCCATAATCAGAATAAAAATTACGGCTACCATATTGAAGCAAGCAACGAATAAAATTAAACTTAGAAATAATTTTACGTTTTGATTCAATAACGTCAACCACTCAAAATACTGACTGTATTTATCTTTTGTTTTATTTACAAACTGGTCAGATTCTACCTCATTAAAAATCGCTGCCTCAGCTATGTCATGATCAACACCGTCCTTCAAGAAAATTTCATATCCACCGACCTCATCTTCTTTCCAGTTATTTAGGCGCTGGATCAAAGCAATATCTCCAATAATAATTCGCTCATCGAACTCTTCGAGTCCAGTCTGGTATATGCCTACGACATTTATTTGCCTATACCTTGGAGGATTTTGGACGAAATACATGAGTACCTCATCCCCAATATTAATTTGCAAAAGAGTAGCCAACTTACGACTGACCAATACCTCAGAAGAATAGCCTTCTTTTAATAAATCAGGAAAGCGCCCCTCGATAATATTTTTTGAGAAATTCGCTGTATCATAGTCCTCTCCAACACCTTTGATTATCACCCCTTCCACCGCCTCCAAGGCTTTTAACAACCCTGCCTTATAGGCAAATGATTGAACGTGATCCAAGTAGTCATACTCTTTGTAATTAGTATAAAAATTAGTGTTTATTGAAATCGGTGATTCCTCAAAGGAATTATTTAACGTATATTTCGTTACTTGTAGATGGCCACCAAAACTATATATTTTATCGGAAATAGTATTTTTAAACCCCCCAAGTATTAAAACTGCGCACAGCATAATTGCTAAGCCAATTGCAATACTGCTAATTGCAATTTTATAAATACTACCTGAAAATTGACCGTTTTCGGTATTTATTGTTCGTTTGGCTATAAAGTCTGGAAGATTCAAGAATAAGGTTTAATTTCGTTTTATGATTAAAAATGCAAAATACAACATCATCAGTAAAGTAATTGCCTCATTACTGCTATTTTTATTCATCAACATTACTTCTACGCCACTAAAAGCGCAGACCGACATAATACTTGGAGCAGAGCAATTAGCACTATATACGCCCTTATTACAAAATAAAAATATTGCCTTGGTTGTAAACCACAGTTCCATCATTGCACGAACTCACCTAGTAGATACGCTCTTATCGCTGCAGCTAGCAGTAAAAAGGGTATTCGCTCCAGAGCATGGATTTCGTGGTACTGCTGATGCTGGCGCTACGGTAGCCTCTGGTAAGGACGCTAAAACTGGATTGCCAATTATTTCACTTTATGGCAAAAACAAAAAGCCATCGAAAGAGCAATTAAAAGGTATTGACATAGTCGTTTTTGATATTCAAGATGTTGGCACCCGCTTCTATACATATATTAGTACCATGCATTATGTGATGGAGGCTTGTGCAGAAAATGAAATCCCCCTGATAGTACTTGACAGACCTAACCCTAACGGACAATACATAGACGGTCCAATACTAGAAATGGAGAATCAATCATTTGTAGGGATGCATCCAATCCCTATTCTTCACGGCTTAACTGTGGGTGAATTGGCCCAGATGATTAATAAAGAACAGTGGCTAAGCACTGAGATGGAATGTGACTTAACCATAATCCCAATGAAAAAATACACACACGATACTTTTTACTCGCTGCCTGTTAAACCCTCCCCTAATTTACCAACTGACCTAAGTATCAAGCTATATCCATCGCTCTGCTTATTTGAAGGCACTGTCATTAGCGTCGGAAGAGGCACATATTTTCCTTTTCAACAGATTGGCCACCCTCAATTAAACGTAAACTACAGTTACAGCTTTTTTCCTATTAGTATGCAAGGATCACAGCACCCACCCTTTGAGAATCAAGCTTGTTACGGTATAAAGTTCGATAATGACTCCGTAAAAGGTGGTCTCCAACTCACCTATTTGATGGAAATGTATCATCAAATGCCTGATAGCGCAATATTTTTCAATAATTTCTTCACCAAACTCGTAGGTACCACTAGCCTCGAGCAACAAATAAAAGCTGATTTCACAGCTGATGAGATTAAACTGAGTTGGCAAGAAAACCTCGCCACTTACCGTATCATGAGAGAGCGATATTTAATGTACCCCTAATTACCTACTCCTCATAGGTTACGAGGGATGTTCATCGTATGAAATACTGAACTAATGGAAATTTATCTGGTAATTAGCTGATGCAAATAAAAGCTTTAATTAAGTACCAGCAAGATTTAAAAATCTTAAGCGTAGCAATAGGTTATTTTTTCTTCGCCCGTTTAGGGTATTTCTTGGTCTTCCAGGACATCTATATTTTGCTTACTTGGCCCCGCCTGGCTTAGCCTTAGCGCTCATCCTTATATAAGGTAGAAAAATTTGGCCCAGAATAACAATAGGTGCCTTATTAGCCAATATACTTGCCTATTGGAACACAGGAGATATGGCTTCCAATACGGTTATTCTAGTTTCATCGGTTATAGCCGTAGGTAATAACTTGGAAGCGTTATTGGGTTACTACTTAGTAAAGAAATGGGTAGGAGGCACACAACACTTCACTAAAACCGTCTAGGTATTTCGCTTTTTAGCCATAAGTTTAATTGTATCATTAGTCAGCGCTGCCCTCGGTGCCAGCATGTTATTTCTAAATAGCCTAATAAACTCGCCTCAACTCATTAGTCGCTTTGTTTCTTGGTGGGTTGGGAACTTGGTTGCTAATTGCTGTCTACCTAAGCACACAGCAGCTAGGACCGTTCGTAATGGAG
>JBKEFO010000036.1:0-16259 GCA_046709585.1 Marivirga sp.
AAAAGGTGAGACGAAATCATTAATTTGGTCAATCATGATACCTACGGTGCTTATATTATGGTTAATCATTGCCTTAATCGTTGAGGGAGGCGCAATATTTACTTCAAGAGGTTATTAAGGCTCATAATTTTTAAAATATTGAATCAGGTCTTTTAGGCCTGATTTTTTTATGTATGAAAAGCAAGAAATTTCTACTACTCGCTATCACCATTAGTTTTCCTGTTATCTTCTACCTATTTCTCCGTTCTTTCGGTCAAAATGAGTATGATTTGCCTTATTTCTTTCAAGACGAGGGTATCGCTTGTAGCGATGCCTTAGGGTTTGTTGATGTTAGTGTGTTGGATCTATCTAATTCTCAGGATACGCTAGCGCTAAATGTTGTTTTAGATAATACAGTCAGTATAGTGCTTTTCCCTTCATTGGATAATGATAACCAATCTTTAAAGAACGAATTAAATAGGACAGGACAAAATCTGAAAGGCAAGCTGGACCTACGTTTTATTGCTTTCTATGACAATGATAGTTCCTTGTTGAATTCTTTAAGTTTAGAGGATATCAAAGTAGATAATTATGGAGCCCTCGCTGGTAGTTACAATGAGTTAGTTAGCTGTAATTTTAAGCTGCCTTCCAATTTATATACAGGACAGCACCCGGCAGAGGAGCAATGGCCTGTCCATGAAATACTAGTTCTTATTGATGAACAGGATCAAATTAGAGGTTATTATAATGGCTTTGAAACAAAAGATGTAGACAGGTTGATATTAGAAGTAAATGTCTTGTTAAGTAAAAAATAAAATGGGAACCATAGAGCATATAAACAATAAGAAGTCTTACAGTACTTTCATCTGGTCTTTGTCAATTATAATACCAGTGGCTGTTGCAATACTAATTTTTTTACCGCAGAAGTTGATAGTAGGCACTTGGGTATATATGCTGCCTCATGTTAATGCTATTTTTAATTCTGTAACGGCTGTCGCATTATTTTTAGGGTATATCTTTATAAAGAATAAAAATGTCAAGCTACACAGGCTTATGATGACCATAGCCTTCTCTTTAGGAAGTCTCTTCTTGGTGTCTTATATCATTTACCATGCAGCAGCTGATTCGACGATATTTGGGGACTCCAACGGCAATGGAATGTTGGATGAAATTGAACTAACCAACAGTTTATCATTCTGGAGACCTATTTATGTGGGTATTCTATTATCTCATATAGCGCTTGCTGCTATTGTTGTGCCTTTTGTACTATTTGCTATATATTTCGCACTTACTGAAAAGATTGAAAAGCATAAAAAGATTGTAAAATTTACTTTTCCTATTTGGCTGTATGTTTCAGTGACAGGTGTGGTAGTTTATTTTCTAATTAGTCCATTTTATAGCCATTAAGGAACCTTGATTGGTATAATTTAGTTTATAGGATATGAGAAAGCTGTTAATTGTAGTGCTTTTGTATGTGTTGTCTGGCTCGTATGATTTATTAGCGCAGTGCGCTATGTGTAGGGCAACTGTCGAGAACAATGTAAATAATGGTGAGATTGGGATAGCCAATGGTCTTAATTATGGTATTTTATATTTGTTCTTCACGCCGTACATAATAGTGGCAGTGTTAGGGTTTTTGTGGTATAGAAATAGTAAGCAAAGGAAAAGAAAGATTCCAATTGTAGATAGAATTGTTAACTAAGTGAAAAGCCTTCATGCAAATGGAGGCTTTTTTTATTAAAAACGCATCTATCGCTTAATAAAAGTATGTTTATTGCTAAATTGAATAGAATTCATGAGTACTTATGAAATTATTTAAGCTTTATTCATTCTCTATAATCGCTTTATTAATAGCCGTAGTATTTTTTAGGGGTTATTACCATAATCTTGAGATAGATGCGGATAATTTTGTCGACCTAACGCAGCATCGTTTGGATGAACGTATGCAGGAGATGTTAACCGATGAACAGATAGTATTAGATTACTTAAGAGTTAATAAGGAGTTTAATTTTAAATCCTTAGCAATGCTTCGGACAAAGTATCCTTTCTTCATTTATAAGAGCGGGCAGTTGGTATTCTGGAGTGATGAGGTAGTTCTAGAAGAAGTAAAGATTGATTCAGAAAGTCGTTGGCAATTTTACAATGAAACTGCAGGTCAGTACCTGCTCTTAGCCAATACATCAAAGGACAAAGATGTAACCTTAATCTTTGTTAACAGCTTATATACCAATTATGAAATCAATAATGAGTATATAAGCCCCTTTTATAATCCTGAGATATTTTCGCAAGAAGATTTATTTCTTCTCTCTGATAATAGACTAGAGAGTTATAAAATGACCGATTTTGAGGGGAATGCGCTTTTCTTTCTCAAGTTAGCAGAGGGGTTTAGGCACCATCAATTTTCATTTCTTAGCGGCATTATTATAGTTGAATTTTTGCTGCTTTGTTTGCTTATTTTAAGTTTGTGGAATTTGTCAACATCATTAATTAGCAGCAGTAAGCATTGGCTTGGTTTGTTCATAATGTTTGTTGGTCTCTTGCTTCTTAGGATACTGATGTGGTTGTTTCATTTCCCCTTTCAATCGTCAGAGATAGAGCTATTTGATCCTAAATACTTTGCTTCGTCCGCATTGAATCCATCATTTGGGGCACTATTAATTAATTGCTTTCTATTATTTGTTTTTGCTTCTTTTATTATTAGCATTTTACTAAAAATAACTATCGACTGGAAGGGTAGTTATCATCGCTACAAGTCTGTGATAGCTAGTTTTGTTAGTTATTCTCTTTTTTTACTCATCTATGGATTTATTGAATCAATATATAGGCATTCTCAATGGGGGATGGATATATTCAATACAATTAATGCAGATAAGTTTATTGCTTTAAGTCTTTTTACTTTTCTAGTGTTTGCGGTCTTTTTATACTTTATCGTTAATTGGCTTCACCGATATATCAGATGTCATGTTACCGATAGTCGCAAATTCTTGATCGATCAACTATTAAGCTTGGGACTTTTTATCGTGTTTTGCTGGTTAATTAAGGCACCATTTCTTTGGGTATCTATTGTAGTTACAGTTTTGAATTCACTTGTTTATTTCTTGAAGCTAAGCAAAATTAATAGTCAACTGAGTTTTGTGAATTTCATCTATTTATTTTTGATAGTTGCAGGAGTTTCTGCCGTAGCAGCGTGGTCTAGCTACCATATGGAAGCGCTGAAACGAAATGATGATCAAAATAGATTTGCCAACAGAATATTAAATGATAACGACGTGCTAGGGGAGTACCTTTTAACCCAAATGCATACAAGCTTGTTGACTGATAAGCAGATTCAGTTTCAGTTTTTGCTACCCATTACACCTTATTCAGCAGTAGCAAATAAAATTGAAAAATATTACTTAAGTGATTATTTTGAGAAATATGAAAAAGAGGTAACTATATATGATAGCCAAGGAAATGCACTTTTTCCTATAAAAGCGCCGAAATTTAAGGAGTATATGAATCAGACAAGCTTATCGGAAGCTAATCTTCGGTCAGGTGATTTTTTATATTTAGTAAGGAATACCGATGCAGCGGATAAGTCCAAGAAGTACGTCTACTTGTTTGACGTCGTCTGGTCAGACTATGTACTAGCGACAATATGCGTTACACTAAGCCCAAAGAAGGTGCAGCCTGATAATGTCTTTCCAGAGCTGTTAGTGGATAAGCGATTTATTCCTGATGTACAGGAGGTGCCTTATAATTATGCGCTTTACCAGAATGATACATTAAGTTATACAGTTGGGGGTACTAAATTCCCTGAATACCTGGTAAAAAGCCAAAAAGAGACCTATTTGTCTGATTATGTCGAACAGTATAATGAGGATTCATTTTACCTCACCACCGTTGAAAATCAAGGTGAATCTGTAGTTTTTGCAGCACATAAAGAGAACCTTATAAGCTTGTTCTCGAAATTCTCTTATTTCTTTATTGTATGCTTTTCTATTGTCGTGCTTTTCTCGCTCTACTATTTTTTAAGAGCCTATTTTCAAGACATCACCATAGGTCTTAGTGCCAAGATTCAACTGTTCTTCTCCTTAGCTTTTCTTATACCGCTTATTTCTATTAGCGTAAGTACCATTAGCTTTGTGAACGCTACTTTCTTGCAGGATATCGTTAAAAGCTATCAGGAAAGAATTCATAGAGTAGGCGACCATTTGACGACAATGATGATTCAGTATGAGGCAGGGAAAATTAATAAAGAGGATTTAGCAGCTGAATTACTAAATACAACAAAAATTGTCAACAGTGATTTGAATATTTATAATTTAAATGGCAAGAGAATATTAACAAGTCAGCCACAAATATTTGAGAAAAATCTACTGTCTGATTATGTTAATCCAGAGGCATATGTTGCAATTAAATTTGATAATAAACAGTTGTTTACGTTAGAAGAAAGTATAGGGAGATTAGAGTATAAAACTGCGTACAATGCGATCTATTCATACAATACGGGTAATTTACTTGCAATTCTTTCTAGTCCTTTCTTCAAGTCTAGTAAAGAGTATGATGCGCTATTAGCCAATTTACTTACAAATGTATTTAATATTTTTGTAGCTTCCTTTATGGTGTTTATGTTGCTTGCTTATGGTGCCACACGTATTTTAACCAAGCCCTTAAGTTTATTGCAGGGGAAACTTGCCGAAGTTAATTTATCAGAAGCTAATGAGCCCCTTAATTGGCCTGTTGACGACGAGATAGGCCTTCTTATTACCGAATACAACCAGATGCTGCTAAAGCTTGAGAGGAGCCGTCAGGCACTGTCTCGTACAGAGAAGGAGTCTGCTTGGCGTGAAATGGCGCAGCAAGTGGCACATGAAATTAAGAATCCACTAACGCCAATGAAGCTCTCTTTACAACATCTATTAATGAGAATTGATAATGGCGAGGGTGCCACTCCGGAGGCTTCAGCAAAAATTAAAAGCATCTTGTCACAAGTTGATAACTTGAGCGACATTGCAACCTCATTTTCATCATTCGCAAAAATGCCGATACCTGAAAATGCCCGAACTAATGTGAAGGATGTTTTACTTAAAGTAGTTAGCTTATTTAAGTTGAATGAACAGAATATTGCACTAAAAATACCATTGGAAGAAATTTTCGCTTTTGTGGACCCTAAATTAATAGAGCGAATATTTAATAATATTCTGATAAATGCATTGCAAAGCGAAGCGGCGGAGAGAGCCATGATCATTCAAGTGAGTATGCAGGTGCTTGACAAAAAGGTGATGATAAATTTTCAGGATAATGGAGCGGGTATTTCTGAGGAGAATTTACATAAAATATTTTTACCTAATTTCACCACTAAAGAAGAGGGCTCAGGGATCGGTCTCGCGCTTGCAAAGCGTGGAATAGAGTACGCAGGAGGCAAAATATGGGTGGAAAGCGAAATAGGTGTAGGGAGTAATTTCTACATTGAACTTAAACGAAATCTTTAATTTGTTCTGTTTTCGTTATCATATTATCCTTTCTTTCCTATGCAGCGTAGTAATTGGTTTTCAGGCTGTAGGTCAGCAGGTATGTACGCAAATAGACATTGGCTACTATGAGGTTCCAGATAGTATAATAGTTCTACCTAGCAGTATTCTGATAGAAGATCGGGAAGGTACTAACTTTGTATTTAAAGACGGTAAATTATTCTTGTTAGATACCTTGACTCTACCGACTACTTTATGTTTTCAATATATAAGAAAGAGTTGGACGCTTGTTGAATCCTCTATTGTAACTGAACTATATGATAGTGGCGTAATTTTCACCAACAAAGCAATTCCTGAAGCCGTTGGGAAAAATACACAAGAATTGCTAGGTATTGATGGTATAGAAATAGAGGGAGCATTTCTGAGATCTGTATCTGGTGGTCAAGATAATGGAGCCTATATGCATTCTGCTCTTGACTTACATATTAGCGGAAAGATATCCGAAGAATTGAGTTTAGATGCGAAGCTGACAGATCAGCAAGTGCCTTTTGAGCCAGAGGGTAATACGCAAAGGCTACAAGACTTTGATAGAGTAAACATACAGTTACGACATAAAAACTGGCAAGTAGAAGGAGGAGATATAATTGCCAGAGCGCTGCCTGATAACCGCTTTTTGAAGTTCCAAAGACAAGTACAAGGCGTCAGGATTAGTACTGATAGGTTGACTTTTGATTCTTTAAATGCGGAGTCATCGCTTCTAACCGCTATTAGTAGGTCTAAGAACGCAGTTCAGCTAATAGACCCAGTCGAGGGTGTTTTAGGGCCTTATAGATTAGAAGGACCTCAAGGTGAGAAATTCATTTTTATTATCGCGGGTACCGAGAATGTGTTTTTGGAGGGCCAGCTTTTAGAAAGAGGAATAGACAAAGATTATGTCATAGATTATAATGCTGCGGAAATTACATTTAACCCATCTATTTACGTGGCCAAGTACAGCCAGATTCAGGTTGCATTTGACTATTCAGATCAACAATTTAGCAGGTCTCTGCTTAATTTGGCACATCAACAGCAGCTTGGTAAGTTAAAGATTAGCACTAATATTTATCAAGAGGCTGACAACATAAATAAGCCTTTTGAGGAACTTTCACCTGCTGAAATACAAGCGTTGGCAGGAGCAGAACCAAATGATGGATTTACCTACCTGCCATCCATTGATTCGTCTCAATTTAACACTGATCGACCAATGTATGCATTGCAGGACTCTTTGATAGGAGAGGTGCTATATAGATATTATCAATTGTCTTCAGACCCTGAGAAGGCAAATTATACAATAAGTTTTTCCGCAGTAGGGGAAAATAATGGGGATTATGTGCTACAACCAAGCAATGAAAATTATCAGGTGTTCAAATGGGTAGCACCAATTAATGGTGCATCTCAAGGGAGTTACGCTCCCCTTAAAAAAGTGGTGTTGCCACAGAAACACCGATTAATTGAGCTGGGGTTTGATTATGAGATAGCTAAGCTTGGAAATGTAGTATTTAATACGGCCTTTACTGAGAGGGTATATAATCGATTCAATCCCGAGCTTTCAGGTCTATCTGGAAAAGCTTTTACAATTGGTCTGCAGAGCAAAGCATATAAAGTAGCAAGTTTAGATGATGTGATTTTAACTTATGAACTTAGTTATGAATTCTTAGATGCCGCATTTGTTCCTATCCAAAACTTTAGGTCGCTTTCATTTAACAGAGATTGGGGTATCGATCAGCAGGCTAATTATACGTTGGGAGAGGAACATTTAATCGCGGCAGTGTTGAATGTAGCCCATAAAAATAAGCACTTCACTTATGGGTTGAAGCTTAGAGAAAAACTCAATAATAATTGGGGTAACCAGCAATTTTTCGATTTCAATAGAAATGGAGATGTCAATATAGAAGTTTCTGCATTCTTGATGCAAAATCAGTTAAGACAGGATATCATTACATGGAAAAAGGTGGGTGTTGATTTGAATTATGATCGATGGTGGGTGAATCCTGGTTATAGGTATGATTTTGAGGAACATAAAATTAGCAATGCTGATTCTATAGGTAGCAGCTTTCAAAACTTCGAACAGCATACGGTTTATCTATCCAAACAAGACAGTACGATGTTTAACTTTTTGATATCACATCAATATAGAAATGACTTTAAGCCTTTTGAGGGAGGTTTTCGCTTATTTGAGCAGTCACAATTGACAAACTTAAGCAGTACCTATCGTTATAACGCGTATAGTACATTGGCCTTTCAGCTGACGAGAAAAGACATACTTAAGACACATGATGAAAATATTGGGGAAGACTTTTATCAAGGTAGCTTTAATTGGAATAGTAGTTATTTTGATCACTTAATAAGTCACAACATATCGTATCAAACAGGAACAGGTAGAGTGTTAGAGAGGAGTTATTTCTTTCAGCAAGTCGCCTTAGGTTTAGGTACGCATTCGTGGTCAGACATAAATGGTGACGGTGTCAAAGAGTTGGAAGAATTCTTTGAAGACCAGACTAGTTATGGAGATAAAAACTATGTCAAACTCTTCAATTTTACCAGTGATTTTCAAACGGCTTTTACCAATTCTTTTCAATCGACTGTTCAGTTACGCATGCCTACAGCCTGGAGAAATGGCTCTCTATGGAAGTCTATGGTATCCAGAGTATCTGCTCAATGGTTTATGAAATTGGATCAAAAGAATACACATCAATTGTGGACTGACAGAATTAATCCTTTTAAACAAGCAACAACTACAGATGAAATTCTATCTGCTAAGAAGTATATGAGAGGTAGTGTGTTTGTAAATAGAGGTGCCAACTGGAGTGTCAATATGAATTGGTTGAAGTCACAAAGGAAGCAGCTATTACTAAGTGGGTTTGAAGAATCATTAAGAGAGAGCTACAATTTTAAAGTACATTTTAACCCAGTATCTGATTGGAGCATCAGCAGTGGCTACGAGAGAGCATTTCATAATAACATATCAGATTTTATAGAAAGTAAAAATTTTAATTTCCAGAGCCAAAGTATTATTCCAGAGATACAGTGGCAGCATTTCAAGAATTACAGGGTGAATGTTATATTTGAATATGCGCAAAAATCACCAAATGGAGTGACTGAAGAAAGCTTTCAAATTGATAAATATAGAATTGATTTTGGGAATAAATGGAATCAAGGAGCTATTGGTATGTTGGAAGGACATATTCAATATATACAGGTTAATAGCACATTAGGAGATCAGCTGACACCACTTAGCTACGAATTGTATGAAGGATTACGGGCAGGTGAAAACTATGTATGGAATTTTTCCCTTCGAAGAAAAATCATCGGAGATTTGCACCTATCTCTTAGCTATAACGGAAGAAAATCACCTTCCATCAAAGTAAGGCAATTTGGCTCTGTTCAGCTCACAGCTTTATTTTAAAGCGTCTTTTTTAGCTTTTTCATAAACTTACTTGCAAAAATAAAATCTTCCACATCTTCTTGACCAGAGTGTAGTATGTTCTCAGAATTCCCCTCCCATAATTTTTTACCATGTGCAAGGTAAATAATATGCTCTCCAATACCCATGACAGAATTCATATCATGCGTCACCACTATTGTAGTAACATTAAGTTCATGCGTGATTTCAAAAATCAGCTCATCAATTAATAAGCTAGTTCGAGGGTCTAAGCCTGAATTGGGTTCATCACAGAAAAGGTAGTTAATATCATTTACGATAGCTCTGGCTATCCCTACTCTTTTTTTCATACCACCACTTATTTCTGATGGTGTTTTCTTATTAGAGTTCTCTAATCCTACCCTGCTTAGGACATTGTTGACCCTGTCAATCTTTTCTTCTTTTGACATATCCGTCAACAAATCAAGCGGAAACTGAACATTTTCTTCAATAGTTTTTGAATCAAATAGCGCACCTCCTTGAAATAGCATGCCTATCTCCCGTCTTATTTGTGCCTTTTCTTCCTTGTCGGCCTCTAAAAACTTTCTCCCATCGTATAGTACTTTACCGGTTTCTGGAATTACTAAACCTACAATGCTTTTTAATAATACACTCTTTCCTGTACCACTAGCACCAATGATGAGGTTTGCTTGGCCTCTTTCAAATTTTGCAGATATATCGAATAGAATTTGGGTATCACCAAATGTTTTAGAGATATTTTGAACTTCAATCATATGCTTAATTCAGTAATAATTCGGCTAATATATAATCTGCCAATAAAACAGCAATACAGCTTTTCGTAACAGCACTAGTGCTTGAAATCCCTACTTCCAAGGCACCGCCCCTTGTGTAGTACCCTTGAAATGCGGAAATGGAAGCGATTAGAAAGGCAAATACGACAGATTTTATGAGTGCAAATTGTACAGTGTAAGGATTAAAACTACTTCTAATGCCATAGATGTATTCGCTTTCAGTTAGAATACCTGTTAAGGTGCCTGCCACATATCCTCCATATAATGCTAGAAAACCACCAATGATAACCAAAAGAGGGTACATAAGCATGGCAGCAATAATTTTAGGTAATACTAAATAGGAAATAGAATTTACTCCCATTACTTCCAAGGCGTCTATTTGCTCAGTAATCCTCATTGTTCCCAATCCACTTGCGATGCTTGACCCTACCTTACCAGCTATGACTATTGCAGTAATAGTCGGAGCTAGTTCCAGTATGATCATTTCTCTTGCCACCTGGGCGACGACATAGTTCTTTATTAAGGGGCTCACTAAATTGTATGCTGTTTGAACGGTAGTCACCGCGCCCATAAATGTGGATGTGATAGCTACTAAAAACAGGGAATTAACTCCTATAGTCTGACATTCGTTAACGATCAACTTAAAGTAGGAAGAGAAATTCTCCCGCCTGACAAACATATTTCCTAAAAATATAAAATAAGCGCCTATTGCTTTCATGCAGTAAAACTATTGATAAAAATTTGTTTGAGTGTAATGATTCGTAAATATCTTATGTAAGATAATGATAAAAATTTCAATAATCTTTTGGATAAAAATGTCTTTTTTACACAAATTGTATATAAAGCAATTTATGATCACGTCAATCTATGATAAAGCTTCGTAACTATATCTTTAATCATTAGTTTTGCTTACAGTTTATTTTTTTGCGTTGAAAATTTTGGAATATGAGTAAAAATAAGTGTGTCGTAATTACAGGAGGAACAAAAGGTATAGGAAGAGCTTTAGTTGAGCGCTTCGCAGAGGACGGCTTTACGATAGTCACGTGTTCAAGAAGCATGTCGGACTTAGAGCAAGTGAAAAAGGTTATAGAAGAGCGGTATGTATGTCTAGTACATATCAAACAAGCTGACTTATCTTTACATGAGGATATATTAAGTTTTGGTGAGTTCGTGCTCCAATTGGACCTGCCAATAGCTGTCTTAATAAATAATACGGGCGTTTTCTTACCTGGAAGTATCATAGACGAAGAGGACGGTAATTTAGAAATGATGATGAATACCAATTTGTATTCCGCCTATCACCTGACGAGGAAATTAGTGCCCTCTATGCTAGAACAGAAAAAGGGTCATATTTTTTCAATAAGTAGTATTGCAGGAATTACCGCCTATGCCAGTGGGGGGTCGTATAGCATCACGAAATACGCTATGCAAGGGTTTACGAAATGCTTAAGAGAAGAATTGAAGGAAAAAGGAATTAGAGTGACGGCAGTATTACCGGGACCGACCTATACCGCTAGTTGGGAGGGTGTTGACTTACCTGAGGAGCGATTTATGAAATCTGAGGATGTGGCTAGTGTCGTATATAATGCCTACTCACTTTCTCAACAAACTGTCGTAGAAGAAATAGTGTTAAGACCTCAATTAGGAGATTTATAATATGAGTGAACGTATATATTTGTCAGCGCCCCATATGGGAGGGCAAGAGTTAGACTTTATTAACCATGCTTTTAATGAAAATTGGATTGCTCCATTAGGACCAAACGTTGATGGTTTTGAATTAGATCTAGTTAACTACAGCGGCGTCAGTCATGCTGCTGCTTTGAGCTCGGGCACGGCAGCTATTCATTTGGCACTGATACTCAGCGGAGTGGAAGCAGGGGACACCGTAATAGCGTCAAGCTTCACCTTTTCTGCAACTATTAACCCCATCGTATACCAAAAAGCAGAGCCTATCTTAATTGACAGTGAAGAGGATACGTGGAATATGGATCCTGCCCTTCTCGAAGAGGCAATTCAAGATGGAATAAAGAAAAACAAAAAGCCTAAAGCGGTAATTTTTGTTCATTTGTATGGTATGCCAGGTAAGATTGAAGAGGTAGCAGCCATTTGTAAACGCTATGAGATCATTCTGATAGAGGATGCCGCTGAAGCGCTAGGTTCGTATTGGGATGATAAGGCACTTGGAAGTTTCGGTGATTTTGGTGTTTATTCCTTTAATGGAAATAAAATTATTACGACTTCAGGTGGTGGAGCTTTAGTAGCCAATATCGAAAAGCATGTAAAGAAGGCAAGATTTTTAGCTACGCAAGCAAGAGATACGGCTCCTCATTATCAACATTCTGAAATTGGTTACAACTACAGGATGAGTAATATCGCTGCTGGCATTGGTCGTGGGCAAATGTTGGTGTTAGATGAATGGGTAAAAAGGAGGAGAGCTAACTTTGATTTTTATAAAAATGCGCTTTCAGCCTATGGATTTGAGTTTCTTGAGGACCGTATAGGAGCCTTCTCTAATAGATGGCTAACGACTGCCTTGATAGATAAATCAGCTAATTTTGACACGAATATTCTTAGAGAGGGGTTGGAGCTGCACAACATTGAAACGAGGCCTTTATGGAAGCCTATGCATTTGCAACCTATTTTTGCAGAGTGTAGAGCATACACCAACGGCGTTTCGGAAAAGCTATTCGATAAAGGCATATGTTTGCCCTCTAGTTCTTCGCTAAGTGAAACACAGAAAAATTATGTGTTGAGTCAAATTCTTAAGATAGCCAAAGGAAATGTATAATTTAATATTAAAAAGTTTAAGTTTGTAATTTACATGATAAAAGGAATTAACAACATTAGTTTTTTGCCTAGATGGATTATTCTGCTAATCGATCTAGGTATACTTTTGTCTGCTATTTTGTTTGCTTACTTGCTTCGCTTTAATTTTAATCTTGCCGATGTATTAGCCTTTAAATTTAAAGAGGGGCTTCTGTTATTCACGATATGTCACTTATTAGCTATACTATTAACACAATCTTACGCAGGGATTATCAGATATACGTCCTTGCAAGATGGTTTTAGAATAAGCTATACCACTTTTATCGGTACTGTTTTAAGTGCTGTTGTAAGTTATGTGCATTACTTTTTCAAAGGTTCAATAGTAATTCCTTTATCGGTATTAATTATCTCCTTTACAGTTGCTACCATGTTCCTGTTTTCATATAGGGTTATGGTGAAAAATCTTTTCAACTATTACCGTGATGCAGTAAGAAATAGAAAAAACATCCTGATATTCGGTGCAGGGCAATATGGTATCATAGCAAAGCATGTTATAGACATTGATTCAAATACTAGAATGAAAGTATGTGGCTTTCTGGAAGATGATTTAAAGAAAGTTGGTAAAGTAATCAATGGAGTACCTATTTACGATGCATCCTATAATTTGAAGGCAGTGTTGAAAAAGTATGCTGTTACCGAAGTCGTTATTGCTATAGCTAACTTAAGCGTGGAGCGTAAAAATGAATTGGTTGATGACTGCTTGAAGCAGCATGTAAAAGTAAGAGCTGTACCTGCGCCCGATAGATGGGTAAATGGGGAGCTTAGCATGAATCAAATCAAGGATGTTAAGATTGAAGATTTGCTAGGAAGGGCAGCTATAAAGCTTGATAATCCTAAGGTCAATGAGAGTTTGATAGGGCAGCGTATTTTAATCACAGGTGCAGCTGGCTCAATTGGTTCAGAAATTGCCAAACAGGTTTTAAAAGGTAAGCCAGATCAACTCATTTTGGTCGATCAAGCAGAGTCCTTTTTATATAATATAGACATCACTTTACAAAATACTAACCCCGACAATGTAGAGATTATTCCTCTTGTTTTGGATGTTACAAATAGACGTAGGCTAAGTAATGTGTTTCGGCAATATAAGCCTACGCTTGTTTATCATGCGGCAGCGTATAAACATGTGCCACTTATGGAGATGAATCCGTTTGAGGCTGTTTCATGCAATGTATTCGGCACTAAGAATGTAGCAGATTTATCAGTTCAAAATCAGGTCAGTAAATTTGTGATGGTTTCTACTGATAAGGCTGTTAACCCGACAAACGTGATGGGTGCTACAAAACGCATTTCAGAGATTTATATCCAGTCGCTCAATGATACAAAAGTGGAGGATTCTACAAATATCACGAAATTTATTACTACACGTTTTGGAAATGTGTTGGGCTCCAACGGCTCAGTAATACCATTGTTTAAATCTCAAATAGAGAATGGTGGACCAGTGACTGTTACGCATCCAGATGTTACGCGTTACTTTATGACTATTCCTGAGGCGTGCCAATTGGTGATTGAGGCAGGAGTAATGGGCTATGGCGGAGAAATATTTGTCTTTGATATGGGTAAGTCGATTAAGATTGTTGATTTAGCTAAAAAAATGATTCGTCTTTCAGGATTTGAAGAGGGAAGAGATATTGAGATTAAATTTTCCGGACTGAGGGATGGCGAAAAGCTTTTCGAAGAGTTGCTAAGTGATAAAGAAACATCACTGCCTACACACCATAAGAAGATAATGATAGCTAAAACTGAGCGGATGGAAAATAGGTCTGTAAAGCTGGCACTGAATAAGTTGCAAGCACTGCTTGAAGAAGAGAATGATTTAGGTATGATTTTGCAAATGAAGAATATCCTGCCCGAATTTGTCAGTAATTCCAGTAGGTTTGAGAAACTCGATGAAGAATTGAAAGAGCAAAGAGAAAAAGATTGGAAGATTAGTAGAAGGATATCTTAGCTGCTACGGTAGAATTTCTTCATGTTCGTGAAATTTTTTCATGACATACCTTATACTTCTATACGTTTTTAATAATACGGCACGCATTTCATCTTTACCGACCCAAATTAGCTTTTCGATACCTTCGCTTTTTTGAGGTTTCATTTTTGAATCACTGATTAGCGACATTTTATACCATAACGTCTTTTTCAAGTGGTTTTTACCATTTCTGGTATACGTGTGCCACGTCTTGCACACTTTATCACCTAAGGCAACCTTGACATTGCACTCTTCTTCTACTTCTCTAACAGCAGCGGTAGCAAAGTCTTCCTTTTTTTCTAGTTTTCCCTTTGGAAGATCCCATTTCTTTAGTCTATAAATGAAGAGAATCTTATCCATCTTGGAGACAATTCCACCAGCAGCTTTTACAATCTTAAATTCCTTTTTAAAAGCCTTTACCACTTCGTCGTAGTTAAAGACCTTGAAGGTGAGCGAGTCTAACTTTTTATTATTATCCTTGCGCTGAAATTGATAAAAACTCAACACCATATGAATGTCGGACTTCCTTATTAGTACATCATCTATAAGTTCATCAAAACGAATGGTTTCTTTCGTAGCATCTATTATTAAATCGTAATGTTCTCTATCTATTTTTTGTTCCATAGGAACTAAATAAACGGGCACATCATCAATAAATATTTTCATTCTATAAAATTTAATGCAAGTAAAGCATAATTAACAGTACCACAAATCTGCCAAACAAAATAATATAGAAAATATTTCAGTTAAATTTGTGAGTACAATCTCCAAATAAAAGCTGAACATGATTAAACTTGCCTCTAAAGAAATTGCCTACATTGTTGCCGAAGAACTTTTGACTGTTGGTTCTATTAAAATCCAGCCTACTAAACCGTTTACTTGGGCTTCTGGATGGAAGTCACCAATTTATTGCGACAATAGGTTGTCGCTCTCATTTCCAGCTACCAGAACTATTATTAAGCACTATCTGACCAACGAGGTCACAGAGCATTTCAAGGGTGTAGAAGCGATAGCGGGTGTGGCTACAGCAGGGATACCTCAAGGAGCTTTAATTGCTGATGCCTTGAATTTACCATTCTTATATGTTCGTTCTAAGCCTAAGGGGCATGGTATGGAAAATATGATTGAGGGACAGGTGGAAAATGGTCAAAAAGTAGTTATGGTAGAGGATCTCGTTTCTACTGGTGGTAGTTCAATTAAAGCTGCCAAGGCTGTAAGGGATGCAGGAGCTGAAGTGTTAGGTATGGCTGCCATTTTTACATACGGATTTCAGATAGCCGAGGATAATTTTAATGAGGCGGGAATTGAATTAAGGTGCTTAAGTGATTACCAATATCTGCTAGAAAGGGCTATATCGCTCGGAATCATTGAGGAAAAGGATCTAGGAGCGCTGCAAGATTGGCGTAGAGACCCCGCGAAATGGTCTAATTAAAATTGAATCCTTTTAAATGCAGTTATTTGGAAGGATATAATGTTGTCATTGTTAGATTCATCTCCAAATATTGAGATGTTATCCAGGTAGTCTGTTAAAGTATTTTGAATACTGAGTCGACCTTGTATCCCATAGTCGTTTTTTAATAAATATGAAAAAGATATTGAGGTGGGCAGGAGAATTGAGAAGCCACTATAAGTTTCACCCTGCGCTCTAGAGTTCAAGACATTTATTAGCAAGGTGTCGTTTTGGTCATAAACACTGTAACGCATGAAGCCGAATCCTTGCGATACCGAAATTTTAAAACCGTGTTTGTTCAGAAGGTTGTAAATACCTTCAAAGTGGGCGCTTTGATAAGTTGTTAATGAAAAGCTGTTAATTTGAAATTCACTTT
>JBKEFO010000037.1:0-15944 GCA_046709585.1 Marivirga sp.
CGTGTCCAAGCATTTCTTGCACTGCTCTTAAATCTGCCCCCCCTTCAATTAAATGCGTAGCAAAGCTATGTCTGAAGGTATGAGGACTTACTTTCTTTTTTACTCCTGCTAATGCAGTACATTTTTTGACCATTGTGAACACAGAAACCCTACTGAGACCATTCCCAAACCTATTTAAAAAAACAATATCTCTAGCTTTGCTTATCACTTCCTGATGAACCCTCACTTGCTCCAAATATATTTTTAGGTACCTCACTGCACTACTACCTATGGGCACCAATCTTTCCTTATCTCCTTTCCCTACAACCCGCAAGAAACCTATATCAAAAAAGATATTAGATATTTTAAGAGAAATAAGTTCTGAAACGCGCAGCCCTGAACTGTAGAGTACCTCCAGCATGCATCGGTCTCTACTTCCATTAGAAGTACTTAAATCTATGGCCTCCATGATTTTTTCGATCTCTTGTACATCTAAGACATCCGGCAGCTTACGACCGAGCTTAGGTGCCTCTAATAAGGTTGCTGGATTTTCACTAATTGTATCTTCATATGCAAGAAATTTGTAGAATGCCTTTATGCCAGAAATAATACGCGCCTGCGAATAGGCTGTCATACCAATTTCAGCAACATAGGTGATAAATTGTCTTAATTGATCCGTATTAACTATTAATGGATCACTCACTTCATTGGAGATTTCCAAAAACTGTTTTAGCTTTATCACATCATGGACATAAGCAGCAATAGTGTTTTTAGATAGCGAGCGCTCTAGCTTAAGGTAATTTTCAAAGTCTAAAAGAAATGTTTGCCATGCCATAGTCAAAATTAAAGTTATATATGAAAGTACTTATTATAAATGGACCAAATTTAAATATGTTAGGAAAAAGGGAACCTAATATATATGGCATTCAATCATTTGAAGAAATCTTAGCCGAAATTCATGCTGAAAACCCCAAAATACAAATTGACTACTACCAATCTAATATAGAGGGCGAACTAGTGAGCAAACTACAAGAAGCTGATCCAAATTATGATGGTATATTACTAAATGCTGGCGCTTACACACATACCTCGATAGCTATTCATGATGCTATTGCAGCGATAAAAACTCCTGTTCTGGAGATTCACATCTCCAACATCTACAAAAGAGAAGAGTTCCGACATAAAAGTATCATCTCATCACAATGCATTGGTATGATTGCGGGCCTTGGAATAAAAGGATATAAATTAGGTGTCAGTTATTTCAAGAATTAGTGGTTGAAATTAATCAACTAAAATATTGCTGATAAAAGTAGACTTAGATAACAACCATAATAGTAAAAATGCTAACGCCCATTTAAGGTAGATGAAATAATAATCCTTGGTGTCTTTATAACGCGTCTCTTTTATCTCAGCTTTCTCATACTTATCAATTGTACTAAAGACTTCCTCTAGCGCCTTATTATCCGTGGCCCGATAGAATTTCCCTTCTCCAATTTCGGCAATTTGTTGTAAACCAGAAACATCCATACTGTTTTCAATGTACCTAGTACGTCCAAAAAAGTCTTTACCATAAGGCACCTTTCCTTCTTTTCCAACGGCAATGGTGTAGATTTTAATATCATACGCATTGGCTAATTTTGCAGCGGTCTCTGGATCTATGTTTCCTGCATTATTATCTCCATCACTTAATAGAATCAACACCTTAGACTTAGATTCAGACTCCAACATTCTGTTCGTTCCAACAGCCAACGCACTTCCGATGGCAGTCCCTGAACTTTCAATCATCTTAAAATTAATATCATTAATATACGTTTTCAGTAAATCATAGTCAGAAGTTAGTGGGGATAAGGAATAAGCCTCACCACTAAATATCACAAGTCCTATCCTGTCCTGAAACCTTCCGTCAATAAAGTTTTTCGCTACCTCTTTAGCAGCCTCTAACCTATTGGGGACAAAATCCTGAATTTTCATTGACTCTGAAATATCCATCACAAGCATAATGTCAATTCCTTCCGTCCATTGTTCTACTCGTTCATTGGTTTGCTGAGGCCTAGCAACGGCAAACAGCATTAAGAGCAAACTAAAAAAGAGAAGGATCGAGGGGATTATTCTTAAGAAAGCAGCATAATTTCCCGACATAGCTCTGCTAAGGCTAGCAACTGCTAAGCTTGTGCCCAGCAACTTCTTTAAAAGTTCTATGACTATAAAGAAGATTGGTAAACCTATTATAAGGTATAAAACGAAAGGGTATTCATACTCAAAAGATCTGAGTATTTCAGGCCTAAACCAATGTAAACTAAACCAATTAGTTTGCTCCATTTTGCTGCAGTTGTTTTATGCGATCTTGATAAAAAATTATAGCCTGCTCCGTTAAAAACACAAAGTCTGCACTTATTTCATCTGGCCTTGTTTTAGATGAATAGAGGAATCGATCAATGGATTGAAGATGCGTATTTAACAGCTCGTCTCCCAGTTCTTTAAATATTTCCTTTGTTGTTAAGCGAGAAAAAGGCCTTTTTGTTAAATACTCTAAATGTAGTTTCCACTTCTTATACAGCTGGTCAATTTCAACTTTCTCTACTAAACTAGTAGCTATTTTAAATTGATGTAAAAACTTCTCGTGTCTCTTCTTCAACAGATACAGTTTATAAAAGACTACAATCTTTTTACCAAAAATAAGGGCCACAATTATTACTAGTACAACAAAAATCAATAGAGCAATAATCAAATAAGGATAATTAAATTCTTTCTTTACACCGATAGGAGATGCACTTTGCAAAGCCTGGAGGGAGTCCACTACTTGTCCAATCTTTTCTTGAAAAAAGATACTGTCTAAATTAGAATAAATAGGTATTTGCTCCTCGCTTCTAACAACAAAAACGGGTAATTTTAATTTTTGGACTGGATCTATCTCAAAGCTTGCCAATGTAAATACTACACTATCTTTACTCCGCAAACTATCTGTTTTAGTCGTAAAATATTCCTTGGATCTGTATTCAAAGGGAGCAAAATTATAACTCGAATCAGGAAAAAGCAGTGTGAAATTTGAAGGATAGCTCACAGATAAGGAGAATTGCACTGGCGCCGCCAACTCCATCGTATCTTGAACGAAATAGCTCTTAGGATTAATCTCCTGCGCAAAACTATTCAATGCTGCTACTAAAAATGATACGCAATAGATTATATTTCTCATGAAATTTTACGCTTTCTTTGTGCTCATATTTCTAATGGTAAATAACTTTATTAGCTTAGGTATAAAATCCTCGTTAGTATCTACAGCCATGTAATCTGCCTGATTTCTTTTACATAAGTCATTCAACTCATCAGCATTAACTTTATTTTTATCGAGGAACTTCTTTTTAAAACTTAAACTACTCGTATTTACCCATTTTGTCTCTCCAGTTTCACTGTCCTCCAAAGGAATTATCCCCAATGAAGGCAATTTCGTTTCCTGCCTGTCACTTACATGAATTACTACCAAATCATGTCTATTTGCCAATGCCTTTAAGTGATGTTCGTAAGTATCATCCAAAAAATCACTAATTAGGAATATTACACTTCTTCTTCTAATTGAACCTAAAATATATGACAACCCCTTTCCTAGATCCGTTTTCTTTGATCCTATAGAAAGATTGAAAAGCTTATTAATCAAATAATATGCATGGTCAGCTCCCTTTCCAGACTTAATGTATAATTCACGTTGATCAGAATACGCTATTAAACCGACAGAGCTACCTTCTTTAATGGCGGACAAAGTTAACACTCCCGCAATTTCTTTGGCAATATCCAATTTCTGTTGCCCAGGTTTACCAATATTTAGCGAAGCACTAACATCAACTAAAAAATGTACATTTTGCTCTTTGTCTTCCTTGAATGTCTTTACAAAAGTGCCGTGTCCTTTTGCTGATACATTCCAATCGATGGTTCTTACATCATCGCCATACTGATAAGGCCTCACGTCATCAAACTCTAAGCCAGAACCTTTAAAGACCGAATGATAATCACCTTGCATTTGATTATTTACAGCCTTTCTTATTCTTATCTCATATTTTCTGAGTTTCTTAAACAGTTCTCTCATAGTATTTCTTTCCGTATTACAGTCATAAACGGGGCAAAGCCCATAAATGTGCGTAAAAGACATGTTTAATTTTTGGCAGCATTATTGACCAATGAACGTATAAATTATTTATTTTTACCAATGTTAAACAGTGTTATTTTATTTAAATTTACACCATGAATTCAAGCTTGCAACAAAACTACTTTTATGTGATGACAAAGCATATTTTATTCTCACTTGCAATAATAACAATACTTTCCTGTACAGAAAAGAAAACTGAGCCCGATGGTATAATTACTCCAATTAAAATGGCGGAAATAATAAGTGAAATTTATATCTCTGAGTACAAGGTCCGTAATGTAGGCGTAAAAGCAGACTCTATTGCTACCCTATTTCATCATTATGAAATGAGAACATATGAGCAATATAACACCACAGATAGCCTGTACAAGGCCAGTTTCGAACATTATTTGAATTACCCAGAGCAGCTCGAGTCAATTTATGATATGGTCATAGACAGCTTAAGCCTCAAACAGCAGGTGTTAGAAAAAACAAAAAGCATGACTAAAAACAGATAACGCAACTGCATGATATTACCTAACGATTTTGAACAACGCATAGGATTCGATAAAATCAGGCTATTGCTAAAAGAAGAATGCTCCAGCGTACTTGGAGAGCATATAGTGGACAAAATGAGTTTCATTAGCCATTTTGATCGTATCCAGAGATTACTTCACCAGACAGCAGAATTTAAATTACTCTTACAATCGGGAGAATTTTTCCCTTCGAGCAATTTTATTGATGTTAATAATTTCATTAATAGAGCAAAGATTAATGGCACCTTTTTAACAGAGGAGGAATTTTATGAACTAAAAATTAGTTTAAAAACAATCTTAGATTGCATCTCTTTCTTTGATAAATATGAAGAGGATTACCCAGAATTGTATCAACTCAGAACATCGGTAGACTTAGATGATAACTTATACCTAGCCATAGATACTAAAATTGATGATAAAGGAAAAATTCGTAATAATGCAAGCCCAGGCCTAGGAGAGATAAGAAATAAAATATTTAAAGTACAATCACAACTTCGTAGCGTTGTTGAAAAATCGTATAAGCAAGCTCACCAAAATGGCTATACACCAGAGGATGCATCTGTTACGATAAGAGACGGCAGGTTAGTTATACCTATTCTAGCTGAGTACAAGAGGAAAATTAAAGGTTTTATTCATGACCAGTCGGCAACTGGACAAACATTCTTTATAGAGCCCTCAGAAGCGCTAGAAATGAATAATGAGGTAAGGGAACTCGAATATGCTGAGCGAAGAGAAATTGTCAAAATATTGACATCGCTAACAAATCTAGTAAGACCGCAGCTAGAGAAACTAGATAAAGCCTACAAATTCTTAGCTGTCGTTGATTTTATTAGAGCAAAGGCACGGTTTGCATTAAAAATTGATGCTTATCTACCTAAGCTAGAGCAAAAGAGAATACTTTTCCTAAGTAAGGCGCAACATCCCTTACTTAAATTGAGCTTAGAAAAACAAAGTAAGAAGGTGGTTGATTTAAATATCAGTCTAGATCCTGAAAAACGGATATTGATTATTTCGGGACCCAATGCAGGCGGAAAATCTGTAAGCTTAAAGACCGTGGGCTTACTCCAGTATATGCTACAATGTGGCTTACTTATACCTGCCGCGCCAGAAAGTAGATGTGGAGTTTTTACTAATATTTTTATTGACATTGGTGATCAACAAAGTATAGAAAATGATCTAAGTACGTACAGCTCACATTTGCAGAACATGAAAAATTTTGTAAGCGAAGCAAACAAAAACACCCTCTTCTTAATCGATGAGTTTGGTACTGGAACAGAACCGCGCTTTGGTGGTGCAATAGCAGAATCTATCTTAGAAGAACTATATCTGGCGAAGGCTTTTGGAGTTATTACAACCCACTACGAGAATATTAAGAATTTCGCAGAAAAAAAACCCAATGTAATTAACGGAGCTATGAAATTCGACATGAGCACCTTAAGTCCTTTGTATTCATTAGAAACAGGTAAGCCAGGTAGTTCTTTTGCATTAGAAGTAGCCGAAAAGATGGGTATCCCTACTGCTATATTAAATGCAGCAAAAGAAAAAATAGGTACTGAAAGGGTTAATTACGACCAAATGCTTAATAAACTAGGCAAAGAAAAGCGGGCATTAGAACTTAAGCTCAATGAAATAGAAGGCAAAGAAGAGAAACTAGAAAGTACCGTGAAGGAATATGAGGAGCTTAATAACTTTATCTCCGAACAAAAAAAGAGTATCCTCTTTGAAGCTAAAAGGGAAGCAAAAGATATCATCAGAGAAGCCAATAAAAGGGTAGAGCAAGCCATTCGAGAAATAAAAGAATCTCAAGCAAAGAAAACTGTCACGCAGCAAGCTAGGGAACAGCTGAAACAATTTGAGGAACAAATAAAGCCAAAAAAGGAAGACATACCTCGCCCTAAAATAGCAGAAGATCAATTCAAGGAGGCATCAGGTGATATTAAAGCTGGTGACTATGTACAGATTAAAGAGCAAAATACCATTGGACAGGTACTTTCAATTCATAAGAAGGAAGCCGAAATAATTCTCGGAGAACTGAAATCGAAAGTAAAACTGAACAGATTAATTAAAATGTCTAAGACTGCAGCAAAGAAAGAACAGAAAAAATCTTTTGGCGGCACCTTTACCGGAATGGTAGAGAGATCGACAAATTTTAGACAACAAATTGACGTTAGAGGTATGCGCGCAGAGGAAGCTGTGTCCGCAGTAGACCATTTTATTGACGATGCATTGGTCCTTGGATACCATGAAGTTAGCATACTACATGGCCGTGGAGATGGCATTCTACGTAAGATTTTAAGAGACTACTTAAGGCAATATAATTATGTGAAGCAATTAAAAAATGAACACGAAGAAAGAGGTGGTGATGGTATCACCTTGGTAAGCTTACAATAATAATTTGAGAGAATAATTGGTAAACACTTGTTTAGAAAAACTAAAATTTATTTCTTTGCACTCGCAATAGGGAAAAGCGGTTAATATTTCCCACTTTTACACATATAAATTGGTCCATTAGCTCCACTTGATAGAGCATCCCTCTTCAGGGCGGGAAGGCCTCAGGTTCGAATTCAACCTGATTAAAATAAAGAGTTCAATTTTGGTCCATTAGCTCAGCTGGATAGAGCAACTGCCTTCTAAGCAGTAGGTCTCAGGTTCGAATCCTGAATGGATCACTTGGTTAATTCATTAATTAACAAAAAGCCTTAAATTTTAATAATTTAGGGCTTTTTTCGTTTTAAGGATTCATTAAATACCAAATAATACCATCTAAAAAGTGTCCAATTCGTGTCCATTAAAAAAATCACTATATTTGGACACTTTTGCCTTTACAGAACGTAGAGGCCGTTTTTTGTTGTCTGTTGTAATTGTATTCCTGCTCATACTGTAATGTACTAGTGTCCATTTTAACAGTATAAACATGAGCATTCAAAAAAATCAAATTCTATCTACCTTACTCTTTGTCAAAAAGCACATAGTAAAAGAAGGCACTGCGCCTATTTATCTTCGAATAACGACCGCTAACTCAAGAATTGAATCCTCCTTAGGTAGGAAAATAGACTTGAAAAGCTGGAGCAAGAAAAAGCAAAGAGCAGTAGGTCAAACCACTGAAATCAAACAATTAAACAGGTTTCTGGATCACCTCATTAATAAAACAAATGAGATTTTCCAGCTCTACCTCATTAATAATGAATACCTATCAGCAGAAGTAATCAAAAACAAACTCTTCAATTTGGAGGAAGAAAACACCATCACCCTCCTATCTGCAGCCCAGTACCATTATGATAATAACCAGCAAACTTTTGCTGAAGGAACGCTTAAGCATTACAAAGTAACTGAGAGGTATTTTGTGCGGTTCCTCAAAGCAAAAAAGAAGCTTAAAGACATTCCTCTCGAAAGAGTAGATTTAAAAATTCATACTTGACTTTGAATCATTCCTAAGGTCTTGGAAACCTAAAGGCCACCAAAAACCTATTGGTCATAATGGCATCATGAAACACATGTGTCGTTTTCATAAAATTCTAAACTACGCCTAGAAGCTTGATTGGAAAAGTGATCAATCTTTCAAGAAATACAGTGTCACCTATAAGAAATCGGACAGAACCTATTTAAGCGAGGCAGAACTCATGCGCTTGCATTCAAAAGAAATTGAAACTGCTAGACTAGAAATGGTGCGCGATATATTCATTTTTAGCTGCTATACAGGACTTTCTTATATTGACCTACATAAGTTAGCAATCAAGGACATAAACCTCGGCATTGACGGTGAAAAATGGATTCACATGAAAAGACAGAAGACAAACACCTCCTTCTCTGTAATGATTCTTCCACAGGCACAGGAAATCATTGACAAATACAGAAATCATCCTAGGTCATTTGAGCAGCAATTGTTACCAGTACTCTCCAATCAAAAGACAAATGCCTACCTAAAAGAAATCGCTACACTATGTGGCATCAAAAAGACACTCACTTTTCATGTGGCCAGGCACACTTTTGCCACCACGGTAACACTCAACAATGGAGTGCCCATTGAAACTGTCTCGAGAATGCTTGGGCATACCAAGCTGGCAACCACACAGATCTATGCCAAGGTTGTTGAATCTAAAATTGGAGAGGACATGGCCATCCTAAAAGCAAAATTAGCTGGTAAACTAGATAAATGGTATATGAATCAGCTTGAACAAAGCAGATTTAATGGATACATAAAATCAATCTATCAAGAAAAGTCGCGCATTAAGAATCAATTAATGCATATCGCATTTAGCAGTTTGAAAGACCAAGTTGTGGAGCGACACATACAAACCTACCAAAGCAAACTGATTATTCTTTCAAATCAGGTGACTAGAACTATTAAGTCCAATGCTTTCCCAAAGCTCGGCGACATAAAGTCAAATAATAAATACCTGCAAATTAGGGTCATCTTGTCTGATACACTCATGGAAGTCCTCACCTTCATTGAAGACCATTTTACCAATTTCTTTTCGGAAAACGCCCCTATTCCAGATGCTTACTTCAGACAATCAAAGTCATACTTAGAACAACAAATAAGAGATTTTAAGCAACTAGGAGAGATAAAAAACATAAGCGCTGAACTATCAAGTATCTACATGGACCCTATCTACGCCTTTCAGAAAGCTCCCAAAGGCACCACCTTCAAGCAATTAATTTACGCGAAGAACTATTTAAAAAACATTAGAAATTTACTCACTTCTAGGCTTTCTGGCTTCAAATTAGAACGAGAGTTGATCTCAAGCATGATTTACCTCAACCTCAACACCTATCAATTTTATCATTTTGTAGCAAAAAAGATTACTAAACATTACCAGGCGAAAATAAGCTTCGCTAATCAACTAGCAACACTCAACCTCTTTAAGAAGCTCATCTTACAAAGTCAGACCAAACCTGATTTTGAATACATTGCTCAAACCGAAAGTATAAAAGAACAACTTACTAAATGGGTAACGGAAGAATTAGCCTATTTCTCGACACGCCGACAAATAGAAATTAAATTCGCCGAACCTGCCTTCAATCAGAAAATCCCACAGCCAGCAGAGAAAATGGTCTCTAGCCTATCTGTTGCCCAGCTAGCTTATTCCCTTAAACTCATGGTTAAAACAAACCTTTTTAAACCAGACTCACCAACTAAGCTAATCGATTTCATTGCTGCAAATTTCTCTACTGCTAATCAGGGGGAGATTTCTAAAGCCAGCCTCAAAAACAAATACTATTCTGCAGATTTCAGCACAGTAGAAGACGTTCAGAAAATCATGAAAGAAATGGTGGCACTGGCCGAGCAAGACAAAACCCTCCATTAGATATTAATCTAACCGACAGGAGTCAGATAAAAAAAAACCAATCTTTTTTTTCAGCCTAAAAACCTCTAATACATCAAATAAAGCGGGGTTGCTAGGGGTTGCGCAACCGCTAGCAACTGTTTTCGAATTCATCCTGTTGCCAGCTTTACACCGACAACAAAAAAAAACTAAAAAGTATGGCAGCAATGATTATTACAACAGACGACCTTCGGGAATTTAAACTAGAATTGATTGAGGAGTTCAAAAAACTACTTTCAGAACAAAAAGGAATACCTACCAAAAAATGGCTCCGCTCGGATGATGTAAAGAAGCTACTTAACATCAGCCCTGGTACCTTGCAGAATCTAAGAGTCAATGGCACCCTTCCCTTCACTAAAATGGGTGGCGTTTTGTACTACGATTCGGAAGACATCCAGAACATACTGCAGGAAAACAAAATACATTAATGGCTACTCCAGGGCATCAATCACAGGAACCGGTGAATTTCATTCACCAGTTCTTGCTGGCTATGGATAGAATTCAGGAAACTGATGACCTGAATCCTACTCATGTAAGCTTGTACGTGGGCTTGTTTACCCTTTGGAATTTAAACCACTTCAGAAACCCGATTTCTATTAATCGAGAACAGCTGATGATGATTTCCAAAATAGGATCTAAACACACCTATTTAAAATGCTTAAGAGGATTAGAAGATGCAGGTTTCATTCAATACAAACCTTCAAAAAACCCATTGCGAGGAAGCATGGCGTGTATAATGAACTTGGAAAATGGAAAACCTAATGAAGTAGAGGAATTAGGCCTAGCCAACAGGTACAAAAGTGAGCCTAGTGGTGGGTCAAGTATGGAACAAGCACTGCACCCTTCATTAAACAATACAAACAATACAAATCTTAAAAATAATATAGATGCAGAAGAATTTGAAAAGTCCTATAAGAAAGTAAATAAAAATAGCTTCGCTGATAAGAGAATTAAAACTACAATCAAGGATTCTAGCGAAGCAGCACGACCAAAAAATTGCCATTTCACACCACCATCAAAAGAAGAGCTGATTACATTCCTAAAACAGCAGGCAGAAAGATATTCAATCCATTCATATCCTTTTGAGGAGGAGGCCGAAAAGTTCATCAACTACTATGCTGCCAAAGGTTGGAAAGTGGGTGCAAAATCTGCAATGAAAGACTGGCAGGCTGCAGCGCGCAATTGGCTGATGAACTTTAATAAATTCAACAGTCAGTCAAGAGAAAAGCACCAGGCTGGCCACCTCCACAACAGTCAAGACAAAAGCTATGACGTACCTCTTTAAGTTGTGCAGATTCTATGAGAAAGGAATTCATTTCACAGTCTATCAAAGTGATGAACTCGTAAGTTTTCAAGAACCATTTTACAATGAAGCAGGATCCCCTGCGGGCTGGAACAGGAAAATGGCGGGCCAGCGGTGGCCCTGCGTGCTGAAGCATCATTTTCCTTTGATTTTTGCAATACTTTTTATCAAGAAAAAGTATGAGAGAACTATTAGAAAAAAGTATAGACTAACTGAAACCTGTTTAACATGACTTCTTCAAACTATTCCTCCACTAAATTTCAAAATTGCCTCGACTTTCTAGCCAAAGCAGGCCAGTCAGAATTTGGAAGCCATTTCAGTATAGATCCTCAGGATCACGAAAACATATTCAAGATATTGGCGTATTTCTTTGATAACCAGAAACTGTGTGAGCAATACCAAATATATACCCATAAAGTGCTTCTACTTACTGGCCCTATTGGTTGCGGCAAGACAAGTTTAATGATGTTGTTTAGGCACTTCCTACACAAGGTCCACAAATACCCAGTAAAGTCCACCAGAGACATCGCCTATGAATTCTTAGACCATGGCTTCTCCATCATCAACAAATACTCAAAAGCGCACTTTCAGAAATACCAGGACCAAATGATCCCACGTATTTTGTGTCTGGATGACCTAGGCCTAGAATCTACCATTAAACACTTTGGCAACGAAACCAATACAATCGCTGAAATTCTCCTCAACCGCTATAGCCTTTTTACATCCAGAGCCATGATCACTCATGCAACCACTAATCTAAATCCAGATGAATTAGAGAAGATATATGGCAATAGGGTGAGATCAAGGATGCGTGCAATGTTCAACTTAATAGCATTTAAGTCCTCAGATAAACGTTAATAGTTGAACATTCATGAATACCTTTTAGAACAACCATAAAATGAATAAATGTTTAATCTCATAGTCTTTTCCACAAAGGACAAAAGAATCTGACAAACGTGAAAACCAAATTCAAACGTTTAATTACGGTTTAATTATTTCTTTCTTAACCTTAAGTATTGACTTCTTATTGCTGATAAGGTAAAGATGAAATTAGACCACGCTAATATATATCGCACTTCATAAATGCTCATTAAAATGATCAGAGAAATCTGCCATTGTTATACCAGGATGCTTGGCTTCAAAAACATTCATAATGTCTGCAAAGCACCTAGCCTCGGCGATTAAAGGCAAATGATAAATCTGCATACATATTTTTATAATCTGATGCTCTAAGCCTGTTAGTTTCTCCTCAAAATGCGCCTGATAGTAGTTGATAGCAAAATAGTTTCCCACTCCTACTCCTATTGGCTCAAATACTGGAAGTGTCCTCATGGTTCCACTTTCAATGCTTAGCAGTTGTCTATCAATCTGCTGCATCAACATTGCAGGTGCCTCTTTATTAGCAAAGGCCTTAACCTCAGCAAGGTGAAATTTTTCCATTTCTTTTTCTAACCTGAGCGTGTAGCCTTTTTTGGCAATGCCTGACTTCTCTTTTAGATGGTTCACATGATAAAATACTGACCTCCCTTCTGCTACCGCACCGCAAAAGCTCCCGGCACAATTACGCATGAGACTACCTTCATTTATCAAATCCTTATTGGTTTTGATAAGGTTAAACTCAAAATCTTTGGTATTCTCTAGCAGCACAAAATCACCCGCTAATTTAAAGTAAACACCTTTCGGTTCTGTCCAGCGGTCATAGGCATCTTCAGGATGTATATAGTGCTTTATCTGACTTAAAAAGTCTTGAAAAGAATTTGTACGCACAACAAATCTACTGAACGGTAATAAATAATAGTAATTGATATATGTCGCTTGTTCAATTGTTATTTTCTTTTTAAACTGACATTGGTAATGAAAGATGATAACGTCTTCATAATCAAATATATCATAGCCGAATTTATTATAACACTGTGTCAGACTATAATACAATGCTTGAAAAGCATCCTTGTCTCTCTTTACAATGTCTAACATCCATTTTAGGAGTAGTGCTGGTACCTTTACTAATTTATTAAAGTAAAAACCAGTACCATAATACTCGAGTAAGTACTGCTTTAGAGTCATTTGCAATTGCCTGAATAACTCTTGAGTTGGCAGATTATCTTGCTTCTCCTTAAATAGCTTCCAATAAAGCAGGGTCATTTTCCAGCTGTCTGTAAACACTAACATTTGATTGAGTATTTCTCTAAAATACCCAAGGTATCTGAGATCATTCTGATGAAGTTGATGGCTCAGTAATTTAAATGAGCTAGTAAACACCAAAGCCTCAAAGTTTGCCGACTGAATAACCGTATCAGAAGGAATGCAATAACCACTTACCCTTTGCCTTATATGGTAGGTATGCAATTCATTCGTGACAAAAAAAGGTGATCCATTCTTAAAGCCATCTAAATCAGCATAGAAATAATCACCTGTTGAATCTTCATCTACTACTTCTAGCAAGAAATTAAACTGAATGTCATTACTTCTTGCTGGAAAATATAAGGATAGACTTTGAAAGGTAGTATTGAGTGATAAATCATCTGGTTCATCATCATCACTCAAAAACTCAATGCCCCAATGAGAACAAGGCCTTAGTGGAAAATGAATCATGGTTCCGAAAAGATCCTTTTTGAGAATGTAGGATTTGAAGAGCATTGCTGGTCCAATAAAAGCTTGCTGAATGAGTACTATTTTCTCTAAGAACTTTAATTGAAAAGCACTTAACTCGGCCTTCAATTGTAAGGCAGTCTTAAGGCTTATCTCTTGTTTTAATTGACTTTGAAGCATGATTTCAAAGAAAATATATACCTAAGACAAAAGCTGTCAGTAAGAATTAAAAGCTTTTATTTGAACACATTAAATATTCGGAGGCCACAATATTTCGATAATACGTATATAAAGCGCCCCCATTCAATTTCGACAATCTCAGGGTCAAACTCTATGGGTTTCGCGGTGCTTACTGTCTGAAATATCAGCTTAATTCGTCCTACGCTATTTGCAATTTTAGTTCGCTTAACCTTCATTCTTACATGAAAACTACTACCACTTAACAAGCGTTGAAATGCAAGCTTGCTTAGATCCATAGGTGTTAAACGTTCTACATTGTACTGAAAAGGTATACTTTCGAAGTAATTGGCTATTTCTGATATCTTTAGGTGGATTTCTAGGTCTTGAGTTTTTGAAAAAACGATTTTCTGTTCAACTCTATAAGAGGGTTCAAAAATCTCATGCTCTCTTTGATTCGCATAATCGATTAGAGCAGCTTCATAGGCTTGAGATTCAAACAGCTTCATTTTGATTTGAATACCCCTTTCTATTGCTTCAATTGTCACCTCTTTCAGAGAATTTTCTTTCTTAGCATTTAAATAGTATGTATAGAAGGTATCTAATATTAATTTCTGCTGAAAGCTTGAAAGTACGTTTAAGTTTTTGAAAAAAATCTTGTGTTGGTAATCGTTCATGAATCAAATTTTACCAAATCAAGCGATTGACTAAGACATAATATGACACCTTTAGTTAATTTTCTATGATGAGATCATGGGAGATAGATAATCTCAGTAGTAATATGGGTTCTTGCCAAATAATTTAGCTCCTTAAAGCCTGCACTTCAATTACTACATTTTAGGGCTTCTTGATGCTTACACACTGTTTGCGAATGAAGTAAATAGCATTTGATGAGCATACTAATTGATAGCTGTTGTTCCATAAGGAGGGTACTCCTATATAAATAACGGAATGAATAATTAGCCGCAACTTTCATTATATCACGGTGTTGAATATTTTTTATTCGTGCTAAGTCATTACAAATCTGACTAGTAAGGAGTCGAAAGGAATTTGTTTTTCAATGACTTCTGAACTAACCAATTTCCAGCCATTTTGAGCGTATTAAGTCTCTTTTGTTATATCTTAACGAAAACAGAATTTTATATGCTAAAACATATAAAATGAGTATTTCAACCAGAATTATATCTAATTACATATAAATTCGTATATTTGACTATAATTATATCTAAAAGCATATAATGAAGGCATTAGCAGAATTTGTAAAAGAACGTAGAAAGGAAGTGAATCTGACGCAAGAAGAGTTCGCAGAACGCACAGGTGTTGCCCTAACCGTCATACGGAAAATAGAACAGGGTAAAACGAATCTGAATATGGATAAGGTGAATCTGGTGCTTAAAATGTTCGGACATGAGCTAGTACCTGTCAATAGCAAAGAAGTAGACGGATGAGACAAGGAAAGGTATTATACAAAGAGCAACTTGCTGGCATTATCACTGAGACCAATGATGGCGAATACGTATTTCAATATGAGGAAGCATATGTAAAAAACCATCCTACCGACTTCATTACTTTCACTATGCCTGTCACCACAAAGCCCTATACTGAAAATCGACTTTTCCCTTTTTTTGAGGGACTAATTCCTGAGGGCTGGCTGTTGGATATTGCTTCAAAAAACTGGAAGATCAATAAAAACGACCGCATGGGCTTACTGCTCGCTTGCTGTCAGAATTGCATTGGAGCGGTAAGTGTGGAACCCATAACTGCAGGTAATGAAGAATAGCTGTTTATATTGTTATAAGCCTTTGGCTGAGGAAAACGACTTTCATGAGAAGTGTGCAGCGGAGTTCTTTGGACAAAAAACACCTCCTAAAATAACCTATTCACTCAATCAAATGGATGAGCTTGCCAAGGAGGTA
>JBKEFO010000038.1:0-15697 GCA_046709585.1 Marivirga sp.
TTAAGGATACACCACTTATTCCATCAGTATGTTCTTTCCAAATACCTGTTAATAAAATCGCCAAGGCAGTCATTGTACAAACAATAATCGTATCTATCATAGGTCCCATCATTGCTACTAAACCCTCACGAACAGGTTCACTAGTTCTGGCAGCCCCATGTGCCATGGGTGCAGTACCTATGCCAGCTTCATTAGAAAAGGCAGCTCTTCTTGCGCCAGCAATAATAATAGCACCTACGGCTCCACCTAAAACGGAATCCGCAGTAAAGGCATCAGTAACTATTAATAGCAAATATTCGGGTACCAGACTCCTATTAAGAACTAAAATGGCTACTACTGCAACGACATAAATTAAAACCATAAATGGCACTAAGCTACCAGCTACCGTACCAATTCTTTTTATACCACCCAGCATAACTAAGCCAACGATAATAGCCAAAATAATGCCTATAGTCAGCTTTACAGCGAATGTCATCTCTATACCCATTGGTATTAATAATCCTTCACCTATTGCAGCGGTTAATTGATTCGACTGAAAGCTAGGTATGGTACCAAACATACCTGCCACACAAAACATAATCGCTAAGGGTTTCCATTTCGGCCCAAGCCCTTCTTGAATAACATACATAGGACCTCCTTGTAACCTACCAAGTGAATCTTTTCCACGAAACATAACCGCTAAAGTACAGGTAAAGAACTTAGTCGCCATTCCTACAAAAGCACTTACCCACATCCAAAATATGGCACCTGGTCCTCCCATGGTAATTGCTACGGCTACACCACTAATATTTCCCATGCCCACTGTTGCGGCTAAGGCGGTAGATAAAGCTTGGTAATGGCTTATATCTCCCTCACTTTTGTCACCATCGTATTTACCCATTAAAATCTGAACGGCATGCTTGAAATAGCGGAATGGTAAAAAGCGTGAGTATAACAGAAAGAATAATCCACCCCCTAATAATAAAACCAAGAGCGGAGTGCCCCACATAGCATTTCCAAACCCTATTAATATCTCTTTTAATGTCATTACATTGATTACTTGAATCGCTAAAGTAAGAAAGAAAAATGTAGATTAGACGAACATTATCCGATTATTAAACAATCTATGCATTAAGTTATTATCTTCATTAAGTTTATCTGATAATCAATTTTTTATGCGTCTACTTTTATTTTCGCTTTTTATCTTTCCCCATTTTATTAGTGCTCAGACTAATTGCTTTCCACAAACGTCAGCGTTTAAGGCCGGTGAGCAGATACAATATGATGTGAAATACAATTGGGGCCTATTATGGGTAGATGCAGGAGAGGTTAGCTTTATGGTCGACGATACAGTATACAACAACCAAAAGGCCTACTGGTTTAAAGGGTATGGCCGCTCAAAACCAAAATGGGATTGGGTTTATAAGGTACGTGATTCATTCGATGCAGTAGGCACCATAACACAATTAAAGCCATTGTATTTCAGAAGAAACACACGTGAAGGCAGTTATCTAGTAGACAATGAATATTGGTATAATCATCAGCAAAAAAACATCAAGGCCAAAGTTTATAATTCCGATAGTGAAGAAACGAAATATTTGAACGTCCCTCTCAATGAATGTATATGGGACCTACTAAGTGCCGTCTTTTATGCGCGAAATCTAGACTACGAAACCTATGCTATAAATGCTAAAATCCCCTTTAACCTCATTATTGAGGGCAAAGTAAACAACCTCTTTGTTAGGTACTTAGGAAGAGAAGTCTTAGAAATGCCTTCGGGCAAAAAATACAAAACTATTAAGTTCAGTGCCCTTTTAGTTGATGGAACCATCTTTGCCGGCGGTGAGGACATGACCGTTTGGGTAACCGATGATAGAAACAAAATACCGCTAAAAGTAGAAGCAAAAATACAAGTAGGCTGGGTAAAGGCATTTTTAACAAGTACAAAAGGCTTAAAATATGATGCAATTCAACCAATTGCTGATTAAATTGCTAACGAAATGGCACAAATCCACATAAATACGATCGCTGACCTGTGCGTACAACATGGAATTGAGCGTGCAATTATTTCTCCAGGGAGTAGAAATGCTGCTTTGACCATCGCATTTAACAGACACCCTGAAATTCAGTGCTACTCCATTTCTGACGAGCGTAGTGCTGCATTTATCGCTTTAGGTATGGCACAGGCGACGGGCAAAACAGTAGCAATGATTTGTACATCGGGCTCGGCTGCACTTAATTATGCTCCTGCCGTAGCAGAAGCATTTTTCCAGCACATTCCACTGTTGATTTTAACTGCTGACAGACCACCAGAATGGATAGATCAATGGGATGGACAGACCATTAGGCAACAAAATATTTACGGTAGGCATGTTAAAGAAAACTATCAGCTACCTGTAATAGGTAACCATAAAAATGAGGCATGGCAGGCCTATAGGATGGTGAATGAAGCATGTATACAAGCACAATTGGGAGTAAAAGGTCCCGTACATATCAACATTCCCTTTAGAGAACCCTTTTACCCTGAGGCTGCTGCAAACTGGGAACTTGATCAGGAGGCAAAAGTGATTAAAACAATGGCTGCTAAGCTTCAACTATCAAGTAATGATCAAGAGCAGATAGTATCCTCATTTGACACCTTCGAAAAGGTTGCTATCCTTTTAGGACAAGATTTTTACGAGGCATCTTTCCTCGAAGAGCTTGAACAGCTTAGCACACAGTTAAACATTCCTATTTTTGCCGATGTAATCAGCAATGGACATGCGCTTAGCAACGCTATTAGTTTGACAGATGCTGCATGCATGCGTATTACAGCAGAGAACAAGCAAGTATTTCGACCTGATTTAATCATCAGCTTCGGCAAGAGCATCATTTCCAAAAACTTAAAGCTATTCCTAAGAAATAATAAGGTCACTCAATGGCATATAAGCTCCGCTAAGACTACTATTGCTGATCCCTTTCAAGCAATCGAAAAAAATATCAACGTTGATCCAACAGACTTTTTGTCTAGCCTTCATGATAGCCCCGCCAAAGAACAGCACTTTCTTTATGAGTGGACGTTATTGCAATCGACGGTCGCAAGACTGGGTAAACAATATCTGCAAGGACGGATAGAATGGAATGAATTTAGTGCACTACAGCAAGTTATTGAACAGATTCCGGAACATGCCAACATCCATTTAGCTAATAGTTTATCGGTACGCTATGTGAACTTCATTGGCCTACAGAAGCCACATCAAGTATGGTGTAATAGAGGCACCAGTGGAATTGATGGTTCCAATAGTACCACTATGGGTCATGCTATAGCTAATGCTGATGAGAGTCATTACTTAATCACGGGTGATGTGGCATTCTTTTATGATAGAAATGCATTTTGGCATAAATACGATTATCCTAATCTAAAAGTGATATTGATTAACAACCACGGTGGAAGCATCTTTCGGATGATTAAAGGTCCTAAAGAACAAGCTGAGTTAGAAGAATTCTTTGAGACCAAACAAAGCCTTAATGCTTCTTTGCTTTGTCAAGAATTTGCTGTCGACTACTTTATAGCAAAAAGTAAGGTTGATTTAACAGCTGCGATAACAAGCTGGTTAAGGTCAAGCAAGGCAGCACTCTTAGAAATACAGTCAGAGAGTAAGATCAACCAAGAAATTTTTGAATCATTTAAAATACATATACAAAACTAATATGGGATTAATTAACTGGAAAACTGTTAAGGAATATGGTGACATAACTTATAAAAAGGCCGACGGTGTGGCAAGAATAGCCTTTAACAGACCAAATGTACGTAATGCCTTCCGACCAAAAACTACTGGAGAGCTATTTGAAGCAATGCTAGACGCACGTGAAGACCCAGAGATAGGCGTAATATTATTATCTGCTGAAGGCCCATCAACAAAAGATGGTATCTATAGCTTTTGCAGTGGTGGTGACCAAAATGCAAGAGGCGAACAAGGGTATGTTGATGACGATGGCGTAGCAAGGTTAAACATTTTGGAGGTACAGCGACTAATCCGTTTTATGCCCAAAGTAGTCATCGCCGTAGTGCCAGGTTGGGCCGTGGGTGGCGGACATAGCTTACATGTGGTATGTGATTTAAGCTTAGCAAGTAAAGAACACGCCATATTCAAACAAACAGATGCTGATGTAACAAGTTTCGATGGTGGTTATGGCTCTGCATACCTCGCTAAAATGGTCGGGCAGAAAAGAGCGAGAGAAATATTCTTCCTAGGTAGAAGTTATTCTGCACAGGAAGCCTTTGACATGGGCATGGTAAATGCTGTTGTGCCACATAAAGCATTAGAAGATACGGCTTTCGAATGGGCACAGGAGATATTAGCTAAGTCACCAACCTCTATTCGCATGCTTAAATTTGCCTTCAACGCTACCGATGATGGGATGGTAGGGCAACAGGTATTTGCTGGTGAAGCTACAAGACTAGCCTATATGACTGAAGAGGCTAAAGAAGGCCGGAATGCATTCCTCGAAAAGCGCAAGCCAGACTTTAAAAAATTTAAAAGAGTTAGTAGTTGATTTTAAAATAAGCATGAAATACAAGTTATCAAAATCATTCCGCTAAGTGTAATCAATAATTCGTGCTCTTTAATTCCTTCACCTTTATAATATTTCTGATAGTCGTTTTTGCCTGCTTTTGGTCGCTAAACAGATATAAATTATCCTATCAGAATATTCTCATCCTACTAGCCAGTTATGTTTTTTATGGCTGGTGGGACTGGCGGTTCCTTACATTAATAGTTTTCAGTACCATCGTTGACTATTACATTGGACTATTATTATTTAAAATAGCTGACGATAAGAAAAGGAAAATTCTGCTTTGGGTAAGTATTTCAATAAACCTTGGCTTGCTTGGCTTTTTTAAATATTTCAATTTCTTCATTGAGAACTTTATTATAGTAACCGAACAAATAGGATGGTCTGTCAACCCCATCTCCTTAAGCATCATCTTGCCTGTAGGAATTAGCTTCTACACCTTTCAGACATTGAGCTATACTATAGATATATATAACAGAAGATTTAGCGCGACAAAAGATTTCATTGCCTTTGCAGCGTTTATAAGTTTTTTTCCGCAATTAGTGGCTGGACCAATTGAAAGAGCAAAAGATCTTTTACCTCAGTTCCTCAAAAAACGGTACTTCAACTATCAACAAGCTATAGATGGTTGTCGACAGATTCTTTGGGGATTTTTTAAGAAAATTGTTATCGCTGATACATGCGCCATTTACGCGAACGATATTTTTAATCACCACACACAATATAGCGGTAGTACCTTAGCCTTAGGAGCTTTCTTTTTTACTATTCAAATTTACGGTGATTTCTCTGGTTACTCTGATATTGCTATTGGACTTGCAAGACTATTTGGATTTAAACTAAAGCAAAATTTTGCCTTTCCCTATTTCTCTAGAAATATTGCTGAATTTTGGCGTAGATGGCATATTTCATTATCTACATGGTTTAGAGACTACCTATACATTCCCCTAGGTGGCAGCCGAGGAGGTGTACGAATGAGCGTTAGAAATACCTTCATTGTTTTTCTGGTTAGTGGGTTTTGGCATGGCGCAAATTGGACTTTTATATTCTGGGGAGCGCTACATGCCTTGCTGTTCTTACCCTTACTCCTTAGGAAGCAAAACAGAACATACCAAGACGTCATTGGTGCAGATAATTCTAATATTAGCAATAAGGAAATACTGTCGATGTTACTAACATTTATGATAGTTGTATTGGCTTGGGTATTCTTTAGAGCTACTAGCCTTAATCAGGCAGTACTCATTTTATCTGAAATCTTCTCCATAAGTTTATTTGATCCTCTTGCTTATAATGGAATAGAGAAACTATCAGTTACACTGTCACTGATTGGATTTTTCTTTATTATAGAATGGTTGGGTAGAAATGAAAAATTTGCACTAGAAAAATTCTTATTACAAAAGAGCCGCACTTTTAGATATACATTCTATATCTTAATTTGCTTTGTGATATTTTGGTTCTCAGGACAAGAACAAACATTTATCTATTTTCAATTTTAAAGAATGAAAAGATTTTTAGTTAGAATATTTATTTTTATTTCAGCAATCTTCTTGATTGACAGGACACTTTTTCTTTTACTGAAGGCTAATAGACCGCCAGATTACAAGAAATTCTTAGATGCAAAAAAACATTTCTTTGAACAAGATAACAAGACACAGGTATTAATAGTTGGCGACTCCCACATTGCTGATGCATTAGATACACGCACAATTGAGCGTCTAACCGGTTTAACCTCTTTTAATCTTGGAATATACCACAGCACACCATTCGAAACCTATTTCATAATCAAAGAGGCCCTTTTAAAGCTAGAAACACCTCCGAAATATGCGATAATGGGCACCAATCCAGAAATGCTTTATGGTGAAAATAACATGGGTGTCTATTCTCCATTAGTGATTGGAAATACGCTGGAATTAGTCCTTCAATCAAAGGATAAATTTAGCGCTAAAACATTTTTAAAATCCCTTCGCGAAAAAGGCCTCTTTAGCCACTTATATGCGAAACTTTTAGGCAAAAAATACACCCCTACTCGAGAAGTTACTGATGTCCACCATGGATTTCTAAAATTCACTAATACTTCCACTTTAGATTCAATAAGGTGGAATCAAACAACTCTATTTGACTCCATAAATGTCAACAGAACTCAATTAGACTATTTCATAAAATCAGTTAAATTACTGCAGGAGAAGCAAATTACGGTGCTATTAGTAAACCCACCTCTTTATTACGACACTAATAATATCAAAACAGCGCCTTTTAATAGCTATCTAGCCGACAACTTAAAAAGGAAAGGAATTGATTTAGATTTGTTTACTTTCCCAAACAAAGGGCATGGTACTGCATATTGTTGTAGTAAAGAATACTTTTTAAATTCAACGCATTTGAATTATACGGGGGCTAAAGGATTTACAGAGGAGTTTACTAGGACACTTTTGAACAAAGAACTATCGTCTTATGAAGAATAAAAGCCAACGCTACACGTTTCCGGCGACTAACTATTAATGTCAACAGATAGTGCTTCGACTGCCTTAATAGTCAGAATTACAAAGAGGTCAAACATTTCATCTGCTGCGGTATGGGTAGTTTGTCATGTCACCCCTGCCCTTTCTGCTAAATCAAAATACGCTATTTCATATCGGATACGGTCAACTTTTTTCCTGTTCTTGACATTTCAATTATAGGTGCACCTTGTAAAGCTTTTACAGGACAGTTTTGTTGTTCCTATACAATAGTAAGCCAAGTCCAGCGCTATACCCATTCATTTAGAATACAGACGCAGAAATTGAAAAGTCACGCGTGATAACTGCTTGAAACAGCCAAAAGACAAGCCCAATCTTAAATAGTAGAATAATACAAACTAAAATAAATTCAATTCTACTTTACTCTTCCCAGCCCAAACCCAATTGTTAAACCCTTGTCCTAAAAGTTACATTTTCAATCTTTTATTACATGTCATTTATTGAACTAATTTTCTAGAGACTATAAAACATTACTTTAGTTACAAAAATTGTTTTAGGTCATTTAAAGCGGATTTTCAGTACTAATATATCGTTCAATCTACTATTTGTACTATATAATACCGATAAAATATTTTTATATAATGCATTATACTGTAATATATTTTTTGTAAATAGCGGATAAGTTTGAGTGTCAGTAGAACACAATATTAAATTTTATACAGCAGTTCTTACATAGTTTTTTAAATGAGCTTTGCTACAACTAGCGAGATATTTTTTCATAAATCAAACGAATATGTATAGTACAATATTAGAATATTACAATTTATAACCAATAATCTATATAATCTATGATGAAACGTTTACTAATGATGATGATTGCACTTTGCTGCTTTCATATCACACAAGCCCAACAGCGCGAATGTGCAACAAACGAAGTACATGAACGCTTATTGAAAACCGACGCCGCTTATGCTCTAAGACAAGCAGCGATTGAATCATTGACCGCCGAATTCATGAAAAATCCGGACATACAGCGTCAAGAAAACGGACAAATCATTATCCCATGTATTGTGCACGTTGTTTATGCGAATACAGCGCAGAATATCTCAGCAGCACAAGTTCAATCTCAGATTGATCGACTAAACCAAGATTACGCTGCTAGTAATAGTGATTATAATAGCGTCCCATCAACTTTCACCAATGTGCGATCAGGTGACACTGATATTAGATTTGAGTTAATAGAAGTAAAAAGATATTCCAACTCTAGAGCCGAGTGGGGAACTAATGATGCTGTAAAATCTTCATACCCTCCTATTGAGCCTGCAAGAATATTGAACATGTGGGTTGCTAACATTGGTGGCGGTATATTAGGTTATGCGCAGTTCCCTGGCGGGAGTCCATCAACGGACGGTGTCGTTATGTCACCTCAGTACTTTGGTGATGCTACGGTATCAGGAAGTGGAAGCTTCAACCTATCTGCACCATTCGATAGAGGTAGAACTGCTACGCATGAAGTGGGTCACTGGTTAAACCTACGTCACATCTGGGGCGATGGTAACTGCAACCAAGATGATTTTGTGAGTGACACACCTGCAGCTGGTAACCCTAACTACGGTTGTCCTTCAGCTGGAACAAACTCTTGTTCGGGTGGACAAAGCGACATGTTTATGAACTATATGGATTATGTTGATGATGCATGTATGTTCATGTTCTCTGGTGGTCAAGATGCGAGGATGCAAGCGACTTTCTCATCAAATGGAGGCCGTGGTGGTTTCTTGTTAAACCCTGCTTATACGCCCGGTGGCGGAGGTGGCACTACTTGTAATGACACGGAAGTAACATTTGCTTTAACGACTGACCAATATGGTTCTGAAACTACTTGGACTATCAAAGAAGGAAATACTACAGTTGCTTCGGGAAGCGGATACGGTGCAAACCAATCTTATACTGAAACAGCATGTTTACCAAACGGTGACTACATATTCACTATTAATGATTCATACGGAGACGGCATTTGCTGTCAATATGGTAACGGATCTTACGCTTTAACAGATGGTGCAACGACATTAGCTTCTGGCGCTACCTTCACAACGTCAGAAAGTACTAACTTCACTATTGGCACTACAGCTCCAGCTCCATGTGATACACCTACAGGTTTAGGATCTTCTAACATCACACAAACTGGCTTTACTTTATCATGGGCCGCTGTTACGGGTGCTGTTTCTTATGACGTAACTGTAAATGGAACTAGTTTAAATAGTACCACTAATAGCATCACTGTAACAGGTGCTGCTGCTGGAACCATTTACACTTGTGCTGTTAGAACTAACTGTGCAGAAAATGCAAGTAGCTTCTCAGGAAACATCTCGGTGACCACACAGCAAAATACTGCTTTATCATGTTCATCGACTATCTCTACTTTCCCTTACAACGAAAGCTTTGAGTCAAATTTAGGTGCTTGGACGCAAGGTTCTGGTGACGATTTAAATTGGACAAGGGATGCTAGCGGAACACCATCAGGCAGCACTGGTCCTTCAAATGCTACACAAGGAACTTTTTATATGTACGTTGAGGCTTCTAGCCCTAACTATCCAAGCAAAGTAACTTACCTAGATGGTCCTTGTTTTGACTTATCAGGTGCTGATGTAGCTGACTTCACTTTTGATTACCATATGTATGGATCAAATATGGGTAGTTTAGTGCTGCAAGCACAAACTACTGCAGGTAACTGGACTAATTTATGGTCAAGATCAGGCGATCAGGGTAATGCTTGGGATGCCGCAGCGGTTGACATGTCTGCGTACATAGGTCAAACTGTTAAAGTGCGATTCGTTGGTACCACAGGAAACGGATTTAGATCTGATATGGCCATAGATAATGTAAGCTTAAGCACTTCTGCTGGTGGTGGTTCTACTGCTGTAAATGTGTCTATTACATTTGATAACTACCCAGAAGAAACTAGCTGGCAAATAAAAAGTGGTTCAACTGTTGTCGCTTCAGGCGGCACATATGCATCACAAGCTGATGGCTCTACTATAAATGTACCAGTGGACTTATCTACTGGATGTTATGACTTCGTTATTACTGACGCATATGGTGACGGTATCTGTTGTTCATACGGTAATGGTTCTTTCACTGTTACTGCAGGAAGTACGGTATTGGCTTCAGGTAGCTCATTCGCTAGCTCGCAGACTACTAGCTTCTGCGTAGGTAGTGGTGCTAGAACGACAGGTGGCTCCACAGTTTCTGAAGGACTTGCTCCTGCTGGATTTAACACCTACCCTAACCCAGTATCAAATAAACTAAATATCTTTACTGGCAAAATGGAAACGTCTCAATTTACGATTACGTCTACTGAAGGCCGAGTATGGATGAATGGTACTATCTCTCAGCAAGAATCGACGATTGATTTATCTGAATTAGCGATAGGCATGTACATCCTTTCAATTAACGATGGAGAAAATGTGATAGTAAGGCGAATTATTAAGAACTAATTATCAAATACATATAATTAAAAAGGAGACCAATTGGTCTCCTTTTTTTTTGCTTTATAAAAAATACTTTGAAAAAGTACCAATTATAAAAGCTCGGAGAATTGCAAGCCAGATTATTCCCCTATTACTTACAATTGCCATTAAGGAGTTGGCGCACCGAAGGGTTTAGCGCACTATTTTCAACTTATTACTGATCCTAATACCAATTGAACTTCCAACTTTTTACGAACAAGCAGTATGATTATTGGTGTCTTGGAGATGTGAGGAGCGCTTGGATTAATGAATCCAATGTTATTGAAATCAATAAGCAAACTAATTCTGCTAGTCAGTATTGTACTAACCTTAAAAGTGATTAGCGCTACTGCTACTGATCTCATGAGAGATGAACCCTAGTGCCGTTATATTATTTATACTGTGCATTTTCGCAGCTCCCATGTCCTTAGACATGCAAAAGAATTAATAAATTAGTCTCTAGGCTTCTGAAGCCTACTACTACGTGAAGACTAATTTATTAGACTTTTCGTGTACAATCAATCATGTTCTTCTAAAACATATTTCCTTCTAGTAAAGTCTATTTTATCCACATCAATTTTCTCCTTCTTTTTCTCGATATTACTAACGCTGTAATACATCGACTCCTTGAGGTCCGCTTCAATAATTAATTGGTAATTAACCGATTCTGAAACTGCTTTTAAATCTATTGCTATCGGTTCCGTGAAATCAGCCTTGACTACATATTGCTTTTCTAGAACACCTATCTTACTTTGATTCAGAAATATCTCAATCTCATTATCTGACTGCTTCTTCCCTCTTCTCGTAAGCGTAATTTTCGCATAAAAAGGCTCCCTTTCAAAAATAAAGTCATTGGACCTATACTTATTGTAAAGCTTTAAGATCGCTATTTGGTCATCAAGAAGGTATTTTTCTTTCACCGCTACTTCAAAAGTACTTTCTCTTAACGTTGTTATTAATTCATCTACGAAATCATCCTCGACAACAAACTGCCTTCCTGTTTGATGATGAACAGCAACTATAACATTTCTTTTTTCTCTCTTCTCTTTACCAATTACGTTTATAGATTCTATAATTAAGGCAGGAATTAAGCCTCCTCCGACCATATTAACATTAAGTTCAGTAGGCACTTCCGCGATACTATAAAACCCAAAATCCATAATTTTTGAAAATCTAACTGCCGCAACATGGGAGGAATTATATAGCGGAATAACGTTGACAACATCAAGGAGAAAATTTTCTCCATCATATAATCCAAACACCTTTTTAAAGGATGAAAGGGTGTCTACGTTCACAATAATCTTTTTAACCCTTGAACCGGATAAGTTGAAGAGATAATTAATTCCCCCTGCCTGAGTAGGCTTATTTATTCTGAATTCATAGAAAGTATCATACAGTCCCTCTTTGAAAGCACTTTCATTTGTAAAACCTTGCCCAAACATTTGACTGATACTAGTTAAAAGCAGCAATGCGCTTAATATATACTTCATTATAATTTATGCTTTTTTTCTAATGATACCAGTCTAGCAGACTAGATAAGAATCACCTTGTCGGTCTTAAATTCTACTACAACTCAAGTACGGCAGTTCATCAAGCTCATCCATTTCACTATCAGTATACGCACATAATCATTCTACTTAGCGGCAACAGCCTCCACTTCCACTAGAAGTCCTGCCCTAGCCAAACTATGCACCCCTATGGTTGCTCTTGCTATCTGAGGTACATTGGGATATCGTTTGAAATAGTTGTCATATGCTGAGAAGAACGATTTAAAATCAATGACGCCGCTAGAATCTGGTGCCAAGTATACTCGCAGAAACACTATATTCTCCAAAGAAAATCCCTTGAGGTCCAGCGTTTCCTTCACCTTGTTCAGGGCGCCAATACTTTGCTCATAGGTAGTACCATATTGTTGGTTTGATCCACTGGCAGCATCAGCATCCTTTATTGGTGCCACCAATCCAGACGTGAAGAACATATCCGCCTTGCTGGGAACATAAACACCTTTTAGTATGGCTGCATCAGATCGTTCAAAGCGTTCGACACCTTGATCATCAGTTTTTTCATCACTATTCTGACAAGAAAAGCATAACAGGCCAAATATCAAAAAGAGGCCTATTCTGTGACTAAATAATTTCATATTTACCATCATATATATTTAATTTATCATCCATTAAATCTTCTCAAGCAATATCAATTTCCCTTTTTCAGACAAGGAAACCTTACCACCTTTGACAACCGCCTTTTCGTTAGTATAGAAGTTCCGAATCTGCTCTCCCTCACCAAACACCTCTCCTACGGGTACAACTCCTAAGCCTTCCTCCATCGAGATAATCACCTGATCTTGATAATCATCTAAACTAATGCTTCTGGTAAAGACATACGGTTTCTCCTGCAGCATTTGATGCAAGCCTGCACCTACTGAAGGATGGTTTCTTCGGAATTGCCCTAACTTTTGATAATGATGCAATATTTCATGTATGGTATATCCATCTCGCTGTACATCATTATTTAGCTCATTCCAGTTCATAAAAGAACGTAGCTTAGCATCACCTTCGGCCTCCTCTACGTTTAAAAGCCTTGCAGTCTCGTCACCATAATATATTTGTGCCGCCCCTGGCGTAAGCATTAAATAATTGGCTGTCTCAAAAACATTGGTACGCTCAGCATCAAATGGACTACCATCATCATGAGATGACATATAGTTCATTACTGAATACGCTGCCAGCTCGCCTGTATTTAACAGCTGTGAATATTGAGAAAATAACTGCTCGGCAGTCTTTTCTCGTACCTCATACTTTAAAGAAAAATTGATAATACTAGACATGCCTTCAGCATAGAAATTCACTAAGGTATCACCATCATAGCTGTAATTTTGACCATTGTGGATAGCATAACCATATACCTCTCCCACCATATAAAAATCATTGTCATCAAGCACTGCTTCAGGATGATTTGCTTTCCAATCGTTAAAAGCTAAAACCAACTCTTTGTATAATTCACCCCAAACACCTGCTTCAACATGTTTCACGGTATCAATCCTAAAACCGTCAACACCAAACTCCCTAACGTAATCAGCTAACCATTTAATGAGGTAATATTTAGGTGCCCGGGGATAGCCTGTTCTTTCAAAGAAACTATCAAGTTCAGCCATTTCAGCTTCATATCTGCCTTCGACCTTCCATTTATCAACTAATGGTTGAGGCAGCGCTACATTTGCAGTACCACCAGTGAGTATATCTGGTAGATTATCAACCAAGGTGCAGTTGACTGTACTCTCATAGTTTTGATACGTACAGTTTGGACTCGTTCGAACCCAGTCTGCTGGCCATTGTGGATCTAACATAGTAACAGGGCCGGTATGGTTCATCACCACATCCATTATAATGCGAATTCCTTTTGCGTGGGCAATCTTCACAAGCTTCCCATAATTCTCCATACTACCGAAATTACTATCTAAAGTGGTCCAATCTTTAGCCCAATAGCCATGAAATCCGTAACTCTTTCCACTTCCCTCGTCTACGCCGCCATGAATTTGTTCTACAACAGGTGTCATCCAAATAGCATTGACACCTAAATCTGTAAAATAGCCTTCTTCAATTTTTTGAATAACACCTTCAATATCTCCACCCATGAATCCTCGAAGTGGAGCATAGTCTTCCGCCCTTCCATAATTTTGATCATTGGTAGGGTCCCCATTCTGAAACCTATCAGTAAGCAAAAAATAAACTGTCGCATTTTCCCATATAAAAGGGACTTCGTCTTTCTCAACTAGTGCATCATTAGTAGGGCTACATGCTGAAAGTATGAAGAAAAAGAGGAAGGGAAGAATTTGTTCTAATTTCATGGTTCTAGGTTAAACATATATTGTCCTACTTAAAAAATTTCGCGCCTAAATTAAAGGAAAAAAGGCTAATTTGCCAAATTATCATAAATCAAAAAAGGTAGCTACCCAATGGGTGGCTACCTTTTATATAAATATTGTTAGCTGGATTAAGCTTTAATCAACTGATACAGCGCTAGGTATCTGCTGAAATTGCACACCTCGTTCCTTATCTTTAAATGCTTTCCTTGGCTTTAAGTTTAATACTTGGAATAATTCAGCATCTTCACTCACGTCTGGGTTTGGCGTGGTTAATAATTTATCGCCTGCAAAAATGGAGTTTGCGCCTGCCATGAAACATAAAGCTTGTTCTTCTTGGCTCATTCTAACTCTACCTGCAGAAAGCCTCACCATAGCCTTTGGCATAATAATACGAGCTGTGGCTATCATGCGTATCATTTCCCATACAGAAACCTTAGGCTGATTCGCCAGAGGGGTACCTTCTACAGGTACTAATGCATTTACTGGAACAGACTCAGGATGCTCTGGCATAGTAGCCAATGTATGTAACATACCAATTCTGTCTTTATGCTGCTCACCTAGACCAATAATACCACCAGAGCAAACAGAAATTTTCGCTTTCCTTACATGGTCTATTGTGTCTAGTCTATCATCGTACGTTCTAGTACTGATAATATCATCATAATGCTCTTCTGATGTATCAAGGTTATGGTTATAAGCATAAAGTCCTGCATCCTTTAACTTCTTCGCCTGGTCTTCCGTAAGCATTCCCAAGGTACAGCATACTTCCATATCTAATTCGTTGATACCTTTTACCATGTCTAAAACACGATCAAAATCTCTATTGTCCCTTACTTCTCTCCAAGCAGCACCCATGCAAAACCGCGTACTTCCACTCTCTTTTGCTTGTTTCGCACTATTAAGCACCTCCTCTGTAGGTAATAATTTATGTACTTTCACATCGGTATGGTACCTAGCAGCCTGTGGGCAATAAGAACAGTCTTCAGGACAACCACCAGTTTTTACACTTAATAAAGTGCAAACCTGTACTTCTTGAGGATCATTAAATTCTCTGTGTACAGTAGCCGCATTATAAATAAGTTCTAATGTTGGTTGATTATATATAGCAGAGATTTCCTCCCTTGTCCAATTATTTCTAATCTCAGTCATCTAATATCGATTTGTAATGAAACAGTAAAAAAGCAGGCAATTTATTTGATTTCCAAATCAAATGGCATTCTTGTTTGTATTCCTTTATTTTCCATCACATATTTTAGCTCTTTAACATAAGGTGTAACTTCACCGAATGCATTTGCGCTGAAAAATAATTTAACGGTACCTTCAAGTTCCTTCATCAATTG
>JBKEFO010000039.1:0-15642 GCA_046709585.1 Marivirga sp.
TACCAACACTTCGGGAGCTAATTCGCTCCGATCAATTTTTATCTGCTTATGTATCGCTACCTCCTCAAAATCCTGCAATACCTCGATCAAAATAGCTGACATATTAACTTTCTCAATCTTATAATTTAATATGTTTTCGCCGATAGCCTCGAGATCTAAAATTCGCTCGACCAACTCTTTAAGATGACTATTAGCTCCTGCCAATTTCTCATAAAGCAGCTTTTCATCATCTTCCCATGTTTCGTTCTTATAGCCTAATAAGCTTATGAGACCACTCATCTGATTTATTGGGCTTTTTAAGTCATGTGCTACCAAGCCTATTAAATCATCTTTCTGCTTATTGATATTTTGCAGCTGCTTATTTTTCTGTTGGAGTAGTGTACGTTGATAAGCAATTTCATCTTTTTGCATATTTAATTGGCTAAGCAGTAATTCTAATTCTTCACTTTTCTCAACCAGCATCAAATTCACGCGACCTTTCCGTTTATTGTTATTTACTAGCAGTAGGACTATAATTATGACAAAGAAGAAGGAAATACTGACCCCAATAATTATTGACTGTTGGTCTTCTTTATCTTTTTGAGATTGGAATAAGCTCTTACTCTGCAACTCTTTTTCTTTATTTAAGAAGACGATCTCAGTATCATTACTCCCATTGGGGCCGCTTCCAGCTATTCCCCAGATTAATTCCGAGTAATCATTCCCAAGGTAAGCTCTTATGATGTTATCCGCTTGGGCCTTATAAAGGTAACTTTCAAAATATTCCTGAATAGGCTCATCCCAACCGCCAAATTTGTTGAATATAAAGCGATAGCCATCTCTTTTAATCTGGAAATTTCCCTGTCTCTTAACAGGGTTTCCTTTACCAATTTCTATCACATAGAATGGTAAACCTACATATCCAACCATTTCACGGTTAAGACTTACTAGCCTAACAATATCTTCTTCACTTACTACATTAAGTAATTTAAAATTGAGGTCGTAAGCTGCAGACAACTTCAATAAGTCGCCCTCATAAGTTGTGTTGCTTATGGTGGCTGCCTTGAAATCAGTCACTAAGGATAGTTGGGAGGTGTCCTTTATAAATGGAACTGAAATATGACTTATAAATACACTTACATCTGGCATATAGGCATTTGAAAATGCCACTGAACGTCCTCTTTTCTCTGTTTTAGAGATAAGGGAAATCCCAAATGCATTTTTTTCTTGAGAAACAGACTTGAAAAGTGAATCAAACTCACCAACCTGAATCCAGTTTTTGAAAATTCTTAGCTGATATTTTTTCTCAACAAACTTAAAAAAAGACTCTAATATGTCTTTCTCAATACCCTTAAGTTCCCCTATTTCGTTCTTATAAATAAAGGGCTCTGCATCGTAATAGTAAATATTTACAGTACCAGATCCTGCATTTATGAAAGTTGAAAATGCTGCGTCTTCAACTTGACTGAATCCAGAAAAAGGTAAGATTAAAAAATATAAAATTAGATAGGCCTTCAACTGATATTTTTCATCTACAATGATAATTAGGTGCTCTAATGAATAAAGCTATACGATTTAATTTTAAATAAAAATTTTGACATTCTGAAGTCTAATAATAACAAACTATTTTGCTTTAGTCGTCATTTTTAAAATCTCCTCTTTTAATGGACCTAAACAATTCCACCCATGCCATGGGATTAAGCAGTGGGTTTACTGGGTAAGAATACCTAGTTTGCTGATAATGTGCCTGTTGCTGTATAAACCATTGGTGATTAGAAGAGCCATCTGCTGGCAAATTCTTTAGTAATTCCTGCATTATTTCCGGTGACAGGTTTTCATTAATATTATTGTATTCAGCAGGTAAACGCATTGCTAATACAGCTTGCTTAAATGCTTTAGCAGTAGGGGGTAAATTATACACCAACACCTCTTTTAGCTCTGTCGTATCGGCTTCCAAAGAAATAATAGCTTTTAAGGTCTGTCCATTTATCTTAGGAATCTTATAGAAACTTTTTTTGTAGCCTATTGCACTAATTATAAGACTATCACCTTCAAGTGCTGGCATAGAGAAAAACCCGTATACATTCGTCGATGTACCTCTTCCATAAACAGGGGTGTAAATATGGACTCCAGGGATATATACACTGTCGGCATTTAAAACTACCCCGGTAAACTGTATTACCTTGGTAGGCTCATTGTCAGTGGTTTCTTGCGCTATGGATTTCAGTTGAATGAAAACACATAAAATAATAAGTGTTGCCGAAAATTTCATATAGACAAATATAATATTTATAATTCATTTAGTAAACGATTAAGAAGCATAGTAGTTATATTCGTAGCAATAAGAATTTATTCTTTGCTTTTAACCGTAATAAAATACGTCAATTGTTAAGCGTCTATAGATGAGATTAAAGAACTTCACTTTAAGCTTTATTACTCAAGTATTCAAATGTATGTCTGAAGATTCAAGACTAAGAATCTTGTTCCTTATCCATGAAAATAAGGAGATGTGCATATCTGACTTTGAATTGATTCTTGATTTCACGCAAGCGAAAACCTCCAGACATTTAACTTACCTAAAGAGTAATGGCATTTTGAACTCAAAAAAGGTGGACCAGTGGGTATTTTACTATGTGAAAGAAGAGGTAAAAGATTTACTAAGCCAAGGTTTTAGATTTGTTGAAAAAGATCAAACTTTGCAGAAAGATTTAGAGACATTTAAAGTACTGTATTCCAATAGAGCTTTAGCATTAAATAAACTACACAATAAGAAATGGGCGAACTAAAAGCATATAAACATATTTTCTTCGATTTAGACCACACACTATGGGATTACGAAAAGAATTCTGCTGAAACCTTAAATGAACTGATAATTAAGTATGAACTATTAGATATGGGGATACCTAGTTTAACCGATTTTCTCAAGACTTTTGATAGAATAAATCAACAGTTATGGAGTGATTATAACAAAAGCAAAATCAACAGAGATACAATCAGAACAGAACGCTTTAAAGAAATTCTCAGTAATTACGCTATCTACAATGACTCCTTATCAGGTGTATTATCAGAAGAGTACTTGATGTTATGCCCTACCAAACCGCATGTTTTTCCCTATACCTTTGAGGTCTTAGATTACTTAAAAGAGAAATATGAACTGCATATTCTTACAAATGGGTTTAATGATGTACAACTCATAAAATTAGAGAAATCAAGATTAGCCAGTTATTTTAAAAGCGTTGTTACATCCGATAGTGCAGGATATAAAAAACCTATGGCTTCCATTTTTAAACATGCTATTGATAAAGCGAATGCATATATGCACGAGAGCATCATGGTTGGAGACAACCTACAGACAGATATCTTAGGAGCTCGAAACTTTGGTATGGATCAAATATTTTTTAATCCCGGAAAACGAACTTACAAAGCATCAGTAACTCATGAGATTAGTTGTTTAAGTGATTTAAAAGTAATTCTTTAAGACTTCAAAATTGGAACAATATTTGTAGAATTATAAAAATATCGGCAGCCCTAACCAACTAACATATGCTCATGAACTTTATTAAAACTGTCTCCCTACTAATTTTCTTTGTCAATGGATCGCTAGCTTATTCTCAAGAATCAAATGATACTCTCGAGGCCCTCACTGACCGATCTTACGAAAAGAATGCTAGCGCACTCATCACTTTAGACAGCGGTTTCTATTCAATCACAAATGACTATAAGCTAGTTTTTGATCATACACAGAAAATAAAAATTTTAAAGGAAGAAGGCTTAGCTTATGCCAACTTCCAGATACCATTTTCAAAGGATGACTCCCTAGTTAGTTTTACTGCGCAGATACTTAATTCTAAAAACAAGACTCTTACCGATGGTATAAGTTATCAAACTAACCCACAGATAACCACTTCAATTGACGGAAATTTAACCGCAAGCATTAAATTATCAAATGTTAAAGTCGGTGATGTATTACAATTTAGATACACATTGATGTTATCTACTTTAGAGAATATAAATACTTGGTATTTCCAAAATGATATTCCAGTAAGCAAATCCATTATCACCTTAAAAATTCCCTCTTTCATTTTCTACTACAAATTCCTTGAAGGCCAACGAAAATTGAATGATATCAGTCGTCAAATTACCAAAGAGGAATTAAATGACAAATCATACAATTTTCAATTAGAAATGTTTGAAATGAACAATATTCCCGCCTACATCAAAGAAGTAGATATTCCTGGAAACGAATATTTCATTTCAAAATTATCCTTTTATTTATCAGAATTTACCCTGCCAAATCAGTCTACTAAGTACTTATTACCTGCCTCTTATGAAGAGCTAGCAGCGAACTGGGCTGCAGACAAATATTTCAATCAAGTTAATCGTAGCGGTAAATATCTTGAAGAAAAAATAGCGCAGATCTATCATAAGCAATTCTCTGATCAAAAAAATATAAGCTCACTTTATTACTTTATGCGTAATAATTTCACGGTAAATAACACCCTATACGATGACGATTTGTTCGACACCTACAAAAGAAGATCGGGTAACGAACAGCAAATTAATATGCTGCTAGCGAAGATCTTAAATCAAGCGGGTTTTGACAGTTATATGATCGCTCTTAGTACTATTGAAAACCGCCCTTCATATCCAATATATCCTTATTTTTCATTATTTAATAAGTTTGTGGTGATGGTCAAAACATACAATCAGACTTATTTTCTTGATGCTACAGACCCACATCTATTATTTAATATGCTGGCACCAAACAGTATTAACAATAGCGGCCTGTACATCTCAAAAGTAAATAATGGCATGATACCTGTCGATTATTTATTTGATGACAGAGAGGAAGTCAATATTCAAATTGAAGTGCTAAAGAAAGACAGCCTACTGATTAACTACAGGAACATAAGAAATGGCTATTCTGTTTATAGTTTTGACACCCGATACCTCGAGAATTACAAATCGTACAATGATTTCTTAATAGAAACTATTTTCAATCAACCCGAATGGAATATTATTTCACATAACGTAACAGACAATTTCACTGAGAACAAGTCCGTTATTGAGGAATTACAGTTTGGCAAAAAGCAAACAGTCAATACTGAGAGCATCATTTCAATTCCAGTGAGTATTAATAATGATTTCGCTCTGAACCCCTATCCTCGCACCGATCGTCAAAACCCCATAACCCTTTACACGCCCATATTTAGGAAGGGAACATATACGCTTACCATCCCAAAAGATTATACACTAGCGAAGCTACCTCAATCTCATCTAGCTGCGCTGCCAGATGAAGGTGGAAACTTTTCATTTTCTGTAAGTCAGAATGGACAGCAAGTAGAAATCGCGTATTTGTTGCAGGTAAACAAGGTCATTTTCTTGTCGAACGAGTATGAGCAATTAAGTGCATTTTTCGACCACGTCAGTACCACTTTTCAGCAGAACATAGAACTGACGAAGGATTAATGGTTGTCCACCAAGTACTGTAAGCTGGTGGCCACAATATCTCCCATACTTTCACATCGTTCAAAGTCCTTATGTTTATAATGCTGTGCCAATTCGGCTTTCAGATTACTTACATTTTCAGGAAGGGAAAGCACATCCTTTCGCATGTTTTTCATTAAACCTCCTAAGTTAAAACTAGATGCTTTAATACGGTTAAAAATTAATGAGCGCTCTTCTTTCTGATATTGCTTTACCGTTTCAGGAGTCATCAGGTCTAATCCTAATGCTATAATTGGGTTGTTTTGTTTAAAGTATTGAGGCATATATACAGCCTTCCTACCTTCATATGATTGTTGATCGAAATCAATTGATTTTATACGGTAGTGGATTTCCTCAAAATCTGGTGTAATATCAACAACAAAATTACTAGAATGCATATCTCCTAAAAGCCTTACAAAACAACGTTCGGTGAACTTCACAAATTCTTTTGCCAATCGTGTACGGTTAAATTTTGGATCGTTCATATAATTTTTAATAAACTGATCTCCTGGAATACCTGGGATATGTTCCTCAATTAGCGTCGTATCATTTACCAAATAGCTCATTCTATTGGGTGACAATAGGTGTTCTAGCTCCAAACCATAAATCCTAGACGCATCCGCCTTCTTTATATAGAAATAATCAAAATTATCATTAATTCGGTTCACTATGCGCACCCTAAAAGGATAGGTATTTCCAAAAGTACACGCATCTACTCTGTCCACATATAGATGTTCCATTACTGACAAGTCACCATCCGCCTTAAGTATGGCATATATTGTTTTTAGTCCATAGTAGATGTGTTTCATGTCATCTTGTGGAAAGAAAATAGTTTCCCACAAGGTATCATGGTTATCGGCATCATAAAGAGGGATGGCATTATCAAAGCGGGTTAAGTCCTGATATGTAATTGGAATTGGTAAGGACCTACCGTTGGCCGCCAAATATTTAGCTAAGCCAGTACTAACTGGAAAAATCTTCTTCTTTTTACTGATTAGGGCCATAAGTGAATATAAAGCCTTTCAGTTAATTATTGCAAAGTTCTTTTTAGAAATTCTAATTTATTTACCCTATCACAGATAAAGGCTTGCATTCTTCTTTTGACTGACACTGTTCTTCTTGGCCAATTACCTGTAGCATATATTCACAATACGATCACTCTTCTTCATCTAGGTAAAGATCTTTTTCAATAATGGAACTAAACTGAACAAAGCCTAATGCATAGTTCTCCTGAACTGTTAGGTTGATGATATTCGTTGTAGGATTTACTGGCGGTGGGCTAAAGACTCCCCCATCGTTGAATAATAAATTTGTGAATTCCTGGTAATACTGAAATATATCCTCGTTAAGAGAATAGAGCTCTAAGTGAATGCTATCCTGCGCCACAAAATCACCAGGCACCGGTAAAAATTGAAATTCACTCCCAAAAAATTCAGAGCTTAAAACCGAGTTGGCGATGTCTCCACGAGAATTTCTTAAAGTATCATTTACGGTTACTGTCAAACGAAAATACTCTACCATTTCAGAATTTAGGCTACCATCAACAAATAAAAAATAATCTCCTTCGAATACATTTTGACCAATGAGTTCTAGCTGCTCCTTACTAAAATAGTAGATGCTATCAAGGTTGGCATTTCGTATAATTTGTCCTGCTGCTTGATAAGTCTCCCCTTTGGCAATTACTTGCAAAATATACTCCCTACCAATTTCACCAACAAATTGGGGGCTTGGCACATAAGCACTATCCGTCATTGAATAGGAAAATGCTTCTATCAATTGACCGTCTTTTGTTAGCAGACTCACCTCAGCATCCTTTATTGGCGGTGTTGCGATGGTGTCATAATAATTTAAGCTCTCTGAAACCCTTACACTCTGACTACCAACCCTATCGGAAATAAGTCCCTCTATAACCACTCTTGTTTGCTGCTCATTTAAGTCCAAGGTTATAATATCTTGACACGCGAACGCTGACAAAATAGCAACTACTGTTATAAAATATAAGATCGACTTTCTCAATTTAATTGAATTTAAAATTATAGGTAATAGAAGGAATGATACCGAATAATGCAGTTCTTATAGACGCTGGGGTAGTACTTGTAATAGGACCGTCTATTGCTTCATCATAATTTGCTTTGTTATTATTTACCTCCCTGAATTCAATGGAGAAGACATTTCTTCTGTTGTACACATTGTAAAAGGAAAAATTCAGTGAATGATTGTAGCGTTGTGCCACCTGCTTCAGATCCCAATTTAGAGATAAATCCATTCTGTGGAATGCTGGCATACGACTTGTGTTTCTCACAGCATCATTGTAGTATGGAACAGACTGTCCATTGACAACATACCTACCTTCAGGAAAAGAAACCGCGGCGCCAGTTGCATAAACCCAATTTGCCCCAAGGGTCAAATTATTACTCAATTGATGAGAAACAACCAGTGAGATATCATGTGTCTTATCATAGCGTGCGAAATAAGGATTACCACCAGCAACACCTTCAATTTGCCTTTGCGTTCTAGCGAGCGTATACCCTAACCAACCTGTGGTTTTCCCTATATTTCTCCGTATTAGAAATTCCGCGCCGTAAGACCACGCCTTGCCAGAGGCTACAGCATTTTCTATCTTATTGTTTAGCAAAATATCCTCGCCAGGCAAGAAGTCTACTATATTTTGAAGCCATTTGTAATAGGTTTCTACAGAGATTTCCCATGCATTATCGTTAATATTCTTAAAGTAACCAGCGGCAATCTGATCAGCAATTACTGGTTTTATATAATTATCAGCTGGAATCCACCTATCTGTGGGAAAGCCAGCTGTAGCATTAGTAGCGACCTGTAAATATTGACGCATTCTATTGTAGGATAACTTCAATGAACTCCGGCTATTAAGTAGGTAACGTAACCCTAGCCTAGGCTCTAAGCCTCCATAAGATTTAACAATCTCACCAGCATTATACACTCGTTGCCCAACTTCATTCTCTTCTCTAAACGGTAAACCTTCCTCATACAATGTGATTGTATCGGCACCAATTTTTGTAAAGGACGAATATCTAACGCCATACTCGGCACTTAGTTTGCTGGTTATTTCTTGCGTATTACTTACGTAAAGTGCATTTTCAATAGCAAAATCTCTCGACACAGAAAGATTTCTCAAAACTTCATTTTCTGATTCAATATCCACGGGAGAGAACACGTGGTATATTGTATTTAAGCCGAATTTTATCGTGTTGTTATTATTAAGAAAATAATCAAAATCAACTTTTGCATTGTATTCTCTTAAACCAGAATTCCATTCATATTCGAAACCCGCTGTTGCCACATCAAATCCATAGTTAAAGTCACTAAAAAGCGTGGTAACATTCATAAATAACTTTTCATTAAACAGGTGATTCCACCGCGCTGAAAGCGTAGCATTACCCCAGTCGAAGCCAAACAAATCTTGAAATCCCAGTTTGTCTCTACCAAAATAGCCTGAAACATATAGTTTATCTTTATCGCTCAACTGGTAATTCAGTTTTGCATTAAGGTCATAAAAATACAATGTATTATTGCTGATAGCCTCATCATTCGACAAGCCTAGAAATAGATCGGCATAGGTTCTTCTTCCTGAAATGAGGAAAGAAGATTTATCTTTTACTAAAGGTCCCTCTAGTGTCAAACGACTACTGATAGAACCCACACCTCCCGAAGCTTGAAACTTTTTGTTATTACCATCTCTCATTTGAATATCAAGAATGGACGATACTCTTCCCCCAAATTTAGCAGGAATACCACCCTTATATATCTCAACATTCTTTATAGCATCTGGGTTAAAAACCGAGAAGAACCCTAACAAATGACTTGCATTGTACACCGTCGCCTCATCTAGCAAAATTAGGTTTTGGTCTGAGGAGCCACCCCTAACAAACAAGCCCGATGTTCCTTCACCTGCTGAAGTTACCCCTGGCAATAATTGAATACTTTTTATAATATCTACTTCTCCAAACAAAGCTGGAATTGATTTAATCTTTTCAATAGATAGGTTTTCCCTACTCATCTCGACTGAGGATACATTCTGATCTGCACGTTTTGCAGTTACAATAACCTCATCCAAATTGGTTGCTTCTGGCAGCACATTAAAATTAATTACCTCGTTCGCTGTTAGATCAATTGGTATGTCTAAGGTTTTGTATCCTACATAACTAGCCCTTAACACATAACTGCCTGGCGGCAGTTCAAATGAATAGTAACCATAAACATTACTTGCTTGACCAATTGTCGGGTTTCCAGCATCTACCACTGTAGCACCTATCAGCGCTTCTCCGGAACCGGCGTCTTTCACATAGCCACTCACCACATAATTCTGACTTAATAGAGGTAGGCTCATCGCACACAAGCCGAAAGATAAAAGGTACCGGAAAATATTGGGCATAGTTTATTTATTAAACCTTACTTACGATCCAAATCGCTTTCGGTTCACCTATTCAAAAAAAAATCACCTTTTATAAGATGATCAATATTAACTTGTTAGTTGTTAAGAATGTTTCGCCTTATATTTTCTGCCCAATGTACTTTACTGCTTGCGTAATATTAGATAGTTTCTCGGCATCAGTGTCAGGGATTCTTATGTTGAAATTTTGCTCAAATTCCATTACCAGCTCAGCATAATCTAATGAGTCTATTCCCAGGTCTTTTATAAAACTGGCTTCAGGAGTTACTTCTGATCTGGTAATTCCTAGTTTATCAACCAAGATATTAGTGACGGTTATTTGAATTTCTTCCTGGGACATGTTTATAGTATTTTGCACAAATATAATTTCTTTTAGTGTAATTACTAGAATTTCAATGTAAACTCTGTTCCAACACCTAACTCAGATTGAACAGAAATGTTGCCTTGGTGTTTTCTTATTATTTCTTTTGACAAGCTTAAGCCAATACCAGAACCTGTCTTTTTGGTTGTGAAAAATGGTATAAATATTTTTGTCATCGCTTCCGGCTCAATTCCATTGCCGTCATCTCTTATCTGTAAAGTGACCCTATTTTTTACATCAACGTTGGAATGGATCCAAACATTTTTTATTTCTTGTTCTTCTTCAAAAGATTCAGCAGCATTTTTGATCAAATTAATTACGACTTGCTCTATCAGCTCCCTATCAATCTTCACCATAGGTAAGCCTTCTTTTAATGTTGTATGTACCGTTATGCCCTTGTTATGAAGTTCTTTCTTCATCAATTGCAGAATGCCTGCAATAACTACATTAAAGTCATGTGGTGCTAACTTTGGGTTCGGTGTATGTGTAAGACTTCTGAATTCATTCAAAAACCTTATTAAACCCGCACTTCTATTTTCTATTGTTTTTATTGAGTTTTTCAGGTCTTCAATATCCTCATAAGGTACTTCTACAAGCTCATTCCCATTTTTCTTAATATCCGCTAATAAACTATAGGTGGTATTGGAAAGGGAAGAAATAGGGGTCACAGAATTCATTATCTCATGTGTCAACACCCTAATAAGGTTTCTCCACGCTTCCATTTCTTTTTCATCTAATTCCGACTGAATATTCTGTAATGATACCAGCTTAAATTGTTCATCATGCAATTGCAATTCAATTACGTAAATGGATAATTGACGAAGCTCTTCCCCAACCTTCACTTCTACGAGCTTTCTTCCTCCGGTCTTGAGTGTTTTGAAGGTATCTACTAGCTCTGGACTAAGTTTATTTAGTGCCGCTATATTTTTTATAGAATAACTTGTATTAAGCAGTTTCTTGGCTGCAAAATTATACAGCTGTATGTCACCACTTTTACTAAATGTAATAATCCCTATACCTACATGTTGCACAATATTTCGAAAATATTGGTATTCCGCTTCTTGCGCAATTTGCCTCGATTTTATAGCCTTTTCCACCTCTAAAAAGGTTTTCTTGAGCGCGCTATTTTTTTGTGATGCTATCCATTCCGTTTGGTTTCGCTGCTTCTTCAAGCCATCAAGAAAATGCTTAATGGCCGTTTCATTCTTTGTAAATTCTAATACCAAGGCATGAAACTGCACTCCTATCAAAACTATAAATATAAGTACCAAAAATACTGGAGAGCCACTACCTACTAATGCACCCCCTATAAATACAGAGGTGACCAATAATACTAATCGTAAGGCTATTCTTTTTACTAATGGATTACGATATATCATATTTACTTATTCTTCTATAGAGAGAGGCTCTAGTAAGACCTAGCTCTTCTGCAGCCTTCGAAATATTACCTCCATGTATTTGAATAGCCTTTTGAATAGTATGCCTTTCTACATCCTCCAAATTAAAGCTGTCTTCTGCCTCATTTCCATCAGATACATTCCCTTTACTAGATAAAAAGAAGAAATCATCAGACTGCAGTATTTCGTTGTCCGACATAATAATAGCTCTCTCTACCGCGTGTTGAAGCTCTCTTATATTTCCAGGCCAATCATATTTCTGCAGTAACCTTGTGCTAGACTTATCCATTGATTGAATAGACTTTTTGTATTTAGCCGCATAAACATTAATAAAATGTGTTGCCAAAAGCGGGATATCTTCCACCCTGTCTCTTAATGCCGGTAAGTGAATTTCAACAGTATTAATTCTATAGAGCAAATCTTGCCTAAACAATCCTTTTGATACTAATTGATGGATATCTTCATTCGTAGCACAAATCAGTCTCGCATCAAAAGCAGTAGCATCATTACTTCCTATTCTAGTGACTGTTCTACTTTGTAATACATTAAGTAATTTTGCTTGTTGTGCTGCTTCCAAGTTTCCTATTTCATCTAAGAAAATAGTTCCTTTATCTGCCACTTCAAACCTACCTACCCTATCGATTTTAGCATCTGTAAAGGATCCTTTTTTATGACCGAACAGTTCGCTCTCAAACAATGAGGCCGTCAATGCACCCATATCAACGCCTACAAAGGAATTCATGTTTCTAAGTGACTTTTTATGCAGTGCTCGCGCTATTAACTCCTTGCCTGTTCCATTTTCGCCAAGAATCAGCACATTTGCATCCGTTTTGGCTACCTTATCGATAATGGTAAACACATTTCTTAACGCCTTACTTTCGCCTATTATGGATTTAAAAGGTGCGTCAATTGACTCTTCCAATTGTTTTTTCTCTTGTTGCAGCTTACTTACCTGATTGTAAGAGTTCTTTAATTTTGCAGCAGAATGGATTGTTGCCAAGAGTTTCTCATTTTGCCAAGGCTTTAATACAAAGTCGGTTGCTCCTCTTTTCAGTGCTTCCACTGCTGTTTCAACGTCGCCAAAAGCAGTAATAAGAATAACTACCGCATCAGGATCTTTTAGTTTAATTTGCTCTAACCAATGCATTCCTTCTTTACCACTGGTAGTATCTTGACTAAAATTCATGTCCAGTAAAATGGCATCATAAGTTCCTTGGTTCAATAAAAACGGAATCTTACGAGGATCTTTTTCAATTAATACTTCTTTGACGTGCTTTTTCAACAACATCTTTGCTGCGAACAATACATCCTCATCATCGTCAATAATTAATACTTTATTGATTTCTTTGTCCATAATATTATTAGTTATAAATCAGTATAGAAAATATGATGCCAACACTAAATCAGCAACTCTAGCGTTAATTTAGCACAAAATATGTTCATTAATGAACATTATTAGACTTTAATGCTTCAGATATGAACAGATGTCAGATTAGTTTAGAAGAAGTTTTACATTGGTGAATCATAATGATACCTTTGTGGTTTAATAATGACAATAACAAAAGGATAAATTTATGTCAACAGCTAAAAAAGGAGACAAAGTAAAAGTACACTATACAGGAAAACTTACTGACGGGACTGTATTTGATAGTTCATTAGAAAGAGAGCCTATCGAGTTTGAGTTGGGTGCCGGCCAAATGATTGCCGGTTTCGACAAAGCGGTAGATGGAATGGCTATAGGTGATAAAAAGGTAGCAGAGATACCAAGCACTGAGGCGTATGGTGAGAAAAGAGATGATATGATGGTGCCTGTACCAAATGACAAGGTTCCTGAAGATATTAAGCCTGAAGTTGGCATGCAGTTATCTATGCAACAACCAGATGGACAAGCGTTACCAGTGATAATTGCTGAAATAAATGAGGAGAATATCATTTTGGATGCAAACCATCCATTAGCAGGCAAAGATCTCAACTTCGAAATTGAATTAGTTTCTATTAACTAATCAAGCTAAAAGATTATACTAATAGCCCTTTGAAGCGATGCTTTGAAGGGCTATTTTTTTTATTCCGCCATTATTGACTTCGTTTTATTATACTTAGCGCTACCAACCTCCACTACGAAAAAACTAGGCTTGTAGTAAGATAAATTATACTCCTTTGAGAAGGGGCCGTGCTCCACTACTGTTTCTTGCTTAATAAGATTACCAGTAATATCGTAAATCTTTATCACTACTGGTTTATTCTCGTTTTTATAAAAACTTATAATAAACTTGCCAGATTGCGTTTTATGTAGTTTAAAATCGAATTCACTATTGATTAAAAGCTTTTTTGAATAGGTGAAATCACCATCACCAGGAACTTGCTCAAGCCTCACCGAATCTTTATTGCTTTGGGATTGGCCATAAGACACTGATAATAAGAGACTCAGTAAGATTGTAAAAAAAGACTTTAACATGAGAATGATTTAGTTGGCTCCTTTAAATTCTAATAGTGCAAATTCTTTGCCATCAAAACTCGCGTAGGTACAATAGTTCATCCATTCCCCTAAATTAATGTATTTAGAATTGTCTCCTACACCTACCTCTATAGGCAAATGTCTATGCCCAAAGATGTAATAATCATGGTGTTCTTCCTTTTCCATCTGCTTTGCATAAGACCAAAGCCATTCCCCTTCACCCAGAAACCCAGCCGTTTCCTCTTTTGCGCTGCTGGCTCTACTTTTTGAAGACCATCCATTGGCTAATCGAGTACCAAGATCGGGATGTAGCTGTCTAAAAGCCCACTGACAAAATTTATTTTCAAAAACCTTTTTCAAAAATTTATAGAGGTGATCACCAGGGCCTAGGCCGTCGCCATGCCCTACATAGATTTTCTTTTGATTCGCTAGAATGGTTCTAGGATTTCGAAAAACAGGAATATTTAGCTCCTCCGTAAAATAGCCATACATCCACATATCATGGTTACCAGTGAAGATAAAAAGAGGGATTCCTTTGTCAGAAAGCTCCGCTAATTTTCCAAGGAACCTAATATAACCTTTAGGAACAACTGACTTATATTCATGCCAAAAATCAAATAAATCGCCCACCAAAAATATAGCCGCTGCATTATCTTGTATACTGTCAAGCCAAGCAATTATTTTACGCTCCCGTTCAAGGCTTTTCACTTTATTAGGCGCGCCGAGGTGAAAATCCGAAGCAAAGTAGATTTTTTGATTTGCTTTGATTGATATATTTATATCATTGTTTTTATGCATGCAAGTGCAAAACTATAAAAAGCCAACTTAAAAGCAGTTATTAATTCGTAAAATTGAGGTGCATTTGACTTTTTTTATCAAATAACTTCCTCTTCATCCATTTTTTGAATAGTAGCACTTATCTGCCGACCACTAAATAGGCCCCACAATATACGCTGATACCTCTTCGCTATTTATATACCATGGTCGCACTTTCCCAATTTACCAACTGCATACCTCCGACTACCTTTCTAAAGGCGGCTGAAAAATTTGTCCTATACTGCCTTTCAGGCTCTTTCAAAGCTGCCTCTTTCTTAGGAAATATATCGTACTGTAAGCGTCCAATTAATTGTTGACTTTCCATATGATATGCTTCAATCCACCTAGCTGAAACAGTTAGTAACGCATTTCCATATTCACCATGGCTATAACATTTGGCAGCAGCTCAATAAAACTACGTTTAAATTATCTTTTTCTTTTAATTCTGCTTGGAGTTTTGATGCGTGCAATAGGTTATTTCTTTTTATATCAATACTTATTGACTGTTTGGTTCAGTGAGGGCTTTGTGCATGCTCTCGCTTTTATAGTTGGTGAAATGGTGTAAAATAAAATAGCAAGAATCGGTACTATCTATATACCCTTTATACTGTTTATGCTGTCTAGTACGACAGCTAGCGCACTAAGCCAATAGGGTTGCCTATGCGCCATCTTCTCAAAGCGAAAGACAGTAGGTTCCCTCCTGGCTAAGAAAGTTTGCTCT
>JBKEFO010000040.1:0-15406 GCA_046709585.1 Marivirga sp.
CAATCGGATTAAGCTTAGTAGTGGTCTTATCGGCATTTACACTATTAAGAAAAGAAGTAGCTATTGATACCAATGAAAGTTCTATTGCATGGGTGGGACAAAAAGTTACAGGTGAGCACAATGGCACAGTAAAAATTAAATCTGGTGCTTTAATGGTTGAAGGAGCGAACATTACGGGTGGAAACTTCGTGATTGATATGGCTTCAATTAACGTATTGGATTTAGAAGGTGATATGAAGGGAAAATTAATGGGACACTTAAAGTCTGATGATTTTTTTAGCGTAGAGAAATTTCCAACAGCATCTTTCAAGATTACCTCAGTAAGTGAAAGTGAGCAAGAAGGAGCAACACATTATATTGCTGGAGATCTAACAATTAAGGGTATTACAAATAAAATCACCTTCCCTGCAGTAGTAAGCATGGTTGGTTCAAAGGTAAACGCAAAAGCTAAATTTGATTTAGATAGAACTAAATGGAACGTAAAATATGGTTCAGGATCATTTTTTGATGGCTTAGGTGATAAAATGATCTATGACGATTTTAAAATTGAGTTGACTTTATCGTCAAAATAATTAGTACAATTTATAAGGTGTTTTAATTGAATAGGGACTGATAGTCCCTATTTTTGTTTATTAATTTTCTATTATGATTACAATTATTGCAGGTACCAACCGAAAGAATTCGGTTTCTTCGAAAGTAGCATCACTTTATCAATCGCTTTTAGCGAAAAGACAAGTAGAGGCAAGCATCATTGATTTAGCAGCTTTACCTGCTGATTTTACAGTGACAGCGCTGTACGAAAACTCCGGTAAGAATGATGATTTTAACCCGTTCAGAGAACAAATGAAACAAAGTGAGAAGTTTGTTTTTATTATTCCTGAATACAACGGCTCTTTTCCAGGCGTGTTGAAGGCTTTTATTGATGGTCTAGAGTACCCCTCTAGCTTTAAAAATAAAAAGTGCGCACTAATAGGTATCTCTTCTGGCGTGCAAGGAGGTGGACTTGCACTAAGTCATATGACAGATATATTTAATTATTTGGGTATGAATGTGTTAGCGCTGAAGCCAAAATTAGCAAGAATTGAGGCTAACTTTAACGGTGAAGAAATTACAGACAAATTGTACAACCAATTATTGGAAGAACAAGTTGAATTGCTAATAAATTTTTAAATTGTCAGCATGCCAGATAATGAAGAAATAAGAACGCTCCTAGAACGCACCATATTAGAGGTGCCACTTCGCGACGAGATCATGTCATTAGGCAGACTCAAAAAAGTAAAAGTAGGGTCTTCTGTAATTACACCCAATCAATCTGCTGGTGAAATGCCAATAGTCGTGAAAGGCTTGTTGCGCGTAATGCGACATGATGATAATGGGAATGAGGTGTTCTTATATTACTTGGAGGGAGGCGAAACCTGTGCCATGTCCATTACTTGTTGTTTAGAGCAAAAGAAAAGTGCATTTCATGTGGTGGCAGAAGAAGATTCTGAGCTATGGATGATACCTACAGCCTACCTAGATAGCTGGATCCAAAAATATCCGTCTTTCCGCAGATTTGTGCTACAATCTTACCAAATGCGTTTTGATGAACTATTACATACTGTGGATAGCATGGTATTTATGAATTTAGATGAACGATTATACAAATATCTCTTAGATAAGAAGCAAGCGAGTGGTAGTTATGTTATCCATAAAACTCATCAGCAGATAGCTGATGAACTTAGCACTTCTAGAGTGGTCATTTCAAGGCTATTAAAGAAACTTGAGCGGGAGGAAAAGATAGAACAACATAGGAATAAAATAGAAATACTGTAGTTTTGCTTATAAATTAGTGAATGCCAAAAACTTGGTAACAAAGGTTACGTTCATAAATGAGACTATCCGTTAAATTTACTGAACAATAAAAAAACACAAAGACATGCATATTGAACAAATATATACCGGATGTTTAGCTCAAGGCGCTTATTATATTGAAAGTGATGGCGAAGCAGCTATTATTGATCCGCTAAGGGAGAGCAAACCTTATTTGGAGAGAGCAACGAAAAGAAAGACTAAGATAAAATATATTTTTGAAACGCATTTTCATGCTGACTTTGTTTCTGGTCATGTTGATTTAGCAGAGAAGACAGGAGCGACTATTGTTTATGGTCCTTCTGCTAAAACAGAATTCGACAGCCATATTGCAACAGATAGCGAGTTTTTCGAGTTAGGTAAAATTAAAATTAAAGCATTACATACGCCTGGACATACGATGGAAAGTACCACTTATCTATTGATTGATGAGGAAGGAAAAGAGCAAGCTATTTTTAGTGGAGACACTTTATTTATTGGCGATGTTGGTAGACCTGATTTAGCACAAAAGGCTGGAAGCATAACACAAGAAGACTTAGCAGGATATCTTTTTGATAGCTTGCGTAATAAGATAATGACTTTACCGGATAATGTGACTGTTTATCCCGCACATGGGGCAGGTTCTGCTTGTGGTAAAAACATGAGTAAAGAAACTACTGACCTTTTAGGTAACCAGAAGCAAACTAACTACGCTTTAAGGGCAGATATGTCTAAGCAGGAGTTTATCGATGAAGTGACGGATGGCCTATTACCACCACCACAATATTTTGCAGCAAATGTAGCGATGAATAAAGCTGCTGATATTGTAGGATTAGATCATATCCTTTCCAAAGGGAAAGTAGCTTTAGATGTGGCTGCTTTTGAGGCTTATGCTAACCACGAAGGAGCATTGGTATTAGATACTAGAGACCAGCAAGTGTTTGCTGCTGGACACGTGCCAAATTCTGTTTTTATCGGAATTGATGGTGGGTTCGCTCCATGGGTAGGTGCACTGATTCCGGACTTGCAGCAGCCTATTATATTTATAGCTGATAAAGGCAGAGAGGAAGAGGTAGTTACGCGCTTGTCTAGAGTGGGCTATGACAATACGTTGGGTTATTTATCGGGTGGTATAGAAGCTTGGAAAGTAGCAGGGAAAGATCTTGCTACAGTGAAGTCTATTCCAGCAACTGAATTTGCAGGTATTTATAAGTCAGGTACTTTAGGGGTAGTTGATGTAAGAAAGCCTTCCGAGTTTGAAGCCGAACACATTACGAATGCTGAGAATTTGCCATTAGACTTTATAAGTGAAGAAATGGACGCCTTAAAAGCGGACAAAACGTACCATATCCATTGTGCAGGTGGTTACCGTTCAATGATTGCAGCCTCAATTTTAAAGGCTAGGGGTTTCCATAATTTGGTAGATGTAGCCGGTGGTTTTAAAGCTATCAGCGAAACTGACATACCTACGACTGAATATGTTTGTCCTTCTACTTTAAAGTAATACTTGTCACCCTTCCATTTGTTGGTGTTATCACCAACTAGAAGGATGTCATAAAAACACAAAAAGGCTGCCATTGGCAGCCTTTTTTGCATGTAATACTTCTAAGCGTTCCAGTTGTTAACTTTAAAAATAGCCAAAAGGAAATAAGCATTATTTTCTTTTAATCATCGTATAATAAGCAATATCGTCATTCCCATGATCCCGTTAGCCTCCGCAAGTTGTTGTTATCAGCAACAATGATTTATATAATCAATTTAGCTAGACTTGTTGGTGATAACAACAACAAGAAGACAGGAAAGCGGGAGCTTTCTAAAATTTTAATGTGATTTTTAGAATTGGTATCCAAAGGTAATACCTGCCCCAGGATTAGGGTCACCAACAAAGGATAAGCCTTCAGAATTACACACCATTCCGTAGCTTCGCTGTTCTCACGCTAGGTAAAGCCCTGCTGAAGTATTGAGGTAAAGGCATTTCCATAGGTTAAAAGTGTAGTTTACATTTGGGTAAACAACAATATCTGCGAAGCTACTTCTATCTGATTTGCTGTAGAACGGCACTTTTGTGTAAAAGGCAGTTTCAACGCCAAAGCCCCAAGATTTTCTTAAATAATTGAGGTGCGTATTTACGATACTGTTGTTTCCATGAGATGGTCATAATACACCAAAACCAGCAGCTAACTCGAGACTACTTATGGTTTCATTGTCTAAGCTTATGCTATAAGCAGCATTTACAGTGGCTCCCAGAAAATTGACTCCACCAATTTGGGTAGATATTTTCCATTGGGCTTGAACTATTTGAATGCTAAATAAGCATAGGGTAGTAAGGGTCAATAATTTTTTCATCGGTTGGTTCAGTTTTAGTTGAGAATATAAATTCTAACGACCTACCTATTTTAAAATTATGAACCGATAGAATAAATCGATTTATTTCACTATTTGTAAGATAATCCCTCTTCTTGTTATTAGTGCCTGCCGGTTATTGGTGATAACACCAACAATATGTACATGCAAATTAAAAAAAAATCTTTCTATATCTAAGAGTTTTAATTAATTGAAAAAGTGATTTCTTTTTGAATTGCTTTAGAAACAGTGTTTTTACCAATTTGAAAGCCAAATTGTACATCAAGAGAAGTACTATAGACTCCTTGTCGTAAGGAGTCATTTGAAAAGTTATAATTGCATAATATAGATGGATAATTTGATGTTTCATTCTCTTCAGGTATCCAAGGCAACTTGATACTAAATATATCACCCGATTTAATGTGGTATCCTCCAATGTAATAACAACCTGCATTTTTGAATGGTTTACCAAAACTTACTGGGTCGGAATTCTCATTTAATTGGGTAGTTGAAAAGACTTCAAAAACATTTTCATCATTTAGATTATCGGAAACCAAAAAAACATCTTCTTTAGAATTGTTGACTATTTGAAGATTGAAAATAGGTTGAGCACCATTTTCAAATTCCGAAGTAATAATTCCCTCTTGATTAATCAGATTAAATGTGAGGTCTAAATAATTTTGTTGAACTTCTTCGGGTGAACAGTTGAGGGATAATAGGGAGGTCAAACAGATTAAAATATAATTTCTCATCAGTTCATAAGGTTTTAGCTGCTAATTATTTGTAATATATTTTTAAGGTATTGTGTCAGACATTTAAAAGAAGTAGAAATCATTCCGTAAATAGACTTCTGTTCTCGACATGGGCAGCATGTTGGCAGAATAGTAAAAAAATGCAATCCATCAAAAACCTTAAGTTAATGACTATGGTGATAACACCAACAATAAGACATCATACTATTATTTTCCTAAGTTTAGTTTTATCCCTTCACTATGACTTTTAAATTCAGGCGCATACATACTTTCTATAGTGGTTATCCCATTTTGGAAATTACCTTCATTGTTGACTATTAAATCGTATTCAAAGACATAAATACCTTTCTGTATAACATCAAAGAAGAAGTTAGTAGAGGCATCCTTGGTAGATTGGTAATAGCCTAAGCCATCTTGCCATTTGTATTCAGAAATCACATCAACAGGTTCCAGACCTGCCGCTCTTTGGTCTTTCATGTGGAGGAATTCCATTCGTCTATCAGACTGCAATACGATTCTGATGCGTAGCTTGTCACCTAATTTAAGCTGGGTACTATCTGTTATGGCCTTTAAGACCTCTCCTTTTATGTCTCTATCTACCTTAAAAACTTGCTTTTTAAGCGACAAAGGACCTTCCGCATCACTGGTGATTTTGTCTAAAGTTTCAAAATATTGCCAATAGACGGCGCCAAATGCTAAACCTTCTTTTTCTTTGCTAATGGTGAAGTCGGCCATGCTTTTATCAAATTCCTGTGCATTCCAGCTTTTCTTGATATATCCTGCACCCGAAGTCAGCGAATCTAGCTCAATAGCCTTATGACCCATGCTAACGGACACTTGATTCATCTTTGTGAATTGTGCCTCGTTATGTAAAAGTAAGGCGTGTATTGCCTGTGTGGTGGCTTTGGTAGTAGGCCACTTATTGGTCTGCTTCTGGCGCAGCAACCATACCCTCAGGTTTTCTAAATCAGTAGTTAATTGCTCTTTGGTAATTTTTGGAGCTTCGCTACCTATCTCATCAAATAGGCTAATTATGAGTGCTTGTGTTTCAATAGGTGACTGCATCCAATAGTAACCACTTTTGTTGGCCTTCCAATACATGCCCATCTCCTCGCTGTTAATGCTATTTTCCTTCAAGGAAGCCAGAATTTTATAGGAAATAGTTTTATCTGCCAACCTATAATGCGTCAGTGCAATCATTGCTCTAAGCTTAAGCTCATATTCTTTCCAATAGGTTTTCGACTGCTTCAGGTAATAGTCGTAGGCTTTTTGGGCTGTCGCTGGAATCTTATCTGAAAAGAAGCTTCTAGCATAAATGGCTTGTATTTGCGTATTGTCAATTTGCTGCTGGGTTAAATCTAAAGGATTATCGTTCCTTTTACTCTCAGCTAGCAGTTTGTTGTAATCAGTTGTGAGCTGTGTATCCAAAAAGCGCACACCTTTTTCCCGAATGTTTCGCAGCTTGCTGCTTTGTTCAGAAGTATCGAGTTGATGAAGCTGACCTAAGCCCATCATAATGTATTGGGAAATGTACCTATTGGCTCTGTTGCTGCCACTAAACCAAGGGAATCCACCATCTGAAAGCTGCATTTCTTCCAGCCTTACTAAGGTAGCTTGGAATTGCTCCTCCATTTTTTCTAGGTCGAATAAAAGCGCTATTCTTTGCTGCTGCTCTGCTTCACTTTGAGCATCTCTTAGCCAAGGTGTTTCCCGGATGAGCAAGCTTTTTAATTCAGCATTCTGCTCTAGCTTGCTTTCAAAGTTGCCATCAGCTTTCCATTGTTCAAATACTGTTTTTATAGCTGGATTAGCGGCTATTATTTGAACGCCCAATTTGTTGGCAAAATACCTAGAGAAAGTTTGCTCGGAGCACTCATAAGGATATTCCATTAAGTAGGGCATGGCTTTGATGGCATACCAGATGGGGTTGGTGGTTAATTCAAAAGTGAGCTGATGCTGTTGAAGGCTGGAAGACTGATTGTCTTTCAATCTTTGGTAAGTAAAGCTTTTAGTGCCAGCTTCTCTTAAAGTAAAGAGAAGACTTTCTGTTACTAGCTCCCTATTAGATAAAATAGGAATCACATTTTGCTCTCCATCGCTATAGCTGCCTGTAGTAGCTACAACTTTGTATTGCAAGGCTCCACAGTTATCAGATACAGCAATGGTCCAGTTCACTTCTGTTGTGTTTTTTGAGGCTATGTTAAAGCTTTGTTGACTTTGCATATTACTAAAGTCAGCATCAACAGATTTTCCACTGATGGCATCTGTTAAAATCAGAACTATGGTACCATTGAGTGCCTCGTTGCTTAAGTTGCTGATTTTGGTAGATAAAATGAGTTGGTCTCCTTTGCGTAAGAAGCGTGGTGCATTAGGACTGACCATCAAATCTTTTTGGGTAACTGTCATCAGACTTTTATAACCCACAGCAAGTGACTTGTTATGAGCTAGTAATTGTAATTTCCAGAGGGTCAATGCTTCTGGTGTAGTAAAGTTGAAACTGATTTCGCCTTTTTCATTGGTTTGAAGTTGAGGGTAGAAGAATGCTGTTTCCCTCAAGTCGGTTCTTGCCTGCACTTGAGAGAGCATTTGGTCTAATTTGGCTTGGCCTTGCTTGGTGGTAATGATGATGACACCATTGGCAGCACCTGCGCCATAAATGGCGATGGCAGAAGCGCCTTTTAACACTTCTATAGCTGCAATATCTTCAGGAGATAATTCCATGTCTGTGGCAATTTTTCCATCTACGACATATAATGGTGGGTTAGCATTTATTGAGCTACTGCCTCTGATAACTATTCTGTCAGCTGCGACAGAAGCGTCATTTGATGGACTCCAACTTTCTTCTTGCAGCCTAGCAACTTTCTCTTGAAAGCTAGAAGCCATATCTACTTCTTCTTCATCTGCCATTTCAATTTTACTAGTGCTACCAGTAATTTCTCGTTTTAATGTAGTAGCATAGCCTGTCACTACCACTTCTGATAGTTGTTGCACATCTGTTTTTAGTACTATATCAATCGTATTTTGATCACCTATTTTAATTTCGGTGCTTTCCAACCCTATAAAGGAAAGTAATAATTTGTCTCCTTTCTTGGCGGCTATGCTGTAGCGACCATCAATATCGGTTACAGACGCTCTTTTACTTCCTTTCACGAGGATATTCACTCCTGGCAATGCGGCTCCTTCCTTGTCCAAGACAGTACCATATATATAGCCAGCCTCTTTCTTTTTATCATGAGATTGTGTAATTCTGAGGATGTTTTGAGTGAAGAATACTGAGCGCAACCTATTGAGGTATTGTCGTTCATTATAGAAGCCAAACCAATTCAACTCACTGTAACTAGGGGTAGGGTTGCGATAATAATTCCTGTATAGGTTTTGAGTCATGAATCTCTTGGTAGAAAAACCATTGGCATTACTTCTATTGTAAGCATTGTAAGTTGTTTTATCAATGGGTTTGAATGACCATTGATGGCGCTTGAAATGATCTAACGATGCATCATACATAGAGGCGAGCATCTCTGCTTGCTTTTGTTCTTTGTCTTCTCCTAAGACCGTAAAACTCCACTTTTCTTCGGCACCAGGCAGTAGTTTGTCACGGAAAGTATTGGTTGTAATTTCTAATTGAGGGATCTCTTGCTGTATTTCAATAAGCTTCGTTCCTTTTTCGAAGGTGTTGAAGTTCGCATAATGATAGAAAATGGCAAATCCTTCTTTCTCAGCATTTTCCATAGGGATTTCAATGGTTTTTACTTCGTCCGATAAATGAATAATACGGCTTTCTTCAATCTTGTTGTTTTTTTCAAAGTCTACAGTAATGTAAATGTCAGGGGAGGAGCTGCCGATTTTGAGCTTCACTTTGTCACCTACTTGATATACTGTTTTGTCTGTTTCAATCGATAATAATTGCTTTTCTGCTAGTTGTTTAGCCTTAGGATTAAAAAGCTCAAAGTAAGAGTTGGCTTTTACGCTATTACCCAAACTATCATGAGTGGTAAGGGAGGCTACGTATTTTCCCAGCGGCCAATCTTTTTTAGCTGCGAGGCTAATCTCAGCTAGTCGATGTGTATCGAAAGCTTGAGTATTCAGCGTATCTCCGTTTGGCCATTCCTCCTTTGATAATGAGCTTTCTTGGCCTTCAAGAGGAAAGTACTTTTCATACTCTTCTTCACTGATGATAGGTAAATCTGGCTTTTGCCATTTTTTTTCTATCTGAATTTTTTCAGGTCCTACTAGCTTAATAATGCTTAATTGACCGATTGCTTTCACGCGCTGATCATTCAAATTAGTAATCTCGATACCAGCTGTAAATTCCTTATCTCCTTTATTGATACGCTCAGCTAAATTGATATTGGCTTGCAGTCTATGATAGGCTAATTTCACCTCAGTGCTATTACTTCTACTTTCACCATTAATATCAGTTACCTGGGCATTTATTTCATAGATGAAGATGGGTTGACTGCTAGCATCCGAGTCAGCATCAGGGATGGCCTTGAATAGTATTTCAAAATCACCTTTACTATCTGTTTTGGTAGTTCCAGCAACTATTTCTTCTTCCTGCTGATTATAATAGGGTTTAGAGTAGCCTCTATAATACCAAGGTTGATATTGTGTTTTTCTGCTAACAGTATAGCTTACCTTTGCGTTACTCAAGCTAGCACCACTAAAAGCTTTAGCGGTAGCGGATACAGCAACACTATCGTTTAAACTATAACTGGCTGTAATAGGGTCAAAAATAAGTTCGAAGGTTGGTCGTTTGTATTCCTCCACAGCAATTGAAGTGCTGCTGTATTCAAAATCATCCAACACCTCATCATAGAATTGACTATCAGCCTGATCATCTTCATCTGCTGTTAAAGTATATTTACCATTTAAGCCGTTTTTTGGGAGTTTAAAAGTGCCTTCAATAGAGCCGAATTCATTGGTTTTTAATCTTAGCATTCCAACTTCCTCATGATTTACGTTTTCCAATGTTACTTCCAAATATTCGCCAGCTACAGTTTTCACTTTACCATCTTGTTGCTGCATGAATATGCCTTTAAAATAGATCTCCTGACCTGGTCTATAAATACTGCGGTCCGTCAATAACTTTACTCGCGCACTTACTGGGCTTTTATTATCGTTGCGATTGTTTTTGTAATTGGCATGGATATAGTTTCCTGTAAATAGCGCTTGATCATTTTGGTGGGTAACCAATGCATCGATATTGCTCAAATAGTTTTTTGGATAGTCGAAATAAGCAAAACCCTTGCTGTTGGTGGTCAGCGTTTTAAATGCTTTATCACGGTCTTCCTTGAAGAGTTGAATGCTTGCCTCAGCAATGGGTTTGCCATTCAACCTATCAATTACTTGAAAACGTTTATGGTCTTCCAAATCGGCACTGATGAGTCCTATATTACTCACTTGAATAGTAGTGAATGCGTAGGGCAATTGATCGGAAGGGTCTAAAACCTTAACATAAATCAAGTAATTTCCTGCTATTAAGGGGGGCAGTAGCACTTCTGTGGTATGACTGCGATAGTCTTCTGGATTAATCAAGTTTATTGAAAACTGATGAACTGCCTGATGTGTATTTAAGAAATTATTTTTTACAGAATCGGTTCCGAGTAAGGGATAGACGTTTTTTGTGAATGTAGGAATTTTAAAAATACTGAATGATAGGCTGTCAACATTGGTGTATTCCACTAAAACTTTACTGTGCTTATCCACTAGGCTTACTTCTTCCGAAGTGATGCTTAATGTTAGTGACAAGATTTCATTTTTTAGACTTTGGCACCTCTCTGCTCCAAGGCTTTCAGGAAATTCCTCGATTGCTGTTTCACAATATGCTAAAGCTTGTTTCTTCTGTGCTTGATTATAATATTTGGAGGCTAGTTCGAAGTCTATGAGTGTAGAGGCTTCATCTGAAACATATTCAGCTTTCAATTGCTTTAAAGCTTTTTCAAAGTAGTGTTCAGCACCAGCTATTTGTGTATGTGACTGCAGGTACTTGAGTATTTCTATCTGTAAAACTATGGTAGCAGCAATCTGCTTTTGTTCAATATGGAAGCTCAGCAATTCTTGGAATATTAAAAGAGAGGCTTCTTTTGGGCTAAATACTGTGCTTCCAAGTATTTTGGTTGCTAAAAAAGTTCGGAAATAGGCAGTGTCTGAAACAGGATGTTTGTCTTTTGCTGCTTCCATTTGGGTGGCATCGTCAGCATAAAATTTAAGCACCTTGTGGGCCAACATATCATAGAGTGTTGGTTGGTAAATACTGGAGTTTGGTTGAGGATCTACTAGAAGATGATAATCAGCAATAGGAGCTTTTTGCAATAAGCTTTTTGGCTGGAGCGTGTTTTGGAAATGTTTTTTAACCTCTACTAATAATGTTTCGTTATCCCAAGTTCTGAAGTCATCGGGATCTACTTTTTCTTCTGTTCTGCTTCGGCTGTTAATTCGCCAACGATTTTGCTGGTAATAGCTGAGGTATAGCTCTGCCAAATAGCTTTCTAAAATATTTTTTTCAGGTGATTTTAACTGCTTCAGCTCATTCTTAAATCGGTTGATAATCGCTAGCTGAGCATTCTCCTCTAGAGTGTTAGCAAATTTAGCTTGATAAATCAATGCTTTGATCCGCTGCTTGTTCAAATGACCTTTTTCTGCTAATTGGTAAATCTCATCAACTGTTGCTAATGCTGATTTGGGTAGATCGTCTAATTCATATTGGTAGACGACCAGCCATTTCTTGGCAATTAGGTTTTCGGTGTTTTGTGCACTTAAATGAAAAAATAGAAAACAAGATAGGAGGGTTAGTACGGTGGACTTCTTCATACGTGTCTTTACTTGATTGAAATATTAGAAAGCCTAGGTACAGCTAAGGTAGATAATTACAATATATGTAAGAATTAAGACATTTGTTGAAAACTTATGGCCAGACTTGAAACTTATTCTGTGTAGATACATTAAGTAATAGGGAAACAAATTTTAGTTAGGATTATTATGTGGAGTAGCATCTTAGAATTCATTAGTCAGCCATGGCCTTGGTATGTAGCAGGCCCTATTATTACAGTGATTATGCTAAGCATGATCCTATTTGGAAAAACTTTTGGATTGTCTTCCAATTTAAGAACAATGTGCACTGTATTAGGGGCAGGTAAAACGTGCGATTATTTTAAATATGACTGGCGTCAGCAGGCGTGGAATCTAGTATTTGCACTGGGCTTAGTGATAGGAGGATTTATTGCACATGAATTTATGAACGATGGTCAGTCCATTGCTTTAGCTGAAGAGACCATTGTAAAGCTACAAGCCTACGGTATTACTGTTTCAGCCGGTGAGTTATTACCTGCAGAGATTTTTAATTGGCAAGCACTATTAAGTTGGAAAGGTTTTATTTTTATTATTCTAGGGGGCTTCATGGTGGGCTTTGGAACGCGGTATGCTGGTGGTTGCACCTCAGGACACGCCATTAGTGGTTTGAGCGATTTACAAGGTGCTTCTTTAATTGCTACCATTGGCTTTTTTATAGGTGGGCTACTTGTTACCCATTTTGTTTTACCCATTCTATTAAGTTTATAAAAGAAATTAGTGATGTTGAAGTTTTTAAGATATTTAGTAGTTGGAATTATTTTTGGAATAACGCTTACCAAAGCGGAGGTGATTTCCTGGTTCAGGATTTATGAGATGTTTCAGTTCGATGCCTTTCATATGTATGGCGTCATAGGATCTGCCGTAATTTTGGGTGTGATTGGTATACAAATTATCAAAAGGACTCAGGTGAAAAGTATTGATGGGGAAGCAATTCATATTCACCCCAAAGAGTTTAGCTGGGCGCGCTATATCATTGGGGGCACTGTCTTTGGCTTTGGCTGGGCACTGACCGGCGCATGTCCGGGTCCTCTATTTATTTTAGTAGGGAATGGAGTAGGTGTAGCCATAGTAATGATAGTTTCTGCCATGCTGGGTACATATGTGTATGGGCTGTTACAGCACAGATTACCTCATTAATGCATGGTTTTGAAGGTAACAAATGTTACCTTTTGGTTAACCTGATCATGCTATATTTGCATAAATTAAAATGAAAACAAAATGAATTTTTTCAAAGACTTATTAGGAATAACTAGTGTAGATTATAAAATTTTGGTAGCGGAGGGAGCAATCATAGTGGACGTACGCTCACCAGGAGAATATGCTGGAGGGCACATCAAGAAATCAATCAATATCCCATTGGATAAGTTAGAAAATCAATTGGGCAAATTAAAAGATAAAAACCAGGCTATCATCACCTGCTGTGCTTCAGGTATGAGAAGTGGAAGTGCCAAAGGACTTTTGAAGTCTAAGGGATACGGAAATGTGGTAAATGGCGGTGGCTGGTCAAGCTTACAAGGCAAGCTATAATGCAAAAAACAGGCAAACTATTATTACTCAATGGCTGGACCATTAGTAGGTGGTTACAGCTGGCATTAGGAATCTACTTGCTGGTGACTGCTTATCTGGAAGCTGATATGCTCGCTGGTGCTACAGGGATATTTTTCAGTGCGATGGCTATTTTTAAGTTCGGCTGCTTAAACAATAAATGTTAAAAAACGGGTGTTCGTCGAACAGCCTTTTTTTTGTTCCTAGTGTAAATAAAAACGTGAGCAAAGCTGGTTCGAACTCTGGGCTATTTTTCGCTGAAGAAAATTTTAGGAGAGCAACTTTTTAATTTTTTAAAAGCTCTATTAAAGGTCGCCTTTGAATTAAAACCAGAATCCAAGGCAATGGCTAATAAAGTAAAATGCTTGTAACTGTCTGTCCTATTTAGGCGAATAAACTCTTCTATTCTCAGGCTGTTGATGAAATCATTAAAGTTTTGTTTAAAAACGAGGTTAATGCTCGCAGATAACTGTGAGCTGTTGCAGCTTAAATGTTGCGCCAGCTCGTGCAGGGTTAAGTCAGGCTGCAAGTAGAGTCTTTCCTCTTTCATGAGTATTTTAAGTTTTTCTCCAAGTAAGACTTTCTCTTTATCTATAGTCTCTATTGGTATGGCCTTTTCTATTTCTAGTTGATTTTTATTACGCTCTGTCAGTTGTAAGGGATTCGTTTCAAAATGAATTTTCGCTGCTTGCTTTTGCGCATAGCCTGCTAGTCCGATATATATCGCCACAACGGCTAAGGCAAGGTTCCACCACCAATCTTGGTAAAAGTCTAGATCAAGGAAGGAGTCTAGTATATTCATGAATTCTCGGCATAGTAGCCAAAAGATCATCGTATAAAGGAAATTTCTAAACCAGCTAAAATTTATCAACTCTGTATTGCTAAATTGATTTAAGCTCCATCCTCTGTAATTTCTGTATATAATAAGGCATTTCGAAATATAGAAAAGGTAACTGCCCCAAAGTGCAAATCGCAAGACATAGGATAAAATCAGATCGAGCCTCATTTCTTGCTGCGCTAGTACTGCTTCTGGTCCCTGTATAAAGAAGATTATTTGATAGAAGAAATAAATGCAGTAAGGTAGCAGGTGTAGCAGGTGCTCTTTTTTTATAGTAAATGACCTGTTAATCTGACTCTTAAAGTAAAAAAAAATCGCTGGCCCGAAAAGTAGGCTTACCCCTCGTGGAAAACCATTTAATTCGTCCCATAAAAAATTGATGCCTGCAAAACCAAAAGTGTAATCCTGCAGCTCCATGGCAAGAATGAACATGATCCATCCCAATAGCTTATCAGAAAGGCGATGATTCTGGTAGCCACGTACAAGCAATAATATCCACAGCAACAGGCTAAAGAAGTAACCGAACTGTAAAGGAGTAGTGTAAAGTGACATGCTGCTGCTTTATGAGTGTTCTAAAGGTAAACTAAGCTGTTTCGACTTAGCTCGCCTCCTTTGATTATCTTTTTAAATTACGAATCTTTTTCTAAGTCTGCGATCAATTTTGCCACATCTATTTTATCGCCAGCCTTGATCTTATCATCTACTATTAATAAGAGCTTCTTTTTGCCCCTCTTTTTATAATATATTTTCTGGCCCATCTTAAGAGAGACTCCGCTATTAGAAATAGGCGAAAGCTTAGGATTCATAACATTAGGTATTATGAGCGGAATAGATTTTAAAGAAGCATTATGTAAGGTGAAGCTTATCCTAGTGCTCGCACTTTGATTTTTCACCTCAACTTCTCGCGGCACCGAATCTAAAGTAATACTAACAGCCTTTGTGGAGTTGTTTTTAAGAACTAGTATATTCCCTTTACCAACTGAAAGTACCACCTTGCCCATAGGACCTAGACCAAATCCTTTGATCTGCTCTCGTGTAGTAGGATTAAGGACAGTCACTTGTATTTGTTTACCGGAATTATTTTGAAGGCTGATGTCAAAATCAGCAAAGTAGGGATAGCTAAGTTCCACAGTTTTTAAAGCAGCAATAGCTATTTTTTCTTTGGCGTTTATTTGGTAGCTAAATACTAATAGGACGAATATGCATAAGGTATTTTTCATCTTTTTGAATTTTAAGAGTTTAATGTAAG
>JBKEFO010000041.1:0-15361 GCA_046709585.1 Marivirga sp.
TCTCTCTTAAGTATCTCTTCCACGGGTTTTCCTTTGTGTTTACCAAAATTAAACACTTCGACATCTTTCTCATTATATACAAAGCGTCCAGCTAAATCGACCATCTTACTGTTAGTGATTTTATGGATTACCTCTGCATTATTTTCGAAGACACCCTGAATATTTCCTCTCAAGTCAGTTAAATTCATTCCCTCATATCTGGCAATCTGAGCATCTAAAACCTCCCATGTAGCCAAGGTATCAGCCTCAGCAGAATGTGCATTCTCTAGATTCTTATCGCAATAAAATTTATAGGCTGCTGAAAGTGTTCGCTTTTCCATCATATGAAATATCTTCTGAGCATCCAATAATTGCCTTCCCGATAGATCGAAATCTACATCTGCCCGTAGAAACTCTTCCACCAGTACAGGCACGTCAAATTTTAGCATATTAAAGCCTGCTAAATCGCAACCTGACAAAAAAGTATTCAATTCCTTTGCCACCAGCTTAAAAGCAGGTAGCCCTTTCACATCTTTATCGTATATCCCATGAATAACACTAGACTCTGCAGGGATTGGCATCTCAGGATGTACCCGCTCAGTCTTTTTTACCATTTCACCATCAGGCATTACTTTCACAAAAGAATATTCTATTATTCTATCTGTAACCGTATTCGTACCTGTAGTTTCTAAATCAAAAATAACGAGTGGTTTTTTTAGTTTTAAATGCATAATCTATGATATCAACTTTTCTGCTGTCTCTTCTAAATTTAAGTTATTAAACTTCCCTGAACTCAAGAAAGCATATACTTGCTTCTTATCTATATCTTTTGCTTTTTCTAATGTTGAAAGTAATGCAGTATCATCCTGAATAAAGATAAGGGAATCATTACCAAATGCCTTTTGAATATCTCCCTCTGTAAATGGCACTGCATCATTTACTTTAAGGTTTTTTGGATTGAGATATACTATGGCTACATCAGCATTATCAAGACTACCCTTATATTCTCGTATAAAATCTCTATTTAAACTACTGAAGGTATGCAATTCAAAGGCTGCAATGACCTTTGCGTCATTGAACTGCTTTTTCAAGGCATTTACAGTAGCTTCCACTTTCGAGGGTGAGTGCGCATAATCCTTGTACACCTTAGAACCATTATTTTCTAAAACTAGCTCTAAGCGATTTTTTGCTCCCTCAAAAGAAGCTATTGCCTTATAGAAGCTCTCCTCTGTAAGCCCTATTAATTTAGACACCTCTAATGCCGCACTTATATTCTGTAAATTATGGCTGCCAAACACGCGTAAAGCTATCTCACCATGCTCTTTTGTTTTTAAAAAGGTCTTGCCAGACCTAATAATAGCGTCATGCGCACTATAAGGCACCTTTCTTATGTCTTCTCTTTCTTTCGAAGCTACAATATTTACCAAATCATCATCTTCATTATAAACTAAAGTACCTGCTTTTGGTGTTTTATCAGCGAACAAATCAAATTGCTTTCTATATTCATTAAAGGTTGGAAATACATTTTTATGATCCCAAGCAATACCTGAAATAACAGCTATATGGTGGTCGTACTTTAAAAATTTAGCAACAGGTTCTAACTTAGAAGCTAGATACTCATCTCCCTCCAGAACAATAATTGGAGCATCTGACAAGGACACCGTCAATGGAAACCCATCTACTTCTGCGCCGACCATATAGTCGAATGACTTATTACTCTGCTTTAATACGTGCATTAACATGGCAGTGATGGTACTTTTACCATGACTACCCCCTATGACAATGCGCTGCTTATTTTCTGACCAGAGACGGATAAAATCTGGAAAAGAGTATATCGGCAACCCAATCTCCTTCGCTTTTGCTAATTCAGAATTGTCTGCTTTGGCATGCATTCCTAGAATAACTAAGTCTAATTCCTTATTTAATTTTGATGGATCCCAACCTACACTTGCCACGATACCCCCTGCTTTAAGTTTACTAGCTGCTGGTTCATAAATCTCATCGTCAGCACCAGTTACCTTAATCCCTTTTTTGCTTAGGGCTAACGCTAAATTATGCATAACACTACCGCCAATGGCTATAAAATGCACCTTTTTAATATTTCTGATATCCATACTTATAATTTATATCCCAAAAATATAATAAACTTGCTGCTGTGGCAAATTATATTAGTTTTTTTGCTGTTGATAAAGTGTGGAAAACTTGTACAAAACTTGACCTTCTATTATGCTTTATGCTCAAGATAATGAATTATTTTTGTTAGCTTTTGAATTATGAATTAATGAACGGGGGAAAAAATGGAAACTAAAAAATCTACAGCTGTACGTCTTGGCTACTCATCAAGAAAGACTGAAATTGGTGACAATATGGGTAAAATACCCCCACAGGCAGTAGATCTGGAAGAGGCTGTCTTAGGTGCGTTGATGCTAGAGAAAGATGCGCTTACCTCGGTTATAGATATTCTCAAGCCTGAAAGTTTCTATAAAGATGCCCATGAAGAAATCTATAAAGCAATTGTAGCACTTTTCAACAATTCTGAGCCTATAGATCTTCTAACGGTAACAAACCAACTTAGGAAGGCTGGTAAATTAGATGTGGTTGGAGGCTCCTTTTACATCACCGAACTTACCTCGAGGGTTAATTCGGCTGCTAACATAGAATATCATGCACGTATTATTGCTGAGCAAGCAATAAAAAGACAACTGATTAAGATTTCCAGGGAAATTCAAAACGAAGCTTACGAAGATACCACTGACGTATTTGATTTACTTGATAAAACAGAGCAGGAGCTCTTCGATGTAACAAATTCCAACATCAAAAAGAATTATGCTGACATGCATTCTTTAATGAAAGAGGCATTCCGTGAGCTCGAAGAACGAAGAAATCATACTGATGGACTTACTGGGGTACCCACTGGCTTCTCAGCTCTTGATAGGGTGACCTCAGGTTGGCAAAAATCGGATATGGTAATTATTGCTGCTCGTCCAGGTATGGGTAAAACAGCCTTTATTGTTTCTGCCTTAAGAAATGCAGCGGTCGATTTTAAACAGCCTGTAGCGATGTTTTCCTTGGAGATGTCTTCTGTTCAGTTGGTGAATAGACTAATTTCAGCCGAAGCCGAATTAGACAGTGAAAAAATTAAAAAAGGGCAACTAGCAGATCATGAATGGCAACAATTAGTGCATAAAACGGCTGCATTAACAGAAGCTCCTATCTTCATTGACGACACGCCAGCCCTTTCTATACTAGAGTTACGTGCTAAGTGTAGAAGGTTAAAACAGCAGCATGACATCCAGCTAGTAGTGATAGATTACTTACAGTTAATGTCAGGAGATAGCTCAAAAGGTGGCGGTGGTGGTAACCGTGAGCAGGAGATTGCCTCTATCTCAAGAGCTTTGAAAAATATCGCAAAAGAATTAAGTATTCCTGTAATTGCCCTATCGCAATTAAGTAGGGCTGTAGAAACTCGGGGTGGTGATAAAAGGCCTCAGCTTTCCGATTTGAGGGAATCGGGCTCAATTGAGCAAGATGCAGATATGGTAATGTTCCTATATCGTCCAGAATATTATGGTATTACCGAAGATGAAAATGGTATTCCAACAACAAATGTTGGGGAAGTCATTATTGCAAAACACAGAAACGGTTCATTGGAAACGGTAGCACTTAAATTCGTTGGGCGATTCACTAAATTCTCTGACCTAGACAGTCCGGGAATGGAACCGTCAATTCCAGGATACGGAACTACCTTCCCATCATCTGCCGGGGTGCCAGCAGACTTTGACACGCCCGCTGCTGTTACTATGCCAAGTAAGGCTACAGGCAAAAGCAAAGCCTCTGAAAATCCGGACGAAGCACCCTTTTAACTAAATCATAAATGAAAGCATTAACAATAGCTAAAGCTGGTGAAATAAGTATCGTAACCAAGGAAAAGCCTACTCCAAAGGAGGATGAATTACTTATCAAAATTCTAGCTGTTGCATTGAACCATCGCGATCAATACATTCGGGAAGGGAAGTATCCTGGAATTATTTTTGGCACCACCTTAGGTGCCGATGCCTGTGGTACTATAGAAGACGTTGGTACCGCTGTTTCCAAGAAATGGCTAAACCAAGAAGTTATCATTAACCCTAACATTGGGTGGGGAAGTGACCCTAAGGTACAAGCGAAGGAATACCATATTCTTGGAACACCATCAGATGGTGTTTTTACTGAGTACATTTGTGTGCCACAAGATAAAGTAGCAAAAAAACCTGAACATCTCACTGCTGTACAAGCCGCTGCCCTACCCTTAGCGGGAATGACTGCATTTAGAGCACTGTTCCATCATGGTCAGCTCAAAAAAGGACAAAAAGTTTTAATCTCAGGCGTAGGTGGTGGAGTAGCACAATTTGCTTTTCAGTTCGCATTAGCGGCTGGAGCGGAGGTATTTGTTACGTCTAGCGATCAAAAAAAACGTGAGAAATGTATCCAATTAGGTGCAAAAGCGGCCTTTGATTACCATTTAGAGGATTGGATAAAGACAGCTAAGAATAGCGCTGGCGGTTTCGACCTAGTTATTGATAGCGCTGGAGGAAAAAGTATAAACGATTTTGTCAAAATAATGAATCCTGCAGGTAAGATTGTATTCTACGGTGCAACGACAGGCAAAGCGAAAGAGCTTGACTTATTCCGTATGTTTTGGAATCAGATTACGCTTCAAGGCTCTACTATGGCAAATGACCAGGAATTTATTCAAATGGTGGAATTTGCAAAAAGCTACCAAATAATTCCTATCATAGATTCCGTAGTTCCTTTCGAAGAAATTGAAGTACAGTTCAATAAAATGAGAGATGGACAGCAATTTGGGAAGCTGGTCGCAAAACTCTAATCAATAAAAAAGGCTTGAAATATATTTCAAGCCTTTTTTATTGATACCATATTTTTTCTATTCAGACCCTATCTACTGCTAACTTATAGGTAGGATCTTCCATTACATTCACATCAATAATTGCTTCCGCGTCAGTTAAAAGCTTTCTACAATCCCCGCTAAGATGTCTTAAGTGTACTTTCTTACCCAATTTGGCATAGCGCCCAGTTATTTTATTTAATGCCTCTATAGCTGACATATCCACTATTCTACTTTCTTGGAAATCAATAATAACCTCTTCAGGATCATTCAACACATCAAATTTGTCTGTAAAAGCCGATACAGAACCAAAAAATAGTGGGCCATATATCTCATAATGCTTCACACCATCGGCATCAATACTTTTTCTAGCTCTAATTCTTTTGGCATTATCCCACGCAAAAACTAGGGCTGCTATCACAACACCGATAATTACTGCTAAAGCCAGGTTGTGTAAGAAGGCTGTCACTAAAGTGACTAATACCATTACGAAAATATCGGACTTGGGCATTTTATTGAATGTCCTTAAACTAGCCCACTCAAAGGTCCCTATTGCCACCATAATCATCAAGCCTGTTAATGCAGCCATTGGTAACATTTCTATGTAGGATGCGCCAAACATTATAAATACCAATAACATCACAGAAGCGACTATACCAGATAACCTAGCCCTTGCGCCGGATGATATATTGATCAGACTCTGTCCAATCATCGCACAACCACCCATTCCAGAAAACAAACCTGATAAAATATTGGCCGCACCTTGCGCAACAGCTTCCTTATTACCTCTACCCCTAGTCTCGGTGATTTCATCTATCAAATTCAATGTAAGCAAGCTCTCAATTAAACCGACACTAGCCATAATAGCTGCGTAAGGTAGAATGATTAGCAATGTCTGTAAATTGAAAGGAATGTTTGGTACGTGAAATGGAGGAAATCCTCCTTGTACAGAAGCGATGTCACCAACTGTACGTGTGTCCATACCCGTGAAGAATACGATAGCAAATACAACTAGAATAGCCACTAAACCTGAAGGTACCGCTTTCGTTAACTTTGGTAAGCCCCAAATAATTACCATAGTAACTAACACTAAACCTAAGAAACTATACATCTCTGTGCCTGTCAGCCAATTCCCATCGACATCTTTAAATTGAGCCAACTGAGAAGTAAAAATGATAATCGCAAGTCCATTGACAAATCCAAAAATTACAGGTTGTGGAACCAAGCGCATTAGCTTGCCTAGTCTAAAAACACCCGCTATCACTTGGATCATTCCCGCTAAAATAACAGTGGCTAAAACATATTCTACCCCATGTGATTGGGCCAGTGCAAGAATAATAACAGCTACTGCACCAGTGGCCCCTGAAATCATACCTGGTCTACCACCAAAGATAGAAGTAATTAATCCCATTACAAAGGCCGCGTATAATCCAGTAAGTGGTGATAAGCCCGCAATCAAAGCAAAGGCCACAGCTTCTGGAATCAAGGCAATTGCCACTGTTATCCCAGAAAGTACCTCAGTACCATAATTTACCTTTTGAGATAGATCGAATAAATTAAAATATTTTTTCATTGCTTCTTGATTATCAGCGTCTAACAGATACTAAATAAATTAAGTGCGCAAAGGTAGGGATTATAATATCAGTACAAGAATATGTTCATTAAAAAAGCCCTCTAATAAAAGAGGGCTTTTATGTAATTAGTATAGCAGTAAATGAATTACTTTACTTGCATCAAGGCTTGGTTTATATCCCAGATGATATCTTTAGCGTCTTCTACCCCTACGGAAATTCTAACCATCTTCTCAGTAATAGACATTTCACTTCTTAAATCAACGTCTACATCTGAGTGCGTCATGGTGGCCGGATGTTCAGCCAAAGATTCCGTTCCTCCCAAGCTTACTGCCAGTTTAATTAACTTCATGCTATTTAAAAACTTGAACGCTTCCTTTTCTCCACCTTTGATATCAAAGGCAAGCATAGCACCCTTACTTTTATATTGCTTCTTAAAGATCTCATATTGCCTACCATCCTTTTCAGTTAAATTACCTAGATAGTACACTTTTTCTACCATAGCATGGCTATTTAAGAAACTTGCTACTTCCTCGGCATTTTGAGCCTGCTTTTCCATTCTAATTTTTAGCGTTTCCAACGAACGCATCAATAACCAGCCTGTATGCGGTCCTGCCATATTACCCATAAAGGTTCTAAAGCCTTTTACACGTCCAATCAATTCCGATGAGCCACAACATGCTCCTGCTACTAAATCGCTATGACCACCAATATATTTGGTGGCAGAATAAATAACCATATCTGCGCCATGTTGCAATGGGTGTTGCCAGATAGGACCCATATAGGTATTATCGACACCAATATAAATCGGCTGCTCGACAGTTTGTAATTCATTTGCAATTTCCTTGAACATACCAATATCAACTAATGCATTCGTAGGGTTAGCAGGAGTTTCTAAGTAAATGAAGCCTATTCTATCCTTTAAGCCACTCTTTTCAATTTTCTCCATTACTGCTGCCTTGTCGTCGAATGGTGTGATTCCCACACAATCAATATTAAACTTTGGTAAAACCTTTGTTATAAAGTGATCCGTGCCACCATAAACTGGCATAGAATACAATACCGCCTGCCCTGGCTTCAAAAACTCCATTAACATACTGCTAATCGCTCCCATACCACTTTCAAAAATAGCCGCATCATCAGCTCCATCCCACAAACTCAGCCTGTTTTCAGTAATCTGAAGATTAGGATTGTTCAACCTACTGTAGATAAGGCCCAGCTCTTCCCCTTCTGTTTGAGCACGTTTTCCATATGCCACCTCAAAAAATGCTTTTCCATCTTCCGCTTTCTTAAAAACAAAAGTAGAAGTTTGAAATATTGGGCATTTAATTGCGCCCTCTGACAGTTCTGGCTTATAGCCAAAAGACATCATTTGACTTTCAGGTGAGAATTGATGATTATCCATATTTTCTATTATTTATGACAATATTAGAATATAATTCCGTACTGTTTGTTTACTTAGTACAAATTTCTATATTTTTAAGTACAATAGATAATAAGTCTAAAAATATCACTTAATAAGCATGGACACAGAAAATATTTCTACGGTGCGTTTCGACGAAATTGATATTCAAATTATCAAAATACTACAAAGTAATGCACGCATTACTAATAAGGAGCTTGCTGCTAAGCTTTCATTAACAACAACACCTATTTATGAAAGAGTAAAAAGACTTGAGCGTCTGAAGGTTATTCAAAGATATGTCGCTATTGTTAATCCTAAAACGGTAGGAAAAGGGTTAATGGCACTTTGCATGCTCCGTTTGGAGAAACATACGAAGGATAAATTAGCAGCTTTTGAAGCACATGTAGCTACTATACCCGAAGTAGTAGAATGCTATCATTTAGCAGGCCAATATGACTACCACCTAAAAGTGATCGTAAAAGATATGAATGCATTCCAGGATTTCGTAGTCAATAAATTATCTATCAATGAAAACTTGACTAACGTAGTAAGTTCATTTGTAATGTCTAAAATAACAGACACCACCGCAATTCCTTTACAATCCAGATTTTTGTAACTTTGGTTACTAACTGTAATCAATCAATCACCTATTTTTACATAAAAAAAATATTATGAAAAATCTACTATTGAGCTTACTACTACTACTCTCGCTTACGGCATGCAGCCAAACAACAGAAGTAGAGCAAACGACTGTAGGTCAGTTAAGTAAGCTGGTCAGTCAAAACAATGATGATATCGTCATTTTAGATGTCAGAACAGCAACAGAAGTAAATGATGGACATATAGCTGGCAGTGAACATATAGATGTACTTCGTACCGATGAGTTTACTACCTCTGTTTCAAAAATGGATAAAGAAAAAACTTACTATGTAATTTGCCGGTCGGGTGGTCGAAGCAGTAAAGCTGCCGGAATAATGAAGGACTTGGGTTTTACTAATGTGTATAACGTGCAAGGTGGAATGACCGCTTGGCAGGCAAAACAGCTTCCTATTGAATAATAGCGTCAAGTAATTCTACCAAACGTTTGAAGAACTCACCCGTTTATAGCTTAGGTGCTAAAGACCTAAGGTATTTTTTTATTAAGATAAAACCGCTTAAAAAAAGAAGTGTTGAAGCGTTTTTCAGTAGAATAAGGTGGAATAGAATTCGCCTGTAGAAAACAACGACCTAAAAAATTCATAACAGTAAGTAAAATAAAAGGCAATGGATGTAAGGCTTAAATTTTTAGGTGGTGCACAATCTGTCACAGGCTCAAAATACCTACTTGAGATTGATAATTACAAATGTATGGTAGACTGTGGCCTATTTCAAGGACTTAAAAAGTTACGTCTAAGAAATTGGGATAACCTGCCGATTGATATTTCAACTATAGATTCCATCTTACTTACTCATGCGCACTTAGATCACTCAGGCTACATACCACGCTTGGTAAAAGATGGCTTCACTGGCCCTATTTATTGCACTGAATCTACAGCGTCTCTGCTAGAAATATTGTGGTTGGACTCTGCTAAACTTCAGAAAGAAGAAGCGGAATTTGCCAAAAGAAAGGGATATAGTAAGCATAAAAACCCTGAAGCTTTATATACAGAAAAAGATGTTATATCCTCATTGGACTTGATAAAAGCGATTCCATTTGAAAAAGAAATAACACTTACTCAAAATATAAATATTATTTTTTATCCTGCAGGACATATCTTAGGTGCTGCCTCTATTCAGATGCAAGTTATAGGTGACCGTCAAAATAAGGTACTGCTATTTTCAGGTGATTTAGGAAGGCAATCAGACCCTATCATGTTCCCTCCTTCCACATTTCAATCGGCAGATATTGTGCTTTTAGAATCTACCTATGGCAATAGAAAAAACATCCCGTTAGATACGATAAATGAGCTCGCCGATCAGATAAATACTACCATTAAGCAGGGAGTGGTACTCATACCAGCTTTTACTATTGGGAGAACCCAAAACCTACTATTTATGCTGAAGCAGTTAATAGACAGAAAGTTAATCCCTAAGATTCCAGTTTATATAGATAGTCCCATGGCCATTAGCGTGACCACGCTTTACGAAAAATTTGAGAAGGAGCATAAATTAGGAAATAAAGAGGTCTTCAACTGTCCACAATTTCACTATATAAGAGAGCACGACCATTCTGCAGCATTAAAAGAGATCCAAAATAATGCTATCATTATTTCAGCAAGTGGTATGGTTACAGGAGGCAGAATATTAAATCACCTCTTTCATAGAATAGGAAACAAAGATGATTTATTACTATTTGTTGGTTATCAAGCTGAAGGAACTAGAGGTCGCAGGATGTTAGATGGCGAAGAAGAAATAAAAATATTTGGCGAATTGAAGAAAATACGTTGTAAAACGCATAAAATTACCGGCTTATCAGCTCATGCAGACCAGACTGAATTAATTAATTGGTATAGGCACCTAAAAAGCCACCCTAAATATACCTTTATCATTCATGGGGAGAAAGACGCTTCTGAGACTTTAAGTAAGTTGATCTCCCCAGAATACCCTCAAAACATTATCGTTCCGAAGTATTTAGAATCTTTTGATTTGTTTAATCACATATAAAAAAAAGCCTTCCCTTTAAAAGGGAAGGCTTTTTTTTATATGTGAATTTACGATCGTTACCTTAAGAATAGCATTTCTCTGTACTTTGGTAATGGCCAAAGCTCATCATCTACATACATTTCCAATTTATCAGCAGCATATCTGATTTTATCAAAATAAGCTTCCTTTATCTCACGGCAGTACTTCTCAGCTTTCTCTTCCATGTTTTCAATTTTATTCAGCTCCTTACGCTTTTCAATCATCTCATGAACGAATACACCTAAGTCTTTTGTGTAACCGCTAATCAATTCAATGTTCTTAATGATCTCAGAATTATCTAATTTCAATGTACTGAGATTTTTAGCATTTTGTGCTAAGGTATTTTGATACTTAACTGCAGTAGGAAGTATTTGATTCAAGGCCATATCACCCATCAAACGTGCTTCTATCTGGATTTTCATCATATAGTTCTCCAAATATATTTCATTCCTAGCCTCTAGTTCTTCTGGACTCATCACTCCATGCTTAGAAAATAAGTCTTTAGATTTTTTAGTAACAAAAGCTTCCAAGGCACCTGGCGTACTCTTTACATTTGGCAGTCCTCTTTTTTCTGCTTCTTTTTCCCAATTGTCAGAATATCCATCTCCTTCAAATCTTACTTTCTTGGAGGATTTGATATAGTCTCTAAGCGTATTAACAATAGCAATTTTCTTATCAGTGCCCTTATCCATTTCCGCTTTCACCGTTTTGTGGAACTCGGTTAATTGCTCTGCCATAATAAGGTTTAGTATGGTCATTGGCTGCGCCACATTCTGATCAGAACCAACTGCTCTAAACTCAAATTTATTACCTGTAAAGGCAAATGGTGAAGTTCTATTTCTATCCGTATTATCTAATATGATCTGAGGAATTTTATCAATCCCTAGTTTCATATACATATTATCTCCCTTGTCGATCTTAATATTTCCTTTTTCTTCCAATTCATCCAGAACGGCAGTTAATTCAGAACCAATAAATACAGACATGATTGCTGGAGGTGCTTCATTAGCTCCCAGCCTATGATCATTCCCTGCAGTGGCAATCGACGCTCTCAGTAAATCACCATTATCAGCAATAGCTTTAATAGTATTTACTAAAAACACTAAAAATAATAAATTCTCGCGCGCGCTGCTGCTTGGCTGAAATAAGTTAACTCCAGTATTGGTGAGCAATGACCAGTTGTTATGCTTACCACTTCCATTTAGTCCTGCAAAGGGCTTTTCATGAAATAAAACTTGTAGATCATGACGCTCGGCTACACGTTTCATCACATCCATCATTAAGCTATTATGATCTGTAGCCACATTGATATCTTCAAATAAAGGAGCTACCTCATATTGCCCTGGAGCTACCTCATTATGCCGAGTCATTACAGGAATACCTAATTTTAAAGATTCTATCTCAAAATCCTTCATGTAGTTGTAAATTCTACTTGGAATTGCCCCGAAATAATGATCATCTAATTGCTGCCCTCTTGCAGGGTTATGACCAAAAAGCGTTCTTCCTGACATTACTAGATCAGGACGTGCCGCATACATTGCTTTATCAATCAAGAAATACTCTTGCTCGCACCCTAGAGAAGCACTTACTTTATTTACATTCCTGTCGAACAACTGAACAACTTTCGTAGCTGCTTTGTCTACTGCTTCAACAGCCTTTAACAAAGGTGCTTTATGATCTAAGGCCTCACCAGTATAAGAAACAAAGATTGTTGGAATACACAGTGTCCTACCCCAAACAAATATAGGTGAGGAAGGATCCCAAGCCGTATAGCCTCTCGCTTCAAAAGTAGTTCTTAATCCACCATTAGGAAAAGAAGAGGCATCAGGTTCTTGCTGAACAAGCATAGATCCTTGAAAAACTTCGATACCTTTTTGGGCATTGAAAAATGAATCGTGCTTTTCTGCTGTTGATCCTGTTAAAGGCTGAAACCAGTGGGTATAATGTGTAACACCTTTTGTCATTGCCCATGTTTTCACTGCTGACGCAATCTGATCTGCAGTATCCATGTCAATCTTTCGTCCTTTGTCAATTGTATTCTTTACCTTTTTAAAAACTTCCGGTGCTAGGGTAGCTTTCATCTGGTCTAAGGAAAACACATCCGTCTGAAAATAATCAGAAATTTTGTTGGCAGGAGCTTCCACTCTTGTAGTTTTCCTATTTTGAACAATGTCGAGGGCTTTAAAACGTAAATGAGCCATTTTTATGTATTTTGGTTTAAATTACAACTCAAATCTACGGTTTTTTTGTAATTCTTGATCAAAATGATTCTTTTTTAATCAAAAAAAATAACTTTTAATAAAAATATCTATTAATAGTGACAACTTGGATGGAGGCTATACAACTTAGCTATTTTAATAAGCCTCAATTTTCATTAGTTTTGCCAGTTCAAATAATAATTAGCCAATCCATGTTAAGAAGAGTCTTATTTCTCTTGCTTTTTTATGTTAGCTTAATGCTATACTTTTCGTACTTCCGCGCAGTTTTTTTACTATATCAAATTGCTGCAATAGACGCAGAGATAAGTTGGGACATGTTACAAACTTTTATACATGGGTTACCGCTGGACGCCTCGTTCTCCGCTTACCTAACTGCCATACCCGTAGCCTTGTTATCATTTACCACTTTATTTTCTTCACAGCTCATCAAGACTACATTTAAGATATACATATACACAGTTCTTACTGTTATGACGGTCCTTCAGGTTGTCGATCTGGAACTATATAGGAATTGGGGCTTCAGAATAGATAATTCGTTTTTTAAATACCTAAATACACCAAAAGAGATATGGGCTTCCTCGGGCGCTGCTCCATTAGGTTTACTATTAGTTCTGTTTACAATCACTATATCTATAGCTATCTACTTCTTCTCAAGATTTACTGATTATTACTTTAGAAGATTTCAATCCCTACAATATTATTGGTTTCTATTGTTTATATTTTTACTAGCAGTACTCATTATACCAATAAGAGGGGGATTCCAATTAGCCCCAATTAATCAAAGTGTTGCTTACTTTTCATCTACTAATCTACTAAATCAAGCCGCTTTAAATGCTCCATGGAATTTATCTCAGAGTCTAGTGGATGCCTCAAAACCAACAGTGAATCCTTTCCATCAAATGGAGAATGATATTGCTAAGAAATTAGTAAATCCTTATTATGAGAAAACGCAGGACAGTACATTAGCGCGCTTTGATTCGGTATTTCAAAAGCCCATGAATATTGTTGTCATAGTTTGGGAGAGTTTTACAGCTAAAGTAGTGAAAGCTTTAGGTGGTCTTGAAAATGTTACACCAAACTTCAATAAACTGACACAACAAGGACTATTAATTGATGGCATGTATGCTAGCGCAACACGAAGTGATAAAGGATTGGTTGCTATTCTTAGTGGCTACCCATCACAAGCTAACCAATCCATTATGAACCTGCCAAGTAAAACCTTAACGATACCCTCACTAGCGCGTGAATTCAATAAAAATGGCTATGAAACAAATTTCTACTACGGTGGCGAATTGGCATTTGCCAATTTAAAATCTTACTTAATAAATACTGGATATCAGAATATAATTGGTAAAACAGCATTTGATGCAAAGGATATGAATTCAAAATGGGGTGCTCATGATGACGTATTATTTAATAAAGTTCTTTTAGACTTAAAAAGTCGCGAGAAGAAAAAGCCTCATTTTACAACTATATTTACATTGAGCAGCCACGAGCCATTTGAGGTCCCTATGAAAACAGTTATTCAGGGTGCCGATGAAAGTAGCTTATTTCTCAATAGTTTATATTACACTGATAAGGCAATTGGAAGGTTTATAAGCGAGCTAGAACAGTTGGGATTAACTGAAAACACTATTATCATCATTACGGCAGATCATGGCCACAGACTGCCATTTAACACCGCTATTGAATCTCCAGAGAGCTATAAAATCCCCTTTCTCTGGCTAGGGCCTGTCGGCGCTTACGGCTTTGTGAAAGATTCGGTTCGACAACAAATTTGTTCACAGACCGATATTGCAAGCACACTTTTAAGTACCTTAAACATAAATGATACTGACTTTCATTGGAGTAGGAATATTTTTAAAAATCAAAAAGCTGAATTTTCAATTTCGACCATGAAAACTGGCTTTATTTGGACAGATCACCTTGGTAGCTTTTCATACGACTACAAGGGCCGAAAAATCATCTATAACACACATAATCAAATAGATAGCACCTTAGTTATTGGCCAAGCACATTTACAACTATCTTTTCAAGATTTCCTAAATAAATAGTATCTTTGCAGTCCTAAATAAGAAAAGCATCTTTATGAATAAGAAAGTCGCCTTTTACACGCTCGGTTGTAAACTTAACTTCTCGGAAACATCCTCTATTGCTCGTATGTTCGAAAACAGAGGTTACGAAAAAGTAGCATTTCAGGATAAACCCGATATTTTTGTCATTAATACTTGCTCTGTAACTGAGAATGCAGATAAAAAATGTAAGAAAATAGTTAGAGAAGCAAAGAAAATAAACCCAGATTCTTTTGTCACCATTATTGGTTGCTACGCTCAACTCAAGCCTAAGGAAATTTCAGAGATTAAAGGCGTTGATGCTGTTTTAGGAGCAGCAGAGAAATTCCAACTAATTGATAAGCTAGATGGATTTACTAAAAAAGGGATACCTCAAATTTTAGCTTCTGATATTAAGGAAGCAAAAGAATTTAATAACGCTTACTCCCTTAATGATAGAACGAGAACTTTCTTGAAAGTTCAGGATGGATGCAACTATCATTGTGCTTTTTGCACTATCCCTTTGGCAAGAGGAAAAAGTAGAAGTGACACCATTGAAAACATTATTAGCAGCGCGAAAGACATTGCCG
>JBKEFO010000042.1:0-15232 GCA_046709585.1 Marivirga sp.
GCCATACCCATAGAAACAAAGCCGTAATTTTGTTGCAACACACAAATTATCAATCCCAATGCTCCGCCCATGAGAGCTCCTCCAAAGGATATTATACTCCCTTCAAACAAAAACACATTACGAATCTGATTTCTACTAATACCCAATGCATGCATTATGCCAATGTCATGCTTCTTATCTAAAACAAGCATAGTAAGAGAAAAGAAGATGTTAAAAGAGGCTACTGCTAATATGAAACTAAAGGTGAGGTAAACGAATAATTTTTCAATCTTGATTGCTTTGAGCAAACTTGCATGTTGCTGGTCGGAGTTCAACACCTTAAATTCACTCCCAATGCTATTTTTCAAAGTGTTTTGTACAGAAGAAATAGCATAGCCTGGTTCTAGCATCACCTCCACAGCTGTAAGTTCATTTTGTTTCCCTATCAGCTTGGAAGCAAACCTTAGCGGAACAAAAATATATTTCTCATCATACTGTTTTTCGATAGCAAATACGCCTGCTGGCTTTAATAAACCAGAATTATACATGCTTGAAGGATTAGTGATACCAGGTTTAATGTTTTTCGGATAGTAAAACTGCAAGGCTAAAAACTCATTCCGAGGATTAATTGCTAAATTATATCTTATCCCCCTGCCCAGTACAGCGAAGTTATTATCACCTTCCGTTAATTTGAAAGTCCCTTCTGTTACTTTATTCGTTAGCCTAGAGGCATAGCTGTACGCATTATCTATCCCCTTCATTCTAACAACAGTCTCACCACCGTTGTATTTTACAAGGACATTATCTTCTACTATTTTAATGATCTCCGCAATGCCTTCAGTCTGTTGAATTTTGTTAAGAAGTGAATCGTCCGCATTAAAGAACTTACCCTCATTCAAGCTTATTTTTAGATCTGCATCGAATGAATTGTACAGAGAGCGGATTAAATCTTCCAGACCATTAAAAACTGATAATACAATGACTAGGGCCATAGTGCCAATAGCCACTGCTAACATTGATATTATGGACAGCACATTGATGAAGCTTTTTTTCTTCTTGGAAAGAAAATAACGTCGTGCGATAAAAAAGGATAAATTTTTCAAGCTTCCCTAATCGTTTTCGTCTTCTTCTGCAGGAGGAATATTGAGGTTGGAAAGGATATTGTCTATTTTATTAGCCTGATCAATAGTTTCATCAAGAAAGAAGATCAAGGCAGGCACGATCCGTACTTGTTTACCGATCTTATTCCCTAAATGCTTGCGAATTTCACTTTTTTTAAGCTGGATTTCACTAAGTGTTTCTAAGGGGTTTTCACTCAGTATCAAACTGAGATAAATTTTAGCAATACTTAAGTCTGGTGACATCTCAACATCCGTCACGGTAATGAAGGATTTACCAAATGCATTCCCCATTTGTTTTTGGAAAATCTCTCCTAAGTCTTTTTGTATCAGTCGTGAAAATTTCTTCTGTCTTGATCCTGCTGCCATAAAAATTTTTTTACTTACAAATATGCATGATATTTTATACATATTGAGGTTTATCTTCTAATTTAGCGATTATTAAACTTATTAATTAATAAGCATTTGCTTAGTTTCTTCAGAATTAACGATCCCTACCGCTTACTGATTTTATTTCTAGCCATACTGCTGGTAAGGCTACCCTATATCATTAGCGCTGATCCATTAGTATACGAACTTAATTGGCTTACCGTTGGTAGTAGTTTAAGCCAAAATGGCGCCATTCTCTACAAGGATTTCTTGTCTCCCATAGCGCCCTTATCTGCACTAGTGTATAATGTGCTGAGTTACATATTTGGTTATACAACACTTCCCTTACAAATTCTTGCTGTTCTGTTGGTTGCCTACCAATTTTCGCTTTTCAACAATATCATGTACAAAAACAAGGCTTTTAATGAAGCCAGCTACATCCCAGCTTTTGTATATGCTTTATTGATGCAGGTTTTTTTCGATTTTTTCACGCTCTCCCCAGCATTAATCAGCCTTACCTTCATCCTATTGGTATTAGACAACATCTACCTAAGAATAGAAAATAAATTAGACGATTTCACCATCTTAAAAACAGGCTTCTTTATGGGGGTAGCAGTATTATTCTATTTACCTACCATCTTATTTTTTGTAGCTACTATCTTATCCTTCGCTTTACTTACGAGCTTAATATTTAGGAGATACCTACTATTCACCTATGGATTCTTACTACCAATTATAGCTGTTGCTATTTACTACTTTATTAATGATGGGCTAGCTGATATGGTCAATAATTGGATTATCTATACATTCAAATTTTCGAAAGATTCCCTTATCAATACAAACACACTGCTTATCATAATTGCAATCCCCTTTTTAATATTTATTTTATCGGTTTACAGGACTTTCAGCTTCACGCGTTTCACCAATTATCAAGTAAGGGTGCAACAGGTTATGTTTATCATGTTCTTAGCAGCATGGGGATGTTGGCTGATTAGCAATGAAAAAGCGCCTTTTCAGCTGGTCATATTTGTTCCGGCCTTAGCCTTTTTTATCAGTCATTTCATTTTACTCTTCAAACAAAAAACAAAGGCCGAGATCTTTGCTGTAACATTAACAGCTATAATCATCAGCCTAAATTATTACATTTTCAATGATGGCCAATACCTTAGAAGCTTTGCAAACTTTAATGTATTAAATACGCACACCGCTATCTACGCTCCATGGACAACAGGAAAAAAGGTGTTGGTTTTGGGTGACGATAAATCACTTTACTATGGTTCAAATACCTCAAGTATAAAATACTATAATTGGCAAATAGGTCAATCCATATGGTTAGAGCCTTCAACGCCAGCTCATGCTGCCCAAATATATAGCTATTTATCTCATGAACAGCCAGAAACCATTGTAGATCAAAATCAATTGATGCCCGCAGTTTCAGAAGCCATCCCATCACTTAAACTCCTGTATAAGCAGGTTTCATCTGAAATTTATCTATTAAAGAATCCTACGGAATAACTTCCTTTTCTAGAGTAGAATTGATTCATAAATCCTCAGCGTGGATCCCTTTAGCAAGGTATTTTGTTCACTCGTTTTTCGTGTCTTCCGCCCTCAAAGTCCGTCGTAAGAAATGCTTTGATAATATTTTCAGCCATCTGGTAGCTGATAAACCTAGCTGGGATACATATTACATTGGCATTATTATGTTGCCTAGCTAACTCTGCCACCTCCACCTCCCAAGCAATCGCTGCGCGGATCTTTTGATGCTTATTAGCGGTTATTGCCACTCCATTGGCACTTCCGCACAACAAAATACCCAGTTGCTGTTCCTCATTGCCTACAGCAGTAGCCAATGGATGCACATGATCGGGATAATCCACCGAATCATTTGTCTTTGGGCCAAAGTCTTTCATTTGATAGCCCTGCTCAGCTAAAAAAGAGAGCAGTCTTTGTTTGTATTCGAAACCGGCGTGGTCGCCACCTATAGCTACTTTCATTCTATTATCGTGTTATTTATTTTCCCAAAATCTGTCTGCTTGACTTTCCTCAAAGTGGTGGTTCATAATTGCCCTTTCCTGTTTATCAAAAGCAATTTTCCTTCTTTCCATTACTTTTTCGGCTACTTCGAAAGCCTTTAGAAGTTGAAAGGTCATAAAGCCTGCACTACCCCCCCAAGCAAAAGAAGGAATAAAGTTACGCGGAAAGCCTCCTCCAAATATGTTGGCACTAACTCCCACGACTGTCCCTGTATTAAACATAGTGTTGATACCACACTTTGAATGGTCTCCCATCATTAAGCCACAAAACTGTAGGCCTGTATCGTTAAACTGCTCTTCCTTATAATCCCACACCTTTACATTGGCATAATTATTTTTTAAATTAGATGTATTGGTATCGGCACCTAAATTACACCATTCACCGATCACTGAATTACCAATAAAACCATCGTGGCCCTTATTAGAGTAACCAAAAAAGACTGTATTACTCACCTCGCCTCCTACTTTTGAAAAGGGTCCAATGGTGCTATCGCCCTTAATTTTTGCACCCATATTCACATGAGATCCTTCACAAAGTGCAAAGGGCCCTTTTATAATGGCGCCCTCATGCACTTGTGCATTTTTTCCTATGTAAACCGGACCATTTTCGGCATTAATAATGGCTGCCCTTATTGAGGCCCCCTTTTCAATAAAAATATTCTCTTTTCCATAAACGATAGTCGCCGTGTCTTCGATCTTTTCAGAAATCCTCCCTTTTGTCAATAACAAAAAGTCTGATTTGATCTCGGCGGCATTGTGCTGGAAAATATGCCATTTCTCTGAGATAATGGTTAAGTCACCGTCATACTCAGCCGCTTGTGCCAATTTTTCTGAAGGAGAAAAAAAATCAATCTCTTCCGCTGTGGCTGAAAAAGATATTAAAATGCCGTCCTTTTTTAAAGCGGCCCCCATCTGTATACTTGCAACTAATTCTTCTGTTGGGCATACAGCACTATTGATAAGCATATTATGCTCTGCAACCTTTTTAGGATACTTCTCAGATAAATAAGCCGATGTTATATAAGATAACTCTTCCTTCAGTAAGTGCGCCCACTTCTCTTTAATGGTCATGATACCTACCCTGATTTCAGCGATAGGTCGAGTGAATGTAAAAGGTTTAAGCTGTTGTTGAAAATCAGCCTGTTCAATTAACAAATAGTTCATAGCGTAAAAATAAGACCTTCAAAAGAATATCATTACAAATTCTACAGAATTTATGTCTATAACAAAAAAAGTCTCTCAGATATGACAATCTGAGAGACTTTTTAAAACTTTGTTTCGAAAAAAATTAATCTTTCTTTTTGTATTTCTTGTTAAACTTCTCTACTCTACCAGCAGTATCCAAGAATATTTTCTTACCAGTGTAGAATGGATGAGATGCAGAACTAACCTCTATTTTGACAACAGGGTATTCGTTACCATCTTCCATTTTAATTGTTTCGCCAGAAGTCATTGTAGACTTCGTTAAAAATTTTGTATCCGCTTGAGTATCCCAGAAAACTATCTCTCTATACTCTGGATGAATTTCTTTTTTCATAATTGTTCTTTAAAGTTCTTGATTTCCAACCAACAACCCTCTTTTTAAAAGGGACTGCAAAAATAGGTCATGTATTTCAGCTTTCCAAATAGTAGGTAGATTAAAGCATTACAAATAACCGCCAGAAGATGAAGCCCTTATCAAAGCTGCTTAATAAAAGCCTGAACACTGCTGCATTTACTCAAATGCATTATCTTAGTGCCATATTGACAAACTATGAAGTATAGAATTTCCTTGATGCTATGTTTTATTTCGGCTCAGGTATTTAGCCAAGCTGTAAATGCACCACTAGATAACGACTATTACCATTTATTAGACCGTTTCGAAATAATCAATGGCAGTCTAAACCAGAGCTACCATTCAGCACATAAAGCATATAATAGAAAGGAAATTGCTGGTTTTCTGGATAGCATTAATACAAGTCGCTTTAATCGAAGGGACCTTTTTAACTATAACTACCTCAGTTTAGATAATTGGGAGTGGTTACAAGAAATAGACTATAAAAATGAAAAACCAATACTAAGACATATCTACAAAGCCAAAACAGATTTTTTGAATGTGCATGAAGAGGAATTTGACTTGCATATCAATCCTGTTTTAGCAGTAGGACTAGGTCAAGAATCTTTAACAGGCGATCGACTATACACCAATACTAGAGGGATTGAGATAAGAGGTTCTATTAACAATAAAATTGGCTTCTATACTTTCTTAACAGAAAATCAGGCCTTATTTCCATCACATGTTAATGCCTATACCAGAGAATTTAAAGCGGTGCCAAATGAAGGTTTTTGGAAAAACTACGGCGAGAACTCTGCGGCGAAGGACTTTTTTACTGCAAGGGGATATATTTCTCTGCAGGCAACAAAAAATATTAATCTACAATTTGGCCATGATCGCTTCTTTATTGGAAATGGTTACCGTTCCTTAATGCTAAGCGATTTTTCTCCTGCCTACCTCCACCTAAAGGCTGAAACCAAAATTTGGAAGTTCAACTATATGAATATTTTTGGCTTACAAACCGCTGATCTCTTTACCTCTGGCAATACACTGACAGGTGCAAGACGACAATATCCCCGTAAATTTATGGCCATGCATCACCTCAGCTATAACATCACCAAAAATATTAATGTAGGATTATTTGAGGCAGTCATGTTAGGCGATTCGGCAAGCGCCAAAAACCCTATTGACATAAACTACCTTAACCCTATAATTTTCTATAGGTCTCTAGAACAGCAAGACGGCAGCGCAGGAAATGCGCTTGTTGGAGCTGACTTTAGAGCTATATTCCTGAAAAGTTTCTCCATTTACAGTCAGATTGTATTAGATGAGTTTTTAATAGCCAATATCCGTGAAGGTGGTTGGTGGGCTAACAAATATGCAGTACAGGCAGGTATAAAGTACATCAATGCTTTCAGAATCAGCAACCTGGACTTACAGGCTGAATATAACCTAGTGAGGCCTTTTACCTATGCCCATGATAGCAACTTCACCAACTTTGCAAATTACAAGCAACCGCTAGCACATCCATTAGGAGCCAATTTTAAGGAGCTAATAGGAATAGTGCGCTACCAAGTTACTCCTAGAATAAGTATTAAAGCAAAATTAATGATAGCAGAGCAAGGCTTAGATACCGCCAATACCAATTATGGAAGTAACATATTTAAGGCCAACAACACGAGAGTAAGATTTCAAAATCCTGCTTCCGGCTCAACCTACGATTTTGGACACACAACAGGGCAAGGAGACTTAAATACGATTCAGTTCTACCAATTGAACTTAACCTATCAACCTTACTATAATGTGTTTTTGGACCTTGATTATTCCATTAGAAATCAAAGTAGCGAGCTAACAAGCAGTACAGCTAAGAACACCTACATCAACGCAAGCCTACGCTGGAACATTCCAACAAGGAATCAAATCTTTTAGGGTGTAGCTATATTAAGCAGTATCTTAGTGTCAATATTTTCGTAACAAACGCTATCCTTTATTTAATTTTTCTCGATGAAAACTTATTTTCGTGTACTTTCTTACGCTCGCCCACTAGGTTTACTTGCACCACAATACATTGTTTATGTCATACTGCAAGCACTTTTTAGTGTCACTACCCTCGCCATATTACAGCCTGTCTTAAGTGTCTTGTTCAAGCCTACTCAGCATGTGAACCCCGCCGAAAGCTTTCCTGCATTTGAGATAACACCTAGTTACTTAAAAGAGGTATTCGACTATTATTTCCTGAACATGCTACAGGAAAACCCAATTGAAGCGCTCAAGTTTGTTTGTATAGCGCTTGTGTTAAGTGTGTTTCTAGCGAACGTTTTTAGGTATCTGGTAGAAGTAATAGCCGCTATTGTAAAGGCACAAGTTATCTCAAACCTAAGAAATGACTTATTTAACAGGCTCATGAGTTTGCATATTGGTTATTATACCGAAGAAAGAAAAGGAAACATCATGTCAAAAGTGACAAGTGATGTGCAAGAAGTTGAAGGATCTGTTGTTGACAGCTTAAAAGCAATTATTAAGGAGCCTATCATGATACTCTTTTATTTCTCCTTGCTCTTCCTCATTTCAGCGAAACTTACCTTAATCACACTTTTAGTCTTACCTACATCAGGATTTATTATTTCGCTAATTGCTAAAAAACTGAAGAAAAAGGCCCAACAGAGTCAAGAGACTATTGGAAAAATATCAGACATACTGGAAGAAACACTAGGCGGTATGCGAATTGTAAAGGCATTCAATGCTACAGAATTCTCTAAGCGACGTTTTGGCAAGCAAGTAAGCAATTATGCTAGGTTTAATATTAGCATGCGGAAACGATTTGCTCTGGCAGGTCCTATTTCAGAATTTCTAGGTGTTACGGTAGTGGCTGTTATCCTAATTATTGGCGGCACAGAAGTACTAGATGGTACTTCTACCTTGGAGCCAGAAAGTTTTATAGCATTCATTGCTGCCTTCAGTCAAGTACTAAATCCAGCCAAATCGCTCTCTAATGCTTTTAGCAATATACAGAGAGGTCTGGCTTCAGCAGAAAGAATTTTTACCATTTTAGATACGCAACCGGCCATTAAAGACAGCAAAGATGCAGTCAACCTAAACCATTTAGAAACTAAAATTGAATTACGACAGGTAGGTTTCAGCTACCAAGAAAAGCAAGTTCTACAAAACATTAATCTTGAAGTAGGCAAAGGAAAGATGATTGCTTTAGTAGGCCCCTCAGGTGGCGGAAAGTCTACTTTAGTGGATTTAATTCCTAGATTCTATGATGTGAAAGAAGGAGAGATACTCATTAATGGCAAAGACATAAAACAATACAAAATAGAATCTTTAAGGGCTAAAATGGGCATTGTAAGCCAAGAGTCTATCTTATTTAATGACTCTATTTTTAATAACATTGCCTTTGGAAAGCCCGACACTACTGAGGAGGAAGTAATACAGGCAGCAAAAATAGCCAATGCACATGAATTTATTGAGCAAATGGATGGAGGCTACCAAGCCACTATCGGAGATAGAGGCACCAAACTGTCAGGCGGACAGCGACAGCGTATCAGCATTGCTAGGGCCATTTTAAAAAACCCGGAAATCTTAATTCTTGATGAAGCTACCTCTGCATTAGATTCTGAATCCGAAAAGCTCGTGCAGGAAGCTTTAAGTAACTTAATGAAAAACCGTACATCGATCGTGATTGCACATAGGTTAAGTACGATACAGGAGGCTGACCATATTTATGTAATCCAAGCTGGCGAAGTGGTAGAAGAAGGCACTCATGAATCCTTAATAGCGCTGGAAGGGGTATATAATAAATTGATAAAAATTCAGTCTGTGAATTAATGACCAAATAATTTTTATATTTGTTAATAACCAGACCAAAAACCAGACTTTTTAGATATGAAAACCCTTAAGATAGTTGTTTACGCCGCCTTAGCAATATTTCATCTTACCACCATAATTGTGCTCTCCGTTGGTAGAGGTAATTTTGACTTCTTGCTTAAACTTTTTAATAAGCTAGACCTGATGATGTATGGTGCCTATCTAGGTTTCATTTTATTCGCCACAACTATTCTTTTCGATTATCTGAACCAGAAAAGCATAAAAGGATTAAATAAAAAACACCAAGACGATTTGAACGAGCTGAAGGCAAAACTTTATGATAAGAAAGAAAGTGAGCCTCAAAAAACAGCTCCGCCTTTGAAAGTAGACGACACAAACAGTGCTGCTTCTGATGAAAGTGCTGAAATAAGAGAAGACTAATAAAGTATATGATTGATAGTATAAAACAAGAATTATTAGAAGCGGAGCACCTACTACAATCATTTCTCAACAATGACCAAAACCTACAAAGCATCAAACAAGCGGCTATAGTTTTAGCTGATTCGATTAAAAACGGTCATAAAATCATTAGTTGTGGAAATGGGGGCTCTCACTGCGACGCCATGCACTTTGCTGAAGAGTTAAGTGGTCGGTTTAGAGACAATAGACCCGCACTAGCTGCATTCTGTATCTCCGATGCTAGCCACATCAGCTGCGTCGGCAATGACTATGGCTTTGACTATATTTTTAGCCGTGGCGTAGAAGCCCTAGGTCAAAAGGGGGATGTACTTTTGGCCATTAGCACCAGTGGTAATTCCAAAAATATTATTGAAGCCGCGAAAGCAGCAAAAGAAAAGAATATGTACGTGATTGCCTTAACTGGCAAAGATGGGGGAAATTTAGCTGATTTATGTGACCATGAAATCAGAGTAGCACATCACGGATATGCTGATAGAATACAGGAAATCCACATCAAAGTGATTCATATTTTAATTCTCCAAATCGAAAAAATACTAGGCTATGCTAGCTAAAACTTATGGCAGCTCTGTTTATGGCGTTGATGCAAGTATAATTACCATTGAGGTAAATGTAAGCATGGGTACTAAATTCCACATGGTGGGATTACCCGATAATGCCATAAAAGAAAGTGAATACCGCATCGATGCGGCAATCAAGCACTCCAATTATCGTATGCCGCGCCAGAAAGTTATTGTTAACCTGGCCCCTGCAGATGTTAAAAAAGAAGGGTCGGCCTATGACCTTCCTATCGCGTTAGGCATTCTTAAAGGATCGGAGCAGATAGATGCACCAACAATAGAAGATTATATAATAATGGGTGAGCTTTCCCTTGACGGTCACCTAAGACCTATAAAAGGCGTACTGCCTATTGCTATAGAAGCAAGAAAACAAGGATTCAAAGGCTTTATTCTCCCGATTAAAAATGCGGAGGAAGCAGCGATAGTCAATAATTTGGACGTAATTGGTGTAGAAAACCTCACTGAAGCCATCACTTTCCTAGAAGGTAGCTCAGCTATTAAACCCCTTACATTAGATACAAGAGATATTTTCTTTACCAACCTCAACAGCTATGAAGCTGATTTCTCAGATGTACAAGGTCAGGAAAATATAAAAAGAGCTTTGGAGATCGCTGCTGCCGGCGGCCACAATGTAATTATGATAGGGCCTCCAGGAGCAGGAAAAACAATGCTTGCCAAAAGGTTACCATCTATCCTTCCTCCATTAAGCTTAGGTGAAGCATTGGAAACCACGAAAATACATTCCGTAGCTGGTAAGCTGGGAACAGGCGCATCTTTAATAGCAACTAGACCTTATCGCGCGCCGCATCATACTATCTCAGATGTAGCTTTAGTGGGTGGTGGCAGCATACCGCAACCTGGTGAAATATCATTAGCGCACAATGGCGTTTTATTTCTAGATGAGTTACCTGAGTTCAAAAGAACCGTTTTAGAAGTCTTAAGGCAACCACTCGAAGAAAGGAGTGTAACAATTTCCAGAGCAAAGGTATCTGTAGACTTTCCTGCCAACTTCATGCTAATGGCAAGTATGAACCCCTGCCCCTGTGGTTACTACAACCATCCTGACAAAGAATGTGTGTGTCCTCCTGGCACCGTGCAGCGCTATCTTAATAAAGTAAGTGGGCCTTTATTAGATCGAATAGACCTTCATGTGGAAGTGACACCAGTATCTTTTGATCAAATGACCGCTGATCGAAAAGCAGAAAGCAGTGAAACTATCCGCGAACGTGTCGTCAAAGCCAGAGATATTCAAAAAGAACGCTTCCTGGCGCACCCTACAATTCATTCCAATGCACTCATGCCCTCACAAATGGTCAAAGAAATCTGTCAAATAAACAATTCCGGGAAGATTTTGCTGAAAAGCGCGATGGAAAAATTAGGGCTTTCTGCTAGGGCCTATGATCGCATTCTTAAAGTAGCACGTACCATTGCAGACTTAGCTGAAAGTAAAGATATTAAAATTGAACACTTAGCAGAAGCTATTCAATATAGGAGTCTTGACCGTGAGGGTTGGGCAGGCTAATTTTATTACCTATCTTCAATAATAAATTGAATTAATCTTAGTTAAGCTACCTAAACGTCTTCACCAATCGCAATGAGAATTATTGCTTCATTCGTATTTCTGAGTTTTTATTTTACCCATAGTGCAAATTCACAAGAATTGATCTATGACATTAATATTGCTGGAAAAAGAGTAGGTAGCTTGTTAGTAAACAAAATCAAAAAAGATTCACTAACCAATTATTATTCCGCTATTTCCGATGTTCAATATACCCTCTTCAGAAAAACAGAGATGGTTTATATGTACGAGGCGCTATTTCAAAATGATTGCTTAACGAAAGCATACTTTATTTATAAAAAAAATGGAGAAATAGAAGAAGAGTCTAAATTGCTGTGGTCTAAAGATGGCCTATACTTAAGTAACATTGCATCATTTCATAAGAAGCAAAAAACGATGCTTAACAAAAGTATGATTCAACTGTATTTTCAAAAACCGGTGCATAAAGACAGCATATTTTCAGAGCGCTTTCATGATTTTGTGACAATTGCAGAGGTTAAAGAGGAAAATAAATTTATTCTATACATCCCTAATGGGGATAAAAACATTTATTACTATAACGAGGAAGGCATATGTTGGAAAATAAATATTAACACCAATATTTTAAGCTTTGAGATTGTTCTAAAGGATCCCTCTTCAGACAAAGAATAGTTTGAAGTTTGTACCAATACCGATCTTACTATTTACCTCAATTTTTCCACCCAAAATTTCTACCTGACTTTTAACTAAAAATAGGCCGAGGCCTTTTCCATCGACATGTGTGTGGAAGCGTTTGTACATACCAAACAAATCATCGCCGTACTTTTCCAAGTTAATTCCAATACCATTATCAGATATTTCTATCACCTTATGTTGTCCCTGCTGGTAGCTTTTAATAGCTATAATTGGTGTTCTCTCCATATCTCTATACTTGATGGCATTAGAGACCAAATTATAAAGGATACTTTCGATGTAGGTAGGATTTGTACGTAGCACCTCGAGCTCTGAGAAATCGATATTTATGCTTACATTATTCTTCTCTAATGAATCTCTTAATATCCTCTTCACTTGAGCTGTTATCTCCTGCAGGTCTACATTTTCGCTAATATGATCCTTTGCCTTTCTAATTTCTAAGATCGCATTCAGATCATTAATAACAGCATCAAGACTCTTTCCTTCTTCTTTTACCAAGGAAAGAATATTTATCCACTCATGCTTGTCCACATTAGGATCCATATCCAAAAGCTGCGTTAGGCCCAAAAGTCTAGCTACTGGTGCCCTGAGGTTATGAGCAGTCATAAATGCGTACTGTTCGAGCTTTTGAACGTTCTCTGCTAACTCTTGATTTGTTTCTTTTAAATCTGCTGTTCTTTGAGACACCTTTATTTCCAGATTGTCATTGTACTTGTGTAGTTGTGTATTCTGGTCTTGTATTATAATTTGTGCTTCAAGCAATTGAGAATTTTGTTCATTCAAAATTGCATTCTGCGCTACACCTTCTTGCTGCCTAATATTTAACTCCGAAGTTCGCTCTTGAATGCGTCTTTCTAAGAGCGCATTTTGCTGCTGCACCATCCCTTGGCTCCTTGTCAACATATCAAGTGAGTTTTGTTGCGCAAGATTTTTATCTAACTCTAGCAATCTATATTTATAACCTAGAGAAACTGACAGTAACAATACTTCACTAATCGCTCCCATCTCTAAAATATGACTTGTAAAGACATTTACTGGAAGTACACCCAAATTTCTTAAAGTATACAAGAGAACCCCTAACAAATAGAGTGTCCAAGCCACGCTGAAAATGCCCGCCACTTTTACACCCATTAACCTATAGGTAACTCCCATAAACAGAAGAAAGAAGCAATTAAATATTATCCCGAAATTGGCTATTAAGAGACTATCTTTATAATCAAGAACAAAAGTGGACACAATGATTACTAATCCCAGCAATTTCATGACCCTAAAGGCTATAAACAGCGTTCTTTTTCCTGCTTTGGCATCCAAAAAACTAGCCGCGAACAAGTTTGCAGACAGTATCCACAAACCAATACCAAAAATAATCACGTGGTTGGCCCACCAAGGAATATCACCCCAAATATATTGAAAGGCATGCCCATTTAATGCAGAAAGCGTTAGCAGGTTACCTGCAATAATCCCTACGTAGTACACATATGTTATACTCCGAGCAGTAAATGCCAAGAGTAAGTTATATACCAGCATTACCAACATGATACCGTAAAATATCCCAAAACCCAACTCCTCTGCTAAATCATCGGAATATAAGGCTTGTTGAGGCATAATATTGATAGGCAAGATAATGGACCCCTTGTTACGGACCTTAAAATAAACAGTAGAGGAAGATTTTGGCGCTATAATTAGCGGGAAAACAATATTTTTATGCTGGATTAGGCGCTTACTAAAGGGTATTCTATCGCTAGCAAAAAATTCTTGCCAAGCGAGGCCTGACTCATTTTTTTGGTAGTAAAAAACTGAGTCCAATGTAGCAAAAGCTATTTCTATGTAGTCATTTACTGTCCGTTCGGAAGTATTTATTAGGTCTATTTTCACCCAAACTGTTACGTCATTTATACCAAACCCAGGAACATCTTTTTCAACGGCTTCAAACTTATTTCGGGTAGGCCCTTGGTAAATATCTTCAAAGGTTAATCTGTTGCTAGTATCTTGATAAACCAAAATACTTTTTCCAATATTACTGAGCTTAGTAGCCTGATTTAGACTAATTTCAACGCCAGAAATTTGTGAAATAGTTTCTGAAATAGTGCTCGTCAGAAGAAGGAAGAAAAGTATAACACATTTACTACTAAAACTCATATCGCGTAAGTCCTTTAATCGATCAATCTAAAGAATATAATATTTTGAAACAATCTGAGCTACATAAAAAAACCCTACTTAAAACATTAAGTAGGGTTTGTCAAGTACTTATACTATTTACATGTTTTTTAGCCAAGCTTCCTGTAACATTTTAGCATTGGCAGGAGCATCTTCCGCTACAGTAAAAACGTGCTGCTTCAATTCCTCTATAGCAATTATTTTGGCCCCTAGCACTATCTCTTCTTCGCCGCGCTTTACTACTAACTCATAAGTATAGCCGATAGGTTGCTGACTTAAAGTACCAAATACCATTCTTGCATTCTGCAAGTTCACCTCATCTCCATTTACTTTGTAGAGTACGTCATTATCCATCACGCCGAAGGCAGTTGCTGAATCGGTTGGGTTTGTAATAATGATGGTTCCTTGAGGAGCCGCGAGACCCATTCCTAAACTAGGAACCATGTTTCCTGTTTTTGAGGAAGCCACATAATCAATTCCCACCTTAGCGTAATATGTTTCAATCGGTAATGGGTTTGCATTTTTCACATATTGCTCGAAGAAATCGGCAATTTCTGGATAAGTCATTTCCACAAAAACATCGAAAAACTTCGATTCAGGAAAAGCATTTTTTGCACCGTATTTTTTTGACAGCTCATTAACTACCTCTCTAAGTCCCCTTTTACCTTCGGACAACTCTAAAAGTCTAATATCTAATAGCCCAGCAACGAGGGCGCCACGCTGATAAATGTTGCCATATTGCTGCTGCCCTTCGTCTGTATAAGAGGTTAAACTTAACTTGCTCAAGCTATACGCTGGATCATATCTTGCGTCAACCATAAGCTTCTCTTGTAATCTATTAAACATCTCCAGATTATCAAACATTCCATACCGAAGTTGCATTAAATCGGAGGCCCATTCTGTAACCCCTTCATATAACCATAAATGCTCTGACGCGGTAGGCTCGACAAAGTTAAATTGCTCAA
>JBKEFO010000043.1:0-14931 GCA_046709585.1 Marivirga sp.
CAATGGTCCCATCCCTAATAACTTTGCAATTGGGCTGTGTTAAGGTTTTTAGCTTTTGTAAGGCATTTCTGCTTCTTGAATCTTGGTAGAGTGATATAACAGAAACTATGATGATGGCGGCTGCCAGAAAGATGCCGTCACCAGGCTGGCCGCTGATAAAGTAAATGAGGGAAGCCACCAATAATAGAATAATCATTGGCTCTTGGGCTAATTTTTTTAAGGCATCTAAAACAGTATTTTCCTTTTTGTAATTTAATGTGTTTTGCCCAAATTGCTTCCTTGCAGAAGTAACCTGCTCCTTTGTTAAACCTTGAATATCAAAATTATCTATATGCATTTCTGATTAACTTTATTCTTTCGGGTGTGGGATTTTCGGTTTACTACCAATTTCTGCAGTCTTGGCTTTCAAAAGTGCTTTTTCTGCTTCTTTAGTGGCTACTTTTTCATCATTCGGCATCTCAAAAGGAGATAGCGTTTCCTTTGCCAAGTTCAAAAGGGCCTTTAGATCAGTTTCAGATAGTTTATCTCCTGAGAACAAGCGTTTGATGAGTTCAGGATCAAGTTCTGAGGAAGCCTTTTGTAATTCAGCTTCGGCTTCACGGGTTTTTTCTAGTGGAATGGTATCAAAATAACCTTTGGTAAGCGCCAGCAGCACTACTATTTGTTCTACTACTGACAAAGGTTGCAATCTTTCTTGCACTAGCCAACTGCGGATTCTTTTGCCATATTCAATGGTTTTCCGGGTTTCTTCATCCAGTCGAGTACCAAAGCGAGCATAGTTTTCCAGTTCTTCAAATTGCGCATAAGCCAGTTTTAAATTGCCTGTTACGGAACGATAGCTGGGTAATTGTGCTTTTCCTCCCACACGAGAAACTGATATTCCTACATCCACGGCAGGTAAAATACCTAGTTCGAAAAGCTTTGGGGAAAGGTAGATTTGTCCATCGGTAATGGAAATCAGGTTTGTAGGAATATAAGCGGATATGTTTTGCGCTTCAGTTTCAATGATAGGTAGGGCTGTTAAGGACCCACCGCCAAGCTTTTTGCTCAGATGAGTAGAGCGCTCCAGTAGTCTGGAATGAATATAGAAAATATCTCCCGGAAAGGCCTCTCTTCCTGGAGGTCTCCTTAAGAGTAAAGACAACTCCCTATATGCTCTGGCATGGTGTGTCAAGTCGTCGTACACTATAAGCACGTCGCGTCCCTGTTCCATAAAAGATTCGGCAATGCTCGTAGCTGCGTAGGGGGCAATATATTTCAGCCCTGGTGGATCATTCCCTTCCGTCACCACTATAACAGTATACTCCATAGCTCCCTTTTCTTTAAGGTTAGCAATCAGCTTTGCAATAGTGGAGGCACGCTGACCGATGGCACAGTATACGCAAATTACATTTTTGTCGGCTTGGTTAATGATAGTGTCAATAGCAATGGCAGTTTTACCTGTTTGGCGATCCCCTAAGATCAACTCTCGCTGGCCACGACCAATGGGGATAAGTGCATCTATGACTTTTAATCCTGTTTGTAGCGGTTTGCTAACAGGTGCACGATCCATAATGGCTTTCGCGGGCCTTTCAATTGGTAGACGCTCCTCAGTCGGAATAGCTCCTTCTCCATCTACCGCTTGTCCTAGCGGATTGAGCATACGACCTATTAAGGCATTTCCGACAGGTATATCCATAACCCGATTAGTTCTTTCTACTACATCACCTACTTGCAGTAAGGCGTCTTCTCCAAGTAGAATGACGCCAATTTCATCTTCGTCTATATTGTAAGCAATTCCGTATAGGTCTTCCGAAAACCTTAACAGTTCCTCGAAACCTACACCTGGCAAACCAGAAACTTTAACAATACCAGCTGATACGCTCCTTACATAGCCTACCTCACGGGGGCTTAAAGTAAAGGCGTACCCTTTTCTAGCCTCTTCTAATTGCGAGAAGACATTAGGCATGCTATGGTCGATTTTGCTTTCAGATTTCATTTTTTTTCTACTACATGAGGTGTTTTAGTGGATGCTTTCTTGGAACTCGTTTCCTCCAATGCACGGAGATATGCTGAAATATTCCAATCAACTTTGTATTCATTTGTGCTCAACTCAATGCCTCCGATTAGGGCAGGAGTTTCCTCGAATTGCAGTGAACTGTCTGCTTTCAGTACCTCATCGACTGCTTTCTTCAGTAGCTGCTGTTGTTTTTTTGGAAATACAAAAGCGCTTCGTACCACTATTGGTATGTGGTTTCCTTCAAATGCAGTTTTTAACTGTGTTAACTCTTCTTCTTTTAATGCTTTTAGGCGTCTGATAAAGACTTGAGCCAATTGCTCCTCCAAACCTGCAGAAGCAAGTTCTGAAAGCATTTTACGAGCGACAGCAAAGACTTCGTCCTTGATTTTGCGGTTAAGCTCTAGGTGCTGATGCTGCTGTTGTTCTTTTGCCGCACCGTATAATTCTGTAGTCAAAGCATCCGCATCTGTTCGTGCTTGGTTCAGTAGTTTCTGGCGTTCTTCTGCCGTTGCGACAGCCACCTCATCCATCCGGTCTTTCTTTTCTTGATCGAATAAACGATTCTTTTGCAGGAAGTCTTCTTGCTCTTGTATTGCTTCAGCTTTCTTGACTTCAGCCTCTTGCAGCTGGGCAGCAATTTTGTTTTCCCTGTCATCTATGCCCTTTAAAATAGGCTTATATAGGTATCGCTTTAGTAACCACACTAAAATAAAGAAATTAACAAGCTGTGCTACGACTGTAAACCAATTGATTTCCATCGACTTATTGTGCTAAAATGTAGTTCCAAAAAGGGTTAGCAAAGATAAGTATCATAGATACCACAAAACAGTAGATGGCCGTGGATTCGATCATGGCTAAACCTACAAATAGCGTTCTTGTGATAGTTGGTGCCGCATCGGGTTGTTGTGCAACAGATTGCAAGGCAGACGCTACAGCTTTGCCTTCACTTATAGCTGGAAACATGCAGCCAATTCCTGTGGTGAAGCCTGCTGTAATAATTGATGCAATTGCTATAATTGTTATGTTGTCCATTTGTTACCTCCTTTTTTAAATTGATTGTTCATTTAATAATTTCTTTTTATTTCCCTTGATGGCCGCCGCGATATAAACGGTAGCTAAAATGCTGAAAATGTAGGCTTGTACCATTCCTGTTAAGAGACCTAAGGCAGTCATGATAATAGGAAATATAAATGGTGCGATACTTAGTAAAACTGCCACTACCAAACCTCCGCTCATGATGTTTCCAAACAGACGGATTGTCAAAGCGAGTGTACGGGATATTTCACTAATGATATTGAATGGCAGCATAATAAAGGTTGGTTTGACATAGGTTTTTAGGTAGCCGATGAAGCCAGTCTTCTCTATTCCAAAAAAGGGGACAGCAAATAGCACTGAAATTGCTAACGCTGCTGTGGTAGAAAGTGATCCTGTTGGCGGTTCATACCATGGTAGAATAATCAATAGGTTGGATACTGCTATAAATAAAAATAGTGTACCTATAAAACCTATGTATTGTTCGGGCGACTTTAAGCCCACTTCTTTAATTTGCTGATTGATGCCTGTAACTAACATCTCTAAGAAGCATTGCCAGCGTGAGATACTTATTTCAGATTTCAATTTACGGGTAATGAGCTTGGCAGAAATTACCAATAAAAGCATTATACCCCAAGTGGTAACGATGGTTAGGTTGAGGGAAAAGAATCCATATTCCCAAAAAACAGTTTGGTCGGGGCTAAGCTTCATCTATAGCCTCCTTTCTTTCTTTGCTGTTAAGCTTGTTCTTCTCTTCATAAGCCTTCGTTAAGCGGATAGAGATGAATCGAGCACTAATAAAACCAATTAGGCAGATCAAACCATCTTGCCAATTGCCAGATTGCATAATGAAATAAAAGCCAGCTAAAACAATTCCTGTTCTTAAAACAAAACTTCCCAGAAACCATAAAGCAGGTATTTTTGAGGCCATTGCCTGTCTAATAGTCAGCCAAAGTCCTCCAAAGAAAACACTGCCCAATGCTGCTCCTGTGAGGAGGGCAATTATCATAAGAAGTAGTTCATTCATCTTCATCTTGATTTATATCTTGACGTTCTTTTTCTACCCATTGCCAAGCGAGCAGACAACCTAAAATCAAACCTAAAAGCAATAAGCTCAAGGTCCAGGAGAAGGATTGTGGATATTTCCTGTCTAACCATGCTCCCAGTGCTGCTCCCACCAATGTGGGTACCACAATTGACCAGCCTATCAGTCCAAACATACCTAATCCTGACCATACACTTCGATGTTCTTCTTTTTGTGCTTTGAGTTTTCTTCTGGCCTTATCGCGAACCTCTCTACTCAGTTCATTTCTGTTCTTTTTATCAGCATCATTCATCTTATTGGTCTCTAAATTTTTCCAGGTTGATGATAAAGCCACTTTCCATTTTTGCCATGGACGACCGCCTTTCCTTTTCGCTATTATTCAGACGTATAAATGCTGTCTCCACAGATTTATTCAATTCCTCTAAGCTTGCTCCTCTAATTGCATTGCGCACTGATACAACTACCTCTTGACCTGCTTTTGTCATTACTCCTTTATCAATGGCTATATACTGTTTGCTGTCTGTCTCATAGGTTAAAATCCCTGGTACCAAAGCGGCAACACAATCCAATCTGTGAGGTAAAAGCCCAAATGCACCTTTACTTGTTTCTATAATAATTGACTTCACATTTTGAATGTCTTCAAATACACGAAATGGTAGTAATATTTTTAGATGCATCTGTTAGTAATTAGTATCAAGTATTTAGTAGCAAGTATAGCGTATGTACTAGCTAGGTACTTTCCTCCTCTGGCACTTTTGTGACCTCTTTGTTTCCATCATCATTATTTTTTTAACTTTTTTAGTCCCATTTTTTTGTAGCCTCATTAATGTTGCCAATCATGTAAAAAGCACTTTCTGGGAGCTCTTTTAATTCATCGGAGAGAATACGCTCGCAACCTGTTAGGGCGTCTTCTAAACTCACTTCTTTTCCCTTTATACCGCTGAATTTTTCGGTAGCGTAGAAGGGTTGAGTTAGAAAACGTTCTAGGCGTCTGGCTCTGTTCACAATGTGGTGATCTTGGGCCGATAATTGTTCTAAGCCTAGCATAGCAATAATGTCTTTTAGTTCTTCATAATGTGCCAATGTTTTGCGTATTTCCTTAGCCAATTCATAATGCCTTTTTCCTATAATATCAGGTGTCGCCATTTTAGAATTAGATTGCAATAAGTCTATGGCAGGATAGAGGCCTTCACTTGCTTTTTTTCTAGAAAGTACAATGGATGCAGATAAGTGCGAAAAGGTGTGTACAGCTGCCGGATCAGTCAAGTCATCTGCTGGTACATATACTGCTTGAATAGAAGTAATAGCTCCCGCATCTGTGTTGGCAATCCGTTCTTCCAGTTTAGATAATTCCGTTTCTAGCGTGGGTTGGTAACCCAGGCGGGAAGGCATTTGCCCCATCAAGCCTGATACTTCCATTCCTGCCTGTATAAAGCGAAAAATATTATCTATCAGCAAGAGGACATCTCTATGTTCTTCATCACGGAAATACTCAGCCATGGTTAATGCTGCATGCCCTACCCTAAATCGAGCACCTGGAGGCTCATTCATCTGTCCAAATAATAGCACCATATTTTCCAATACGCCTGCTTCTTTCATTTCGTGATACAGTTCATGGCCTTCGCGGCATCGCTCCCCTATTCCGCAAAACATACTCACGCCCTTGTTGTGACCTACCATATTATGGATCATTTCGGTTAACAAGATCGTTTTCCCTACTCCAGCGCCACCAAATAAGCCAGCTTTACCACCGCGTTCAAGTGGAATGAGTACATCTATGGCCTTGATACCCGTAATAAAAACTTCAGATTTTGTAGACCTTTTTGCTAGTGGAGGAGGGGCTTGGTGTATGGCCTTCCATCTTAGATCGGTTAAGGGCTCCAAATGGTCAATAGTGTTTCCGAAAACATCAAACATACGACCGATAATATTTTTACCTATAGGTACTGAAAGTTGTTTTCCAGTCGATTGAACGATCATCCCACGTGCGAGACCTTGTGTAGGGGTTAAAGCAATGCCACGCACATGATGAGCATCTAGCTGCGTAAAAACCTCCATCTTAATATTTTCATCCTTAGCTGTAAGCAATAAGGTATTAATGGCTGGTAAATGATGCTCAAAGTAGACGTCAACTACACTACCGCGTATGCTTGTTACTCTTCCAGAATTTGATTTTTTATCCACTTCTTAATGTATTCGTTGAATTATCTTGGCATCAGTCACTGAATAGGAAAGCTACGGCAATAGCTTTCCTATCTATTATCTTCATATTTATTCGGTTCTGGATAGTGATTATCATCTTAGTTAGTTAAGATAATTTTTAGTGCTTTTTCTTTTGCTGCGTTACCAAAAACTTCATAGGCGTGAATTATTTCATCAAGATTAAAATGGTGGGTAATTAACTTTTCTGGTTGCACCTTTCCGGAGGTAACAGTTTTTAGTAGCATAGGAGTTGTATTAGTATTGACCAGCCCCGTGGTGATTGTAATATTCTTAATCCACAGGTTTTGAATTTGTAGATCAATACTTTTACCATGAACACCTACATTTGCTATATGTCCACCGGGGCGAACAATATGCTGGCAAATGTCGAATGTTGCGGGAACACCTACAGCCTCAATAGCGACATCTACCCCATCAGGAGTTTCTGACATAATTTGTTCGATAGCATCTTTTGTACCAGAATTGATAGTTTCAGTAGCACCCCATTTTTTTGCTAGTGCTAATCTGTTATCATCGAGGTCGATCATATAAATCTTTGCAGGGGAATAGAATTGTGCTGTAAGTAGCGCAGACATTCCAATTGGTCCGGATCCAACTATGGCAATAGTATCACCTGGTTTCACACATCCATCTAATACCCCTATCTCATGACCTGTTGGCAGTATATCACTCAACATGACTAGGGCTTCATTATTCATTCCTTCAGGAGCATTATATAAGCTATTGTCGGCATGAGGGATACGAACGTATTCTGCTTGTGTACCATTAATGAGGTGGCCCAATATCCAGCCGCCGTCTTTACAATGGGCATACATTTGTTTCTTACAATACTCGCAAGTGCCACATGCGGTAATGCAGGAGATAATCACTTGATCACCTTTCTTAAAGTTAGTCACTGCAGATCCCACAGACTCGATAATACCTACACCTTCATGGCCCAGCGTAGTGCCAGCTTGTACAGAAGGTGTTTTGCCATGCAAAATCCCTAAATCTGTACCACAGATAGTAGTTTTTACAATCTTCACAATTGCATCTGTTGGCTTTTCAATTGTAGGCTTGGGGATGGCCTTGAATTCTATCTTACCAGGGCCATTATAAACAAGGCCTTTCATAGTCGTTTTAATCTCAGCGACGCTTCCGTTTGAAGGCGCTTTTTTTATTGAAATTGCAGTATTTGACATCTTTTCTAACATTAAGGTGAAACTGAATGATGATTAGTTAAAGTTCGTTTACTTACTGTTTAAAGGCATTACATACTAATGCAGAAGATTTATATATATCCCATATATTTAGTAAAGACCAGCGTCGGTAAGCTGAAAGAGGAAGGGCAGCTTGATAGTTATTTTGCTGCGACTAGCAAGGTTTAGCAACATTTCTTATTATGTAATAGCTAATCAATGTTAGCTCTTTCAATTGTTATCATGCGGGTTTTCTTTAAGCTAAAGCTAGATCGTTGAATTAGTAATTCTCAACTTATGATGTTTCGCATGAAGTAGCTTTAGCATATACTAATATCTTCATACCCACTTTTAATAACGGTTGAAATCATTTTGAACCTCACATTTGCTTTGATAGCGTGTCGAGAATGTGCTGGGATAATAATTGATTCACCGGTCTCCAAGAAATTTGATTGATCCTGAATCACTACCTCGGCTTTACCATCAAGTACTTGTAAAAAGGTGTCGAAAGGAGTAGTTTTTTCTGTTAAAGCCTCGCCCGTATCAAATGATGAAACCGTGACATTTCCAGTGGTTTTTTTAATGATAGTTTGCATAACTACTGATTTTGGTATGTACTCAATAATCTCCACGATAATAAAACTCTTACCTTTTTCCTGTTCTGTAGTTTCCATTTGATTTTGATTTAGTATTCCAAACTTAAAGTTTACCCATTTGGCTTCTTTTTCTGTTCCAGTATTCTCTACCCTTTGAAAGGGTTTAGTTTAAACTTTTGTAAAGTTTAAGATGCTAGTGTTATTTCAGCTCATCTGTTATTTAATTACCGTTATAGATGCTCTAGTTCTGGTATTGCCAACTGTGGTTTTAGAATGAATAGCTGCTTGCCTATTTACCTTAATATTGGCGTATTTTTCTACTGTAAGTCTTGCTAACAGGTAACTTACAGTTGATTCTGCCCCTTGGTTTAAATTTACGTGATGCTCTTCCAAGCCATCATAGCATCCGCCTGTGCATGGGTTGTAGATGATATAGTGCAAGTGGTTTTTACCCAAGAACCAGTTGAAAGTGGATCGCATGAGTTGCAAATACAAGGCATCCTTAAACTCTTTATAGAAGGATTCAAGTGCTAAGATGGTATAGGTAAACTCTATAGGCTGCTCGCCGAAAGGTTTTTTCTCCTGACCTTGGTAGTGCCTACCAATATTTGAGATGGCGGACATGTTCCCATTGGTGTGGGTAATAGATAAGAGAAAATCGAATGTCTTTTTTGCCGTTTCTCTGTAGAGTGGACTTTGAGTGCATTTACTAGCGAATAACATAGCCTCTGGTATTACTGCATTACCATATGTAAGGTAGTGCTCGTACCATTGCCAATTTTTATTTGAAACACCTCGGTATTTCGATATGAGGTTATCTGCAAGTTTGGTTATGATTTTTAGTATCTCTGGATCATTCTTATGTTTGTAGAAAAAGCATAGACCTTTAATGCTAAAGGCGATCGCTCGAGGTGATTGAAGTTGACAAATTTTTTGCAGTGCTTTGCGGAATGCCACCTCTACCTGTTTCAGTGAATGAGAATTGATTAAGCGAGGTAAAGAAAGAAACTCTCCCAGAGCCCAAATTGCACGTCCATTGGCATCCTCCAGGTTTTCATCTCTATTCTTTTCAAAAAACTCTTTATTAATAGCAACATAATTTAAAAAGGATCCATCTGCCTGCTGGCAGAAGAGGATAAATTTCAAATAAATATTGATAAGATGAAGGTCTTCCAGATCTCCTGTCAGTTGAAAATTGCTCGTAAGGGCAATAAGTGCTCTGGCATTATCATCAATAGTATAAGCAGAAGACCGATCTGGTACATCGATATTTGCAAATTGAATAATGCCAAATTCTGTTGTAAGTCTTTTGATATGCTGCAAGTTAATGGGTGGATACAGGTATTCAGGAGAAAAGTGTGCCTCGCTCAGAAGTGAAATAGCGATCTCCATATGCGCAATTGCCGAGTTTTGCCAAGTGGTTGGTGAAATTTTATGCAGTGCATTCATGTGCATTTCATCCATCAATTTCGGGTTAGAAAGCATCGACAGGGCAGCATCGGCTAGCATTTCGGAATCCTGAAAATCAAAGCTACTACCGGCTCCGTCAAGTAGCTCTAAAGCATGTGGAATTGGCGTAGAAATAACTGGGCAGCCAGCAGATAAAGCATACGCTAAGGTACCACTCACAGCCTGTTGTGGATCCTTTGAAGTAAACAGATAAATATCGGTTCGTTGTAGATACTCAAGCAATATCTTCAGTGAAAGATATTTATTCACAAATAGTACATGTTCTCCCAATTTGAGCTCTTCTACTTTCTCAAGTAACAGATGACGGTACTTCTCACCCTCATTTTTCAAAACTTCTGGGTGGGTTTTTCCAAGAATTAGGTAAAGTACATCAGGGAATTTTTCAACGATACGCGGTAAAGCCTCAAGTGCAGTTTCTATGCTTTTTCCTTCACTTATTAAACCAAAAGTTGATAAAACAGTCCTGTCGGGGAAGGGTTTATCTTGTTTCTTTACATTTTTTTGCGGGCTTATCAAGTGTGTGCCATGTGGAATTATCTCGATTTTACTACCATCTATTTCATAATCTCTATTTAGGATGTCATCGGATAGATGTGTCATTACAATGACTTTGGAAGATAAGTCGATGATTTGGCCTACGATGCGCTTCCTTTCCTCGGAGGGATTTGGTAAAACGGTATGAAAGGTTGTAATAATGGGTACTCTTACCAGTCCAAGGAAGTCAAGAAGGTAGCTTCCTAGCTCGCCACCGTACAAGCCAAATTCATGTTGCAAATAAATAATGCTTACGTTTTTATTCAGCTCGATTTTCTTCGCCAATTTCTTGTAGTCCTCCTTAATCCATGTTTTAAGAATATACTTTACCTGCTCTGGGTAATCTAGTCGTACTTCACTATTTTGTAAGGCACAAACCTTTATGTTAAAATCCCTAGTGTATTTGTCTTCAATTGCATGAATCAAATCCTGACTATAGGTCGCTATCCCACATTTTCGGGGTGGAAAGGAGGTGATTACTAATATTTCTTGCTTACTCATAAGGTATGGTTCAAGAGTTCAAAAATAAGTTCTTTTATATTAAGAGATACTGCGGCTATATGGGTGTCAGCTGCACCGTAATAAATGTATAGTGTATCTCCAAAAAGAGCTGTTCCAGTGGGAAAAACTACATTATTAACTACTCCTTCTAATTCATAGGGATCCTCCGGTTCGAATAGCGATAAGGGTAGACGTGCAAGCTCTTTTGTGGGGTCTTCTAAATCAAGTAAGGCTGCACAAGCGCAATACACATAACCATCAACGGTATCGTGCACACCATGATAAATCAACAACCAGCCCTCTTCTGTTTCAATTGGAGGGCAACCACCACCAATATAACTGGCCTCGTGATCGTATTTTGGAGTCATTAAAATCGATTTATCGAAATGCATCAAATAATCTTGCCAAAACCCTTCGCTTAACTTCTGAACATTGTCGACACATGCGATTTGAATATCAGGTTTGATACGATGTAGAAAATAGTATTTATCATTGATTTTTCTAGGGAAGAAAATAAGGTTTTTGTCTGCTAATAAGACCATCTTATGAATGTTTTCATTCAAGTTGACTTGGATATGAAATCGCTTGTATTTTTCATTCAAGTGTAGGTTGCTTTCTGCCATTCGATGAAAATCATGATAGGTAAGCTGGGGTACTATAATTCCGTGCCGTTTGAAATTTACTAGGTCCGTTGAGGTAGCCAATGCACCCAGCGCGTTTATACCGTCATAAGCAGTAAAAGTGAGGTAGTAGACTCCTTCTATTTTAACAATACGGGCATCTTCTAAGCCTTGCGACTCATACTCAAACTCAGGTACCAGTAACGGGTGATCATTTCTAGAAGATACATTAAGAGGTCCATCTAATTTAGCATATCCAATAGTAGAATGGTTGCCCTTCCGTACTGCACGGTAAAAGATATGAACTGTATTACCTTCCTGCATAATAGCAGGATTTAATACGCCTTCATTTTCGAATTCCAATTCTGTTGTATCGAGGATAATTCCCTCCTTTTTTAGATCAATCATGTGCTTAAGTTTAATGGCAAACGGCTACACGGGATGAACTATTGGCTTATATAGTATTCTTATTTTAACATCATTATAAGCTTCTGCTCATGACATCATAACCTCTTTTAATAAAGGTCCTTCAGAATGGGTAAAAAAGCATTACATTCAACTATGAAATTGTTACATATATCACATATTCAAGGAGATAAGGTGACTTTTTTTATAGGGATTTATAGGGGATTGAGGTGGAGGATGTGCTTTTATAGCGAGGTCCTATTAACAATTGGTTAAGGATCGGGCTGTTAGTAAAGGCTTTCGGATCAAATTTGCTTCTTTAAATTAGGGTTATAATAGAAAATAATGCGCAATTAACACTTTGACACTGGCCTATTATAAATCTTCTAAGTTCTGTAAACGCTTGTCTTTTAAGTGTCTGTAATATGTCGGTGTTAAACCTGTTACCTTTTTAAACTGATTTGACAAGTGGGCCACGCTACTATAATGCATTTTGTAGGCTATTTCGGTGAGGTTCAGCTCCTCATAGAGTAGGAGCTCTTTTACTCTTTCTATTTTATTTACGATAATAAATTGCTGGATGGTAATTCCTTTTACCTCTGAAAATACATTGGCCAAATAAGTATAATCGTACCCTAATTTTTCACTGATATAATCAGAATAATTCACCTTAGGCATTTCCTCTGCATAGTGCACCATTTCAATGATGGTATTCTTAATTTTTTCAATGATGATACTTCTTTTGTCATCTAATAATTCTAACCCTACTTTGTGTAGCTTATTCTGGAGTTTATCGTGCTGTTCTTTAGAAATATTTTCAAGAATTTCAACCATTCCCAAATCAACAATCACATAGTGCAGCCCTAGTTTCTTAAGTTCTTCCTTCACTAGTAATTTGCATCTCAAACTCACCATGTACTTGATGTATAATTTCATTATTTGTTCCTCCTTACAAATGTCATTGCCTCTTTAATTAACATAGATTAATATTGTTAACGTATAATACTTTGAAAACGCTGGCTATTGAGGTGTTTATCTCAAAAAACTTGTTATTCACACTACGAAGGGAATTAACTTACCCAGTCACTACCAATTTATTATTTAGAAAAACTATTAGCAAATTGCTAAGCGCTAGGAAAGGCATTAATGAAACTTGTTATCGCCAATATTCTCCATAAATTAATGTGGTGATGCAACGCTATAATGAACAGAAGTAGGCTTTCTAACCATGAACTTTTACTAGCTAGGGTACCATCATGTTTTAATTACCAACTTACCTTTGGCGCGGTTGTCTTCCATGTATTGGTGCGCTGCTGCTACCTCTTCTAGTTTAAAGACTTTATCTATATTGAGGCGGATTTCGCCTTTTTCTACAGCCTCAATAAATTCTTGCAGCAGTGCTTTGGAGAGATTTTTCGATTCACCCATATACACGGTGAGCCTGCCTAAGGAGGGAATATCTCCCATAGGAGTGAAGTCCTTCATGCTCCACTCATTGCCTAAAATACCCGTCATGCAAACCATGCCTTTAGTGGCAATACATTTTAATGAATCTTTGAGAGTTTGCGTACCTATCAGTTCCAATACTTTATGTACGCCTTGCGGGTACAAGGCCTTGACCTGATCAGCAACCCTGCCCTCATCTATCACCACATGGTCGGCACCATTGTCAAATAGGGCTTGTTTTTTGGCGGGGTTGCGCGTACTGGAAATAACGGTTAAGCCTTTTGTTTTGGCCAATTGGCAGGCCAGCATGCCAATCGATGAAGTACCACCTCTAATAAGTAGTACTTCTCCTTGCTCAATTTCTAATGCTTGGTTTAAGGAGCCCGATACGGTTTGGAACATTTCTGGAATGGCGCCTAATGTTTCCCAAGCTAAGGTGCTTTCAAAAGGGAATACAATCTCCAGAGGTACCAAAGCATATTCTGCATAGCCGCCATCGAAGAAGCGCCCCATGCCACCCATGATGGCTGCAACTTGCTGCCCTTTTTGATAGGTATTAGAAGGGTCATCGGCTACTATGCCTACACACTCAATGCCTTGTATCCTTGGGAAATCTACCCCCTGTGAATCGCCTCTACGGGTGAAGAGCTCCGATCTATTGAGTCCGAAAGCTTTCACTTGAATGAGCACCCAGCCAGCCTTGGATTTGGGCTGCGGTACTTCTTGTAATTGGATAAGCTCAGGGCCTCCTGCTTGTGTGGTGATGGCTGCTTTCATGAAGAGGATGATTTAGGACGCTTAGTAATAGTTTTATTTCATTGATGGGCTGTTTTCCTACATATCCTCAGGTCTAGTCAATAGTACAATCTTGTTAATGAGTGCTTCCAACCTTTCCAATTCTTTGGTTTCATTGTATAAAATATTTCTCAAGTAGTTAATCCTATTGTCAACCATTGCTTCAAATTTCACAGTAGTCAATTCAGCTAAATCAATTCTCTTGTCATCTAAATGTATATGGAAGCCAAAATGATCAGATATATAGGGAAATAGAATGGCTTCATTAAAGCTGTAGGCAAGTTGTTCATCTTCATGATAATCTTCATAAGTTCTTTCCCAAGAGATCAAAGCTTCTTGTAAGGCTTTATTTTGTATTAAGTCGAAATTATCACTGTTCACTAGCCATTTGATTCTACCCTGTACGGGCTCAAATGTCCAATTGGTTAAAGTGCTAAATAGGTGGTGGCTTACGGAATCTAGATTTGTTTCTGCTGGCTTTATGGGAAACATGTTTTTAAGTTGCAAAGCACTATGGTATGAAATATTGTGTCCGTTTTTCACCTTTGCCAATACCTTGATATTCTGATTAAACTCCTCATGAATGTCTTTAATAATGGATAACTCTTTTGCTTGGTTCTGCTTATCTTCTTTCCAGTTCTCCACTGCAAAGGCACCGTAAATACCAATGATCAACACCAAGATTTCTAGCAGGTATTCAGGCCATTTTTGGGAAAGGGTGGTGAGTATGCGTTTCATATTGTCTGAATCACGGATTTTAAGTATTGATGGATCGTGCAAAACTAGCAAATTTAATTGTCTAGAAGCGGGGCATATTCAATGATGCTGCAACGATCTTCTCAGCTTCAGCTATGTATTGTAAACCTATGTTCATCTGCTCAACTGCTTTATTTGAGTTTCAGATAAAAAAAGGCTTCGGTTAGCTAGTCTTCCAGCGTAGGCAAGTTGAATTGCTCGAACGCACTAACTTCCTTCATGAGGGCTTCTATTTCGCTACTTTTTCTGGGTGCGTCGTCTGATAGTAGTTCGATACCATCAGTGGTGATTAAGTAGTCGTCTTCTATTCTTACTGGGATATCCCACCATT